>CBCTZG010000004.1:0-74127 GCA_965151315.1 uncultured Clostridia bacterium
TTATCTTCCCCCAGTAGAACTGGGGGTTTATTCCCACGCCTAAAGGCACCAAATAAAAAAACAGACAGGCGTTCGCCTGTCTGTTTTTTTGGTTGCCGTAAAATGGTCAGAGCCGCAGGGCTTTTGGAAAATGATTTTTTAAAATCCCGCCGGCAGCCTTCCCCCATCCGATGGGGAAGCCGTCCACACATACGGCGGTCCAGCCTGCTGCGGCGCAGGAAAGCGTTTCCCCATGCAGAAACGCGGCCAGCGACGGGTCGTCGGCTGAAAAGTTCAAGGTATTTTGGAAATCCGCTTGCCGGCAGGCTAGTGCTAAAGCGTGGGATGGTTCAAACCGGCCTTTTTTACAAATCCCCAAATAGAGTCCTGCTCGGACGACCTTCAGTCCCTGGATATTGGCAGGAACAAGATAAAGATGGTCGCCAAATAGCTGAAAGCCGCCGTCCAACCGGATTTTCAGTGCCTGCTGTTCAAAAGTACGGTAATCTGCCGGCGGCGCCGTAGAGCGCAGGGGAGGTGTTGGATTTACATCCGTCCCATTTTTTTGTAAAACCGCTATAAAGTGCCCTTCTCCCCGTTGCAGATGAGGAAAAACCCGTCTGGTTCCAGACAGATCCCGCATGCTGCCAGCCCAGGTGCCATTCCCAGGCGACAAGCCGGTAAGCCCGGATTCGGCCAAGGACAGCGCGGGATTGGATGCCAGCAGGCTGTCTATGACACCCTCGTTTTCGCAGGGGGCAAAGGTACAGGTGGAATAAACCATTTTGCCGCCGGGCGCTAACATCTCTGCCGCGCAGTCTAAGATGCGCGTTTGCCGCCGGGCACAGGACTGGGTATGGGCAAGGCTCCATTCCGCAATGGCCTGGGGCTCCTTGCGGAACATCCCCTCTCCTGAGCAGGGTGCGTCTACAATAATTTTGTTAAAAAAGCCCGGGAATCGTGCCGCTAACCGTTCGGGAACCTCATTGGAGACAATGCAGTTCGGGATCCCGCACCGGGTGATATTTTCCGCTAAGACTTGTGCCCGCCTGGGAATGATCTCGTTGGCGACCAGAAGTCCCTGGCCCTGGAGCTTAGCGCCGGCCTGGGTGGCTTTGCCGCCGGGCGCGGCGCAAAGGTCTAACACCCGGTCACCGGGCTGAATATCTAAGGCTTCTGCCGGGGCCATAGCGGAGGGCTCCTGAAAATACACCAATCCGGCTATGTGATAAGGGTGACTGCCGGAAATTTTGGATTTATCGGTGTAAAACCCATCCGGGCACCAGACCACCGGATCCATATAGCCAAGGCGGGAAAGCACCAGCGGCCGGGCCGCAGGCCGGACAATCCGCAGCCCAATATTTTGCTCCGGGGAAGAAAGGGCTGCCGCAAAAGCGGGATAGTCCGATCCTAGCATAGACCGCATGCGGGTTTCAAAATCCTTTGGAATCTGCATAGCAATTACCTCACATAATTTGGGAGAATAGCCGGAAAAAGCCTTCCTTCATCACATTCCCGATGCCCCGCCGACTGTAAAGCGCCGGTGTCATTTCAGTACATTGGTATTGATCCCGGAGGAAAATATCCCGGCATTGAACGGCTGTTTTTTCGTCATACATAAAGGCGTTGATCTCAAAGTGCAGTACAAAGCTTCTGGTATCGATATTGGTAGTGCCGATGGTCGCGATTTCGTCATCGACCACTAATGTTTTGGCGTGAATAAAACCGGGATGCAGATAAACCTTAATGCCCGCGTCCAGCAGTTCGCCGACGAAGGATAAGGTAGCGTAATAGACATAAGGCTTGTCCGGGATGCCGGGAATCATGACCCGTACGTCTACGCCGGACTGGGCAGCCATAATGATGGCTGTCAAGAAGGCTTTGTCCGGGACAAAATACGGCGTCTGGATGTAGGCATATTTCCGGGCGCCATTGAGCATTTTCAGCATCCCGAATTTGATTTCCTCCGCCTTCGAGTCCGGGCCGCTGGCCACGATCTGCATGGGGACTTGCCCGGGCTCGTCCACTTCCTTATGAAAAAATTTGGATAAGTTGCTGGTAAGCTTCTCGCCGGTGGAGAACTCCCAGTCCAGGCAGAAGTATTTCTGGATATCAGTCACAGCGCTGCCCGTTACACGGATATGGGTGTCCCGCCAGGGGGACAGCTTTTTTTTGCCCATATACTCATCCCCAATGTTCATACCGCCTAAATATGCGATTTTTCCGTCAACAACTACAATTTTTCGGTGATTCCGATGGTTGATTTTGGAATGGGAAAACAGCCGCATAGAAAAGAATTCAGCCACCTGCGCGCTGCGGCAGCGTTTCAGACGGCGGAAAATCCGGCGGGGTGTGGTAATAGAGCCAAAGCTGTCAAACATCAGCCGCACTTCAACGCCGGCATTGGCTTTCTGTACCAAAAGGTCTAAAAGCTGGTTCCCGATCTCGTCGTCCCGGATGATAAAATATAGTAAATTGATGGTTTCCCGGGCCGCTCGAATATCAGCAAACAGCGCGTCAAACTTTTCCCGGGCGTCTGTAAAGATCCGTACCTGGTTATCGCAGGTATAGGCGCTGTTGGCGGCGTGGGAAAGGTATTTGACCATGTCCGGGAACCGGATATCCGGCGCCTGATCGATCTCATAAAAGCTCTTGATCCGATGCAGCTTTTTCGCGTACTCTGTGTCCGTAGCCAGCTTTTGGGCATACAGGCGGATGGTACGGTTTTTCAGCCCCAGACCAAAAACCAGGAAAATGATCAGGCCTAAAATGGGAAAGGCAATAAAACACAGGACCCAGGCCACGGAAACCACCGGATCCCGGCGCTGAAAGCATACCACGGCAATAATGAGAAAAAAGTTGATAATATATCCGCATATTAAAATGGATCCAATATGCTCCATGCAAAATCCCTCCTACACTGTCTTGTCCAGCCGCCGGCTTATGACCAGGCAGACCAGGCCGGCCAAAAGGACGCCGGCGAAATCCACAAAAATATCGCTGACGCGGCTTCCCCGGCCGCTGGAAAACAGCTGGATACATTCATCTATGCAGCCCGTCAGCAAACCGCAGAAGAAAACGTAAATGACGCGTTCTGTAAATTTTTTGCGTCCAAGGACAAACACCATACCCAGGCAGAAAGACTGCAAAAAGAATTCCGCGATATGCGCGCCTTTCCGAATAAGGACGGTTAGGGGCCCTGTATCAGCCGAAAGCCCAAGATACCCTAGAACAGCCTGTAAAGCCGCCACGAACCGCCCACTTTGCTGGGAAGATTCCGCAGCCGGCTGCATCGAATTCATAAAGATAAATAGCGTTGCCAGTATGGCGAGGACAAGAAATATCCACTGCTTTTTGTTCATAGACTGCTTCCTTTCCGAAAAAAATACACCATATAAAACAATTATAGCATAAATTGGGGAAACTAGCAACGGATCTGGGTAAGAAGTTTGAAAAAGAGATTTACATTTACGGCTGATTGCAGTATAATAGGAATAATGGATATATTTTGAAAGGAGTTTTTAGAGAAGATGGGAAAGTTGTTTGGAACCGACGGGATCCGGGGGATCGCCAACACCGAGCTGACCGCGGAGCTGGCGTTTAAGACCGGCAGAAGCGGGGCGTATGTCCTGACGAAGGCAGCGGCCCGGCGGCCGCGGATCTTGATTGGAAAAGATACCCGTAAATCCGGCGACATGCTGGAGGCGGCCCTAACTGCGGGGCTTTGCTCCATGGGAGCGAAGGTGATCCCTTTAGGGATTATTCCGACGCCGGCAGTGGCGTATCTGACCCGGCTGTATCAGGCGGATGCCGGCGTTGTGATATCCGCATCCCATAACCCCTGCGAATATAACGGGATCAAATTTTTTAACAGCGAAGGCTATAAGCTGAAGGACGAAATTGAGGATGAGATTGAAGACTATATCGAAGGGCGGAAAACCATTGCGGAACTGCCCACCCATGGAGATGTAGGCTATGTCAGCGCCAACCATAACGCGGTAGAGGATTATGTGAATTTTGCCATTTCTACCATTGACACACGGTTGGAGGGGCTGAAAATCGCTATCGATTGCGCCAACGGCGCCAGCTACCAGACGGCCTTTAAAGCACTGAACAAGCTGGGAGCCAATGTTGAGGCCATTCACAATACGCCGGATGGCGTCAATATCAACGACCAGTGCGGCTCCACCCATATGGAAAGCCTGTGCGCTTATGTAACCTCTATCGGGGCCGATGTAGGTATCGCCTTTGACGGCGATGCAGACCGGATGCTGGCGGTGGATGAGCACGGAAAGTTGATCGACGGGGATCAGATCATGGCAGTTTGCGCTAAATACATGATGGAGCAGGGGACGCTGGCGAAAAATACGCTGGTGGCTACAGTCATGAGCAACCTGGGCCTGTTCCTGGCAGGCGAGAGACTGGGGATCAGCATCCCCCGCACCAAGGTTGGAGACCGGTATGTGTTGGAGGAAATGTTGGATAAGGGTTATGTTTTGGGGGGCGAACAGTCCGGCCATATTATTTTCCTGGAGCACAACACTACTGGCGACGGCTTGGTCAGCGCGCTGCAGTTTTTATCCGTCATGAAAAAAACGGGCAAGACCGCGTCGGAGCTGGCTAGTGTGGTGACCGTGCTGCCCCAGGTTTTGTATAACGCCCATGTTAAGCTGGAAAATAAAAACCGGTACATGGATTTCCCGGAGATCGCGGGGGCCATTGCTGGTCTGGAGGCGGAGTTTGCTGGCACTGGCCGTGTCTTAATCCGGCCTTCCGGCACAGAACCTCTGGTGCGGGTCATGATTGAGGGCGCAGATCAGGCATATATTGATGAGAAAGCCAAGGCCCTGGCTGCGCTGATTGAAAAAATTTGCGGATAAACCAAAACACGCCGGCAAATCTTGCCGGCGTCAGCGTGTCGATCAAGTCGACACGCTGAGTGACTATTGAAAAACGAAGGGATATTTTGTGAAAATGTTCCCGTCGGCGTACAGTGGTACGGTAGGGGACATTTTCGCAAAAAGCAAGCAACCATGCGGGTTTCTCGATGGAGCCCGCATGGTTTTTCGTAAACAATCATTTTTAGAACGCGTTTTCGTATTTCCTGCTTGCGGTAGGACGAGTTTTTCGACAGTCTGATGCCGGCAAATCTTGCCGGCATGTTTTTATAATCGAATTTTTTGCCAAAATCCCAAGGGGGGAAATTGCTTTTGGACAATGGAACCGTTCTCTAGAATCGTTTCTGCGTTCTGCTGCAAATATAAAAGCAATTCCTTGCCATACTTTTGCCGGATGATCCGGACCGCCCTTTGCATATGGGGCGCCCGCCGATCCATATCGTGCATATCGCTGCCCAAAACATGGATCATACCATCCGCGTAGAGCTTTGCCAAGAACCGCTTGCCTGGATTCTGGAAAAAGGAGTCCGCGTTCACCTGATACAAAAGATCCAGTCCCCGGAGATTATTAAATTCCCGGGCATGCGCGGCATACCGTTCGATATGCGCCAAAATTGGCCGGATTCCATGCAGCCGCAGGGAATACAGACAGTCATATAGATCCTGGCGCCAGCGGCCGTAGGGCATTTCAACCAGCATATAGTCCGTGCCTTCGATGCAGAGCTTGTCAATATCCGGATATGCGGAAAAATCCCGTTCCATATGCACCTCCGCGCCTAAACGGATATGGGGCAGGGGAGCCGGGGATTGGTTCGCAACCGCGCAAAGCCGGGCATACCGTGCCGCCCGCCGGTCTAAAAATGTGTGAATACTGGCCGGATCGGTTACATAGCAATGGGAGGTAGATATGACCGTGTCGATCCCCTGCCGGTAGCTGGCAGAAAGCATATCCACCGCCAAAGCGGAGGATCTTGCGCCGTCGTCTATACCGGACAGAATATGCGCGTGAAAATCAATCATACATCTCCCTCCCTTGGCATTTGTTTACAGCGTTTTCAGATAATTCTTTACAATTTCCTCTAAAAGCTCATCCCGCTCTACCCGGACAATCAGCCCCCGTGCGCCGTTATAGCTTGTGATATACGTTGGATCGTCGGACAAAAGATAGCCAACAATCTGGCTGATGGGATCGTATCCCTTGATTTTCAGCGCGTTGTAAACCTGGGAAAGAATTTCCCGGACTTCTTTTTCCCGGTCATAATCCAGGTTGATTTTCATTGTTTCGTTGAATTCCATTCTGTATCTATGCTCCTTTCCTCCGTTGCAGGCGGCGCGTTGTCCCAAGGCAGGACATCGCCCTCCTCCCGCAGATGCTCCAGAATTTCTCCTATGCCCTGGCCGGTATACGCGCTGACATGAAAAATTGTCTGACAGCCGGCCAGCCGCAGCCATGTTTCCGCCTGGGCAGGATTGGCCCCGGGCTCGTCAATCTTTGTGACGATCCCAATTACCTCTCGGTTAGCCAGGGGTGTGATGCACGGACTAAACAGTGAATACGGTTCTGTGGCGCTGATCAAAAGACCAACCACCTGGGCCTCAAAGGTGTACATGGCCAAAGCCGCGCCCAGTGTTTTTGTTTCAGCATATTCACCAGGCGTATCAATTATGACATCAAAATGATTGACATACTGGGTTTTGTGATAATGTATTTTTTCGCCCCGGAGCGCTTGGATGAGCGTTGTCTTGCCGCTTTCGCTCCGGCCGATCAGGATAATCTTTTTCATTATGTCCGGGTGATCGGGCAGACTGTGAAGCCCAGGGTGTCATGGGCGTACCGGACTACCGCCTGGATGGCCGCCTCCGCGTCCGCCACCAAGCCTGTCACGATCAGCGTCCCGCTGAAACGGTCCACAAACCCTAGGTCCACATTGGCGGTCTTGATGGCGATATCCGCAGCGATTACAGCCGTTTCCGCCGGGCTGACCGTCAAAATCCCGATGGCGCTGCGGGAATAATCCAAATCCGGGTTTAAGCCCAGCTTTTGATATAAGACAGCGTCAGGACCGGAGATAATATGAGCCAGGGTGATCTGCTTGCCTGGGACCAATTCCTGAACAATCCGCAGCTTTTCCTGATCCTGCGCTGATAAAAATTCCTGTAAATCCATAGTAAACGCTTCCTCTTCTGCATGGAGTTGCATACGGGTATAATATCCGTATTTTATCTATATTATATCATCAAATCCGGGAAAAAGCAACAATATAATCATAAAGAAATTTAAAACATTGACATTTCAGGCCTGCCGTAGTATGATTAGAAAAAACAGGTTTTCTGTATGACCGGAGGATTTCAGGTATGGTGAAAAACCATGTATTTCAATGGATATGGAAAAACGGCCGGAAAAACCTGCCGTTTATTTTGCTTTTGACAGTTTTAAGCATTGCACTTTCCCTGCTGTCACTGCAGTTTGCCATGGTTTCCCGGAGCGTGATCAACATTGCTATGGGAACGGCTCAGGGCAGCCTGGCGGCGGAATGTGTCCGGCTGGCGGGCCTGCTTTTGGCTATGCTGGCGCTGCAGATCGCTGTGAATTATACCAATGTCCATGCCAATTCCCGGTTTGAGATCGGGCTGAAACGGTCGGTGTTCCGGACGCTGATCAACAAGGATTATCTTTCTGTGGCGCAGTACCATTCCGGGGAGCTGTTGAACCGGATTAACAGCGACGTATCGGTAATTGTCAATGGAATCATTACGATTATCCCGGCGCTGGCGCTGTTTTTGACCAGCATTATCGGGGCGTTCTTTCTGCTGTTTTCTATTGACCGGACCCTGGCGGTCGTAATCCTCTGCGCGGGGCCGTTTGTGGTTTTGGGCGCCCGGCTGTACAGCCGGCGGTATAAGGCCCTGCACAAGGAATGCCAGGCGGCTGCCGGGAAGACCAACTCTTTTATGCTGGAGATCCTGCAAAACCTGCTGGTGGTCAAATCCTTTTCCAACGAGGGGGCGGTTTTGGACCGAGCGGAAGGGCTCCAGCGGGAAAATTACCGGCTGAAAGTAAAGCGGACAACCATATCCGTCTTGGCCCATGTGGGTATGTTTCTGATTTTTAACGCGGGGCAGTATTTTTCCCTGGCCTACTGCGCCTTCCGGTTGGCCGTCGGGGCGCTGTCCTATGGGGATGTGATGGCGGTTTGGCAGCTGGTGGGACAGATCCAGTCACCTTTTAAAAATATTTCCGGACTGGTGCCGAAATTTTTTGAGGTGACCGCGTCTGTGGAGCGGCTTTTAGAGCTGGAGGACCTGCCTCGGGAACAGGAAACCGGCGGCGCCATGCCGGCGGATATTTACAGCCGGATGGAAACGCTGACCGCAAAGGATGTACGGTTTGCTTATAATAAGGATAATGTGGTCGCGAATGTGAACTTTACAATCCCAAAGGGCCAGTGTGTTGTGGTAGCCGGGGAATCCGGCGCGGGGAAAAGCACCGCGGTAAAAATGCTCTTGGGGATATTCCAGCCCCAGGCAGGGGAGCTGTATATTCAGACCAAGGACGGGCGAATTCAGATCGGAAAATCCACGCGGCCGTTATTTGCCTATGTGCCCCAGGGAAATTTAATCCTGTCCGGCACCATCCGGGAAAACATCTGCTTTGGCACGGAAAATCCGACGGAAGAAAAAATTATTGAAAGCGCGAAGGTGGCCCAAATCTGGGATTTCATTGCCGGCTTGGAACTGGGGCTGGATACGGTGATCGGGGAAAAGGGACTGGGGCTTTCAGAAGGGCAGGCCCAACGGATTTCTATTGCCCGGGCCCTGCTGTACGGCGCGCCGGTGCTGCTTCTGGATGAGGCGACCTCTGCCCTGGACAGCGCTACAGAAGCGGCGCTGCTGGAGGCGGTCCGCCGTATGACGGACAAGACCTGTATCCTGGTTTCCCATAAGCAGGCGGCCTTTGAAATCTGTGACCAGGTGATCTATATTGAAAAAGGGACGGAAAAATGAATTTTGCAACAAAACCATGTTTGAGTTGCAAAATTAAGCTTTTTTTCGCTATTTTTACTAAAATTTGCGCAAAAGTGAAATTTGTTTGAAATAATACTTGCATATTTAGAGGGATAGTGATACAATATTTTATGGTGGGATCATTTTTATTATCCCTACACAGTTAAATAAGGAGGCTGTATTTTATGTCCTATGCACAAGACGTACTTGCGAAACTAAAAGAGAAAAACGCCAACGAGCCGGAGTTTATCCAGGCGGCCACAGAGGTGCTGACAACCTTGGAGCCAGTTATGGAGAAACATCCGGAATACGAAAAGGCAAGCCTGTTAGAGCGGATCGTAGAGCCAGAGCGGCAGGTTATCTTCCGGGTTCCCTGGGTAGACGACAACGGCAAGGTCCAGGTAAACCGGGGCTACCGGGTTCAGTTTAATTCCGCCATCGGGCCATATAAAGGCGGCCTGCGTCTGCATCCGTCCGTAAATTTGGGAATTATCAAATTCCTGGGCTTTGAACAGATCTTTAAAAACTCCCTGACGACACTGCCCATCGGCGGCGGCAAGGGCGGGTCGGACTTTGACCCTAAGGGGAAATCCGACCGGGAGGTCATGGCGTTCTGCCAGAGCTTTATGACAGAGCTGTACCGCCATATCGGCGCGGACACAGACGTGCCTGCCGGCGACATCGGCACCGGCGCCCGGGAAATTGGCTATATGTACGGCCAGTATAAGCGGCTGACTAACAAGTATGAGGGTGTGCTGACGGGCAAAGGTCTGACTTGGGGCGGTTCTCTGGCCCGGAAAGAGGCCACCGGCTATGGGCTGGTATACTTTGTTAAGGAAATGCTGGCTGATCTGGGCACAGATTATAACGGCAAGACGGTTGTCATCTCCGGCTCCGGCAACGTGGCGATTTACGCCGCGGAAAAGGTTATGTCTTACGGCGGCAAGGTTGTGGCCATGTCCGATTCCAATGGCTGGGTATATGACGCGGAGGGCATAGATCTGGATGCCGTCAAAGAAATCAAAGAAGTAAAGCGCGGAAGAATCAAAGAATACATAGATTACCGACCCAACGCCCAGTATCATGAGGGCAAGGGGATCTGGACCGTAAAATGCGACATAGCGCTTCCCTGCGCGACGCAAAACGAGCTGCTGATCGATGATGCCAAGGCACTGGTTGCCAATGGCTGTATTGCGGTGGGCGAGGGCGCGAATATGCCCACATCCATTGAGGCGACAAAATATCTCCAGGAAAACGGCGTGTATTTCGCGCCGGGCAAAGCGGCCAACGCCGGCGGCGTAGCCACCTCTGCCCTGGAAATGAGCCAGAATTCCCAGCGGCTTTCCTGGACCTTTGCAGAGGTTGACGAAAAGCTGCATGACATTATGATCAATATTTACAAAGCCGCCAGCGCCGCAGCCGACGAATACCATAAGGAATTCAACGGCAAGAAGGATCTGGTTTCCGGCGCAAACATTGCCGGCTTCTTAAAGGTTGCTGACGCGATGATGGCCCAGGGGGTTGTTTGATCCTTTGCGCAATAGGACTATAAAACCGGGACTGCTTTTTAGCAGTCCCATTTTTTTTGCAAAAAACAAACCAGCCATGGCCCCGCCATAGCTGATTCTCCCCTAAATTACATCATATAGATTGTACGTCCTCGGAATTTTCCGCCGATATAAGCTCTGCGTATTTGTCCAGGATTGCTTCCTCAATCAGCTCCCGCATGGCGCTGTTGATAGGGTGGGCAATATCACGGAATTCATTTTCACTTGTCTTCCGGCTGGGCATAGCAGTAAACAGCTTTTCCTGGCCTTCGATGACTTTGATGTCATGTACGACAAACGCGTCGTCAAAGGTCACCGATGCAATCGCCTTCATTTTTCCGTCGGTAGGGATTTTCTTAACTCTGATGTCTGTGATTACCAAATGTTTCACCACTTTTCCGCCATAGATTCAAACAACTGAGTGCGAAAATTGTTTCCCATCTCTTTCTATATCATACAAAAAAAATGAAATAATGTCAATAAGAAAAGGGATTTATCGCACAAATTTTGTAAATATTCCACAATAAACAAACGAATTTATTAGTTTTTAAACAAAAGCGGTTTTATTTCTGCCCAGTTTGGTATATAATGATAGGTAAGGAATTTATTGATGATAGGGGTAAACCAGATAGCTATGAAACGATTTGAACTCACTGAGCTGGCCAAAGGGGCCCATATTCATTTTATCGGGATCGGCGGGATCAGCATGAGCGGCTTGGCGCAGATCATGCTGAAAAACGGATACCAGGTTACAGGTTCAGACCGGACCCCGTCGCATATCACCCAGAAGCTGGAGGCCCTGGGCGCTAAGGTATATTACGGCCATCGGGCGGAGCAGGTAGACGGAGCGGCACTGGTGGTGCATACCGCTGCGGTGCACGCGGATAACCCGGAAATCGCAGCGGCCAGGGAAAAGGGAATCCGGCTTATTGACCGGGCAGAGTGCCTGGGGGCAATCATGAAGCTGTTTCCAAAATCTGTGGGCGTGGCGGGCACCCATGGGAAAACCACAACTACAGGTATGCTGGCCCATGCCCTGCTGCATGCCGGCACCGACGCCACCATTAGTATCGGCGGCGAGTTAGACTTGATCGGGGGCAATATCCGTACCGGCAGCTCGGAATACTTTGTCACGGAGGCCTGCGAATATACAAACAGCTTTCTGAAATTTTATCCGTGGATCGCCTTGATTACCAATATTGAGGCGGATCATTTGGATTTCTTTTCCGGTATTGATGAAATTATCGAAAGTTTCCGGCAATTCGCGCTGCTGACAAAGGACGGCGGCCATGTGGCAGCACTGGGAAGCGACGCCAATGTCCGGAAGGCTCTAGACGGCACCGGGCTGGACATCGTCTATTATGGCCTGGACAGACAGTATGCATATCATCCGGAAAATCTTGCGTATCCAGGAGGCTATGGGGAATTTGACGTGGTGGCCTGGGGGAAAACCGTATGCCATGTACGGCTGCAAGTCCCGGGGGTGCATAATGTTTTAAATGCCCTGGCGGCCGTCGCGGTGTGCGGCTTGCTGGGGGTAGAGCCGGAAGAGGCGGCAAAGGGAATCGAGACCTTTCGGGGCACCCGGCGGCGGTTTGAACGAAAAGGGACGATAAACGGCGCTGTGGTAATTGACGACTACGCCCATCATCCCACAGAAATCCAGGCTACACTGAAAGCGGCCGCCAGTCTGCCGCACAATCAGCTCTGGTGCGTTTTTCAGCCCCATACCTATACCCGGACAAAGACCTTGTGGGCAGACTTTGTCAACAGCTTTGACTCGGTGGACGAACTGATCGTGGCGGACATTTATGCCGCCCGGGAACAGTTCGACGGGGTAACCCGGTCCGCAGATTTGGCGGCGGAGATCGCCGCCCGGGGCGTATCGGCCCGGTATATCCCATCTTTTGATGAAATTGAGACATATCTTAGGGAAAATGTCAAGCCGGGGGATCTGGTGTTTACCATGGGCGCTGGGGACGTAGTGGAAATCGGGGAACATATCATTGAGCAATAAGCGTAAAAAAAGACGGCTTTTGGAGCCGTCTTTTTATTTATTTCCTGGCGTTTGCCTTTGCCCGCAGATCTGTCTGGAGGATACGTTTGCGCATCCGCAGATGATGGGGTGTAACCTCTAAAAGCTCGTCGTCGGCAATAAAGTCCAGACACTGCTCCAGGCTCATTTCCCGGGGCGGGACCAGCTTCAGGGCATCGTCCGAGCCGGAGGCCCGGGTATTGGTCACATGCTTTTTTTTGCACACGTTCACTACAATGTCGTCCTGCCGGGCATTTTCGCCCACGATCATGCCCTCGTATACCTTGACGCCGGCGCCAATAAAGAGGGTGCCCCGTTCCTGGGCGTTATACAGGCCGTAGGTAATGCTCTCGCCGTTTTCCCAGGCCACCAGCGCGCCTCGGTTTCGGCTTTGGAAATCACCCTTATAGGGCTCGTAGCCGTCTAAAATACTGTTGATAATACCAGTCCCCTTGGTGGCGGTCAGAAGCTCGCTCCGGTAGCCGATCAAGCCCCGGGAGGGGATCCGGAACTCCAGCCGGGTGTAATTCTGGGCTGTGGGGGCCATATTGACCATTTCGCCTTTCCGCTGGATCACGCCGTCCATGACCACACCGGTAAATTCCTCTGGCACATCTATGGTCAGATGCTCGATCGGTTCGCAGCGTTTGCCGTCGATCTCCTTGTAAATGACCACCGGGTTGGAAACCTGGAATTCATAACCCTCCCGGCGCATATTTTCAATGAGGACAGATAAATGCAGCTCGCCCCGGCCTGAAACCTTGAAGGCTTCGGTGGTATCCGTATCCTCCACCCGCAGACTGATATTGGAGTCCAGCTCCCGGTAGAGCCGGTCCCGGAGATGCCGGGAGGTTACGAATTTGCCGTCCTGGCCGGCAAAGGGGCTGTCGTTGACGCTGAAGGTCATGGATAAGACAGGGTCGTCAATCTTCACAAAAGGCAGCGCCTCCGGCATGTCCACGTCACAGATGGTATCGCCGATATTGATATCCGTAATACCGGAAATCGCCACAACGTCCCCGGCGCCCACCTCGTCCGTTACTGCCTTTTGCAGGCCCTCAAAGGTATAGAGCTTCGTGGCCTTGCCCCGGCCGACAGAGCCGTCTGGCCGGCATACGCAGACGGGCATATTGGTTTTTACCCGGCCCCGCTGGATCTTGCCTACGGCAATCCGGCCGGTGTAGTCGTCATAGTCGATATTGGACACCAGCATCTGGAAGGGGCCTTCGTCTTCGCACTTGGGGCAGGGAATCGAGTTGACAATCAGCTCGAACAGCTCCTTTAGATCCTTGTTGGGCTGCTCCGGGTTATACTCCGCCGTAGCCCAGCCGTCCCGGCCGGAGGCATAGATAACAGGCGTATCCAGCTGCTCGTCGGTTGCGTCTAAATCAATAAACAATTCCAACACCTCGTCTACCACCTCATAGGGACGGGCGTTGGGCCGGTCTACCTTATTCACAACGATCACCGGTTTCAGATCCAGAGCCAGCGCCTTGGACAGGACAAAACGGGTCTGGGGCATACAGCCTTCAAAAGCGTCTACCAGCAGAAGCACACCATCCACCATCTCCAGCCCCCGTTCCACCTCGCCGCCAAAATCGGCATGGCCCGGGGTGTCGATAATATTGATTTTCACATCATTATAATATAAGGACGTATTTTTCGCTAAAATGGTAATACCCCGTTCCCGTTCCAGGTCATTAGAGTCCATGACCCGCTCGTCGACCTGCTCGTTTTCCCGGAAAATACCGCTTTGCCGCAGCATGGCGTCCACTAGTGTGGTCTTGCCGTGGTCAACGTGGGCGATGATGGCGATATTCCGAATATTTTCTCTGTTTACCATTGGGATCCTCATTCCTTTCTGTGCGTAAGGAATCTTTCCAAATTTACTCACAAAGTATAGTGTATCACAATTTTGTCCCCATGACAAGAATTTTAGTGATTTTTATGAAGTCTATGGGGATTTTCAGGCATATCCGCCCGATTCTTGTTGAATTTGCGGCGAACGGAGAAAATCAGGTGGGGCATGTCCATGCCGTAATAATGCTTCACAAGCCGGCCCCGCACCCTCATCCCATTCCGCTGGGCTACCCGCTGGGAGGGAAGGTTGTTTTCCCGGATGATAGAAAATACCTCCGGGAAGCCCAAGGTCTCAAAGGCATACGCCTTGCAGGCGATGGCCGCTTCGGTGGCAAAGCCTTGATGCCAGTAAGCCTTTTTCAGCAGATAACCGACCTCGACCACAGGCGCGTCCCGGCCGATGTCCTGCATGGTCAGGCCGCACTGGCCTGCCATGGCCCCGGTTTCTTTTTCAAGCATGGCCCAGAGCCCGAAGCCGTCAGCCGCATACCGAGCTTGCTGCCGGGCCAGCCAGTCCCGGACCTCTTCATCCGAAAAGGCGTGTTCATAGGCGTACATGACCGCCGGATCCTGCAAAATATCACAAAGATCCTGCCAATCCTGTTCCCCCATTTCCCGCAGGAGCAGCCGTTTCGTTTCTAAAATCATGGATTCTCGCCTCCAGTAAAGAAATCACATCCGGCAGGGCCGTCAGCCGGAAGATCTGTGTTTTTAACGCCGCGCCGCCCCGCATGCCCTTCAGGTACCAGGCAATATGCTTCCGGGCTTCCTTGATACCCCGGCTTTCGCCTTTGTCCGCAACAAGAGCCTGGGTGTGGGCAATGGCCTGGCGGAGCCTGTCTGCTTCAGTGGGGAACGTTTGGACATACCCCAGCGTAAGAAGCTCCTGGATTTGCCGGAACAAAAATGGGTTTCCCTGGGCGCCCCGGCCGATCATGACCCCGTCGCAGCCAGTATAGGCCATCATGTCCAAGGCGTTTTGGGGAGAAAAAATATCCCCGTTGCCGATTACCGGTATGGGTACGGCCTGCTTGACCCGCTTGATCACGTCCCAGTCGGCTTTCCCGCTGTAAAATTCCATCCGGGTTCGGCCGTGGACGGTAATGGCAGCAGCCCCATTTTCGGCTAAGATCTTGGCAAAGGCAGCGGCGGTGTCCCCATCCCAGCCCTTCCGGATTTTCACAGTGACGGGGCAGGAGACAGCATCGGCTACCGCCCGCATGACCTGCCCGGCCAGAGCAGGGTTTTTCATCAGGGCGCTGCCGTCGCCGTTACTGACAATTTTCGGGGCCGGGCAGCCCATATTGATATCAATCAGCGCGGCGCCGGTTTCTAAAAGCCGGGGGGCGATTTGGCCCATAATAGCCGGGTCGCTGCCGAATACCTGGATAGCGGCTGGCAGCTCCGCTGGATCAAAGCGCATTAGGTCGGCTGTTTTTTTGTCGTGATAATAAAGCCCCTTGGCGCTGATCATTTCCGAATACACCAGACCGGCGCCGTACTGCCGGCAGATGACCCGGAAGGGCAGATCCGTTACACCGGCCATGGGAGCAAGAAATACAGGATTATCAAATTGCAGGCTGCCAATACGCATTGCCGTTTCTCCTTTACACCAAAAAAACTGGTTTTCACCAGCAATTATATACAGTATAGCATAAAAGGCCCCGGCTGTCAAACAAAAAAGCGGCGCGCTTCAGCGCACCACTTCGATCCCGTCCAACCGGACCAGCACGATTTCCCGGCCAATGGCGACGATCCTGTCCCAGGGGATGACGTAATCCCGTTTTTTGGACAGGAGCCCCCAGACCCCAGCCCGGTTGGGAATAATGATGGAGTTGATCCGCCCGGTTTCAAAGTCCACGTCCACATCATAAATATATCCCAGCCGTTCCGCCGTCACCACGTCGATTACCTCCCGCTGCTTTAAGTCGCAAGCCCGCATCATCATAATCACCTCTTCATACCATAGTATGCGATGCGGGCAAAAAAATGACCCTGCCGGAGGCAGGGCCGTGTCCGTTTTTATAAATCCACCTTAGGCAGGGAATCAAAGCCTTTCTGCAAATCCGCGTCGGTGGGGATATAATCGTGCATCTCATTGTTCAGGAATGCGGTATAGGCTGTCATATCAAAATAGCCGGTGCCGGTAAGCCCGAAGAGGATTTTCTTTTTCTCGCCGGTTTCCTTGCATTGCAGCGCTTCGTCAATAGCCACCCGGATGGCGTGAGAGGATTCCGGCGCGGGCAGGGTGCCTTCCGTGCGGGCAAACAGCGTAGCTGCCTCAAAAACTTTCGTCTGCTCTACAGACCGGGCCTCAATATACCCGTCATGGTACAGCTTAGACAAAATCGGCGACATACCATGGTACCGCAGGCCGCCGGCATGGTTGGGAGAGGGCATAAAGCCGCTGCCCAAGGTGTACATCCGCATCAGCGGCGTAGTCCGGCCGGTATCGCCGAAGTCAAAGGCGTATTTCCCGCGGGTCAGCGACGGGCAGGAGGCCGGCTCTACAGCAATAAAGCGAATGTTGTTTTTTCCTTCCAGATGCTCCGCCATGAAAGGGGTGATCAGGCCGCCCAGGTTGGAACCGCCGCCCGCGCAGCCAATAATCATATCCGGCTGTACGCCATATTTATCCAGAGCCGCTTTCGCTTCCAGGCCGATGATGGATTGGTGGAGCAGCACATGGTTTAAAACACTGCCCAGGACATACCGGCAGTTTGGAGTTTTCAGCGCGGTTTCCATAGCTTCGGAAATGGCGCAGCCCAAGGAGCCGCCAGTCCCTGGGTTTTCAGCCAAGATTTTTCGGCCCACCTCTGTGGTATCTGATGGGGAAGCGATGACCTTGCCGCCATAGGTCATAATGACCGCCTTCCGGTGTGGCTTTTGCTGTGCGGATACCTTAACCATGTAGACAGTCAGATCCATACCAAAAAATGCGCAGGCCATGGCCAGGGCAGTCCCCCACTGGCCAGCGCCGGTTTCTGTAGTCAGGGCGGTGAGCCCCTGCTGCTTGGCATAAAAGACCTGGGCCGCCGCAGAATTCAGCTTGTGGGAGCCGGAGGTATTATTGCCTTCAAATTTATAGTAGATTTCCGCCGGGGTACCCAGGGCCTTTTCCAGGTTATACGCCCGTACAAGCGGCGCCGGGCGGTACATTTTATAGAAATCCTGGATTTCCTGAGGGATTTCGATCTGTTTTTGGGTCGTGTTTAACTCCTGCTCCACCAGCGCGTCGCAGAAAACGGGCCGCAGGTCGTCGGCTGTGCAAGGCTTTAGGGTGGCTGGATGGATAAACGGATCCGGCAGCTCTTTCATAAAAGGCCGGATATCCATCCAGTATTTTGGCATCTCCTGCTCGGATAAATAGATTTTGTACGGAATTTGCGTCATGTTGAAACATCCTTTCTGTTTCAGGGTACAAAAAAACCCCTGTTATATTAGCAGAGGCAGATTTCATATTATTTTATTGAAATACTCTTCTCTAAACTTAACTCTTCTCATCTCATCTCTGCTGCATACAGTATATCATGGGGGCATGGCTTTGTCAAGTATTTTTGTAAAATTTTTGCCGGGCAGGCGGGGGAAGTCCCCCGTCTGCCCTGGCAGGAAATCAAGCGTCTGCTTTTGCGCATTTTGCGCAGCCGTATTCCGCTGTAAAGCAAAGCTCCTGTTCAATCCGCAGAAGCTGATTGTATTTGGCTACCCGGTCGGTGCGGCTGGGTGCACCTGTCTTAATCTGGCCGGCGTTGGTAGCTACGGCGATGTCGGCGATGGTGGTGTCCTCGGTTTCGCCGCTGCGGTGGGAGATGACGGCGGTATAGCCGGCTTTGTGGGCCATCTCCACAGCGTCTAAGGCCTCCGTCAGCGTACCGATTTGATTTACCTTGACTAAAATGGAGTTGGCTACATGGAGGCTGATCCCTTTTTGCAGCCGTTCAACATTGGTTACAAACAGGTCGTCGCCCACCAGCTGGAGCCGGCTGCCCAAGCGGGCAGTCAGGGCCTGCCATGCCTCCCAGTCGTCCTCGGCCACGCCGTCCTCAATAGAGAAAATCGGGAACCGTTTGGAAAGCGCGTCCCAATAGTCGATCAGCTCCTCCTTCGTCTTCACAATTCCTGCCTTGGGCAGCTTATAGGTGCCGTCCGGCTGGAGCCATTCGCTGCTGGCTGCGTCGATGGCAATTTTGAAATCTGTACCAGGCCGATAGCCGGCCTGCTCAATGGCGGTCACAATGACCTCCAAAGCCTTTTCATCCGCAGGCAGATTGGGCGCAAAGCCGCCCTCGTCGCCGACAGCAGTTGTGTTGCCCATCTCTGCCAGGACCTTTTTTAAGGTGTGGAAAACCTCGGCGCACTGGCGGAGCCCCTCCTTGAAGGCCCGGGCGCCCACCGGCATGATCATGAATTCCTGGATGTCCACATTGTTATTGGCGTGGGCGCCGCCGTTTAGAATATTCATCATGGGTATGGGCAGGGTGTGGGCGTTCACGCCGCCGATATATTGGTAGAGAGGCATCCCCAGCGCAGCCGCTGCGGCCCGGGCTACGGCCATGGATACGCCCAGGATCGCGTTCGCGCCCAGGTTGCCTTTATTGGGGGAGGCATCTAAGGTACACATTTTTTTATCAATGGCCCGCTGGTCCAATACATTCATGCCGATAATGCAGTCGGCAATCTGGGTGTTGACATTTTCCACCGCCTTTAAAACGCCTTTGCCTAAATACCGGGCCGGATCGCCGTCCCGCAGTTCTACGGCCTCAAACACACCGGTGGACGCACCGGAGGGGACGATGGCCCGGCCGGCGGCGTCCCCGGCCAGGACATCCACCTCCACGGTGGGGTTCCCACGGGAATCCAAAACCTCCCGGGCAAATACGTCTGTAATTTCAATGTAATCTTTCATGGTGTCACTCTCCTTTTCTACCATAGTATGGGATGAAAGCTGGAAATTTATGCGTAGAAATTCTTGTTGAAAAATGCATAGAAAGGGTGTATAATAGGGATAGTAATTAGAAAAGAAAGGAAATTGAGCTTATGGCGAAACGCAAGCCTCTGTCCGCAACAGGCTTTGATAAGCCCCTGGCGGTGCTGGTGGTGGTTACCTGCCTGTATGGGATTCTGGCGGTCTTTACGGCAACGCGCTCCTTCAATACGTATTCCGACGTACTGATCCAGACGGGCGCCTTTGGACTGGGCCTGGCGGCAATGGTGATTTTGACGCTGTTTGATTATGAGCAGTATGAATTTTTAGTAAAGTATATTTACGCAGCCAATGTGCTTCTGCTGATCCTGGTACTGATTTTAGGAACCGCTGGGACATGGGGCGCGAAAAGCTGGATTCGGATCGGGCCAGTAGGTATCCAGCCCACAGAATTCGCGAAAGTCGCATTTATCATCACGTTTTCCTACCATTTGACGGCTGTCAAGGACCGGATCAACAAGCTCCGGACGCTCCTGGGGCTGCTGCTCCATGTAGGCGTGATCATCGGCCTGATCCTGCTGCAGCCTGATCTGGGAAGCTCGCTGGTATTTGTATTTATATTCCTGGTGATGGTGTTTGTGGCGGGAATCTCCTATAAATATGTATTTGCCGTCATCGGCGCGGGAGCGGTATTGGCTCCGCTGGCATATTTCTTTGTGCTGAGCGACTACCAGCAAAAGCGGATCCAGGTATTTTTCAACCCCGAGCTGGACAGCCTGGGCAGCGGCTATAATGTGATCCAGTCGAAAATCGCCGTAGGGTCCGGCCAGTTGTTCGGCAAGGGGCTGCTTCACGGCACCCAGAACCAGATGGGTTTTTTGCCTACAAAATCCACGGACTTTATCTTCAGTGTGATCGCGGAGGAGTTGGGCTTTATCGGGGCGGTGGCTGCGCTGGTCCTGCTGTTCGCCATTATCTTCCGGTGCATCCGGGCGGCGAAGAACGCCAATTCCCAGTTTGGACAGTTCATCTGCACTGGTGTGGCAGCTATGCTGATTTTCCATACCTTTGAAAATGCAGGGATGTGTATCGGCCTGACGCCAGTTACCGGGATCCCGCTGCCCTTTTTCAGCTACGGGGGCACCTCCCTGCTGACCAATATGGCGGCGGTGGCGTTGGTGCTCAGCGTGACGCTGCGGAGCAGGAAAAAATTATTTTAAAACAGGTCTGTCAGCTTTAGATAGGGGGGAACGATATCAAAAAATTAAGATGGTACGGGATCCTCTTTGCTGTATTTATTTTGTTCCTGTATGTGATGGGGACATATGATATTTTTATGATGCTGACGCATAATGAAGCGTATTATATGGATAAAGGATACGGGGCGGGCGTTCATGACTATTTCACAAATTACCCGGCCGGGTTGCTGATATTGTGGATTGGAAATTTATTCTGTGGGTTATTAAGCCCAATACTGTATCTGTGCGGGAATCAATATGCATATAAGGCAGCCTTTTTGTCATTTGCGTTTGACCTGCTTCTGATTAGTTTCGGGGTTATTCTGAAAAACAGAATTGACGCGCTTGGTTTTTCCATCTTCGTGTTTGATCTGTTTATTTTGCTGAGTACACTGCTGTTTGGAATTTATGCTTATTTTTCTCATAACGAGGGCAAGTAGATGTGTAAATGAAAAGCTCCGGCCGCAGCGCGGCCGGAGCTTTTGTATTTGTATGCTGTATGTTATATTTACCGGTCGTAATTTCGTAGGATCATATCTACGAAGTCGTGGTTATTGTCGGTATTCTTTAAGTATTGCAAGAGCATGTTGACGGTATCGGAGGAATTATGCCGGTTGATCTCCCGCCGGATCGACCAGACGGCCTCCCGTTCCTTGGCATCTAGGAGCTCTTCCTCCCGGCGGGTACCGGAGCGGAGGATATCGATGGCCGGGAAAATCCGCCGCTCCTGGAGGCCCCTGTCCAGCTTTAGCTCCATATTGCCTGTCCCCTTGAATTCCTCAAAGATCACTTCGTCCATGCGGCTGCCGGTTTCCACCAGCGCTGTGGCTAAGATCGTCAGACTGCCGCCCTCCTCAATATTCCGGGCCGCGCCGAAGAATTTCTTGGGCTTGATCAGTGCGTCGGGATCCAGGCCGCCGGAAAGCGTCCGGCCGGTGGGGGTCACCGTCAGGTTGTAGGCCCGGGCCAGCCGGGTGATGGAATCCAGGAGGATCACCACGTCCCGCTTGTGCTCTACCAGCCGCATAGCACGCTCCAGCACCATTTCCGCCACCTTTGTGTGATTTTCCGGAGTCTGGTCAAAGGTGGAGTAGATCACGTCGCCTTGGATGGAGCGCCGCATATCCGTAACCTCCTCCGGCCGCTCGTCAATGAGCAGGACAATAAGGGTCACATCTGGGTAATTGGCGGTGATCGACTGGGCGATTTGCTTAATCAATGTGGTTTTTCCCGCCTTGGGCGGCGCCACAATCATACCCCGCTGGCCCTTGCCGATGGGGGCGATGATGTCCACCAGCCGGGAGGCGGCTTTGGTTTTATCGCCGGTATCCAGGGTCAGCCTTTCCGTGGGATAAATCGGCGTCAGCCGTTCAAAGCTTTTCCGCTTAAAGGTATTTTCGATGGTATCGCCGTTGATCGACTTTACAAACAGCAGCGGCGAATACTTCCCCTCCTCCTGGGAGGGCCGGCTGTCCCCTCGGATCTCGTCCCCGGTTTTCAGGTTAAACCGCCGGATCTGGGTGGGGGAAACATAAATATCGTTTTCACTGGGCCGGTAATTCTCAAACCGCAGAAAGCCGAAACCATCCTCCATTACATCCAAAATCCCACAGACCTCTACTACATCGCTGGGCCGTCTGCGCTCCGGCTTTTCTTTTTGCGCTTCTTTCTGGGCCTTTTGCTGGGCCTTTTGGGCCGTTTCTTCCCGGTGCTTCCGGATCAGGGCGATAATTTCGTCCTTCTTCAGGCTGGAAACCTTGGGGATCTCCAGCCCCTGGGCAATTTGAATCAGTTCTACGCGGGTCTTTCTCTCTAACGCTACACCGTCTTGCATGCAGTTACCTCTTTTCAGTCATCCAGCATTACCGCGCCCTGCATTGCCGAGGACACAAGCTTGGAATATCGTTTTAAATAGCCGGTTTTGATTTTCGGCTCGTTGGGCGTCCAGCCCTCTTTCCGTTTCTCGAATTCTGCCGGGGAAATATCCACATTTAAAATACAGTTTTCAATATCAATTTCGATCATGTCCCCATCCCGGATAAAGGCAATGGGGCCGCCTTCCATGGCTTCCGGGGAAACGTGGCCGATGGCCGCGCCCCGGGTAGCCCCGGAGAATCGACCGTCCGTAATCAGCGCTACATCCTTGTCTAAGCCCATGCCGCAGATGGCAGAGGTGGGGGAGAGCATTTCCCGCATACCCGGGCCGCCCTTGGGACCTTCATACCGGATAACCACGACGTCGCCCTTTTGGATTTTTCCGGCATAGATGGCGGCGATGGCGTCGTCCTCGCTGTCATAGACCCGCGCGGGGCCCTTATGCCGGAGCATTTCCGGCGCCACGGCGCTGCGCTTGACCACGGAGCCGTCTACCGCTAAATTCCCCTTTAAAACGGCGATGCCGCCAGTTTCGGAGTAGGGCGCGTCAATAGGACGGATCACCTCGTAGTCCTTTACCGGGCAGTTTTGGATATTTTCACCTACAGTCTTCCCGGTAACGGTCAGGATGTCCAGCTTCAGCAGATCTTTTTTAGAAAGCTCGTTCATCACTGCCTGCACACCGCCGGCCGCATACAGATCTTGGACGTGATGCTCCCCGGCGGGCGCCAAATGGCAGATGTTGGGCGTTACTTTGGAAATATCGTTGGCCATATCCAGGCTCAGCACCACCTTGGCTTCGTGGGCAATGGCGGGCAGATGGAGCATGGAGTTGGTGGAACAGCCCAAGGCCATATCCACCCGCAGGGCGTTATAAAACGCGTCGCTGACCAAAATATCCGAGGGCTTGATATCCTTTTCAAAAAGGTCCATGATTTTCATACCGGTTTCCTTAGCCAGCCGGATCCGCTGGGAGTATACCGCCGGAATCGTGCCGTTTCCGGGCAGGGCCAGTCCCAATACCTCGGTCAGGCAGTTCATGGAATTGGCCGTAAACATCCCGGAGCAGCTGCCGCAGGTAGGACAGGCGGCGTTTTCTAAGTTCAAAAGCTCCGTCTCGTCAATGGCGCCGACCTTAAAAGCGCCTACGGCCTCGTAGGCGGAATTGTAATCCCGGAACTTGCCGTTATAGCTGACGGAAAGCATGGGGCCGCCGCTGACAATGATCGCCGGCTTATCAAGCCGGGCCGCGGCCATGAGCATTCCCGGAACGATCTTGTCGCAGCTGGGGATCAGCACCAGGGCGTCGAACCCGTGGGCAATAGCCATGGATTCGATGCTGTCCGCGATCAGTTCCCGGGATGCCAGGGAATATTTCATGCCCGGATGCCCCATAGCCAGGCCGTCGCAGACGCCGATAGCCGGGAACTCAATGGGCGTACCCCCGGCCATCCGGACCCCGGCTTTGACGGCTTCGGTGATCTTATCCAGGTGCATATGCCCGGGTACGATCTCATTCCGGGCGTTGACAATTCCGATCAGGGGCCGGCGGATCTCCTCGTCTGTTAAGCCCAGCGCCTTTAAAAGCGCCCGGTGGGGTGTTTTTTCCACGCCGGTTTTGATGATATCACTGTACATGATTTTCCTTCCTTTCTACATAAAAAGCTCCATTAAAAGATTATTGTTATAAAATATATTGGCAATATAGGTTTGGTTCATAGCCCGGTCAAAGGCTTTTAGGTTTTCCGCGGGCACTAAAAATGTCACTGCGGCGCAGAGAAGATATACCAGGAGCAGGGCGTTTAAAATCCCCATCATAACACCGGCGGTCTTGTTCACCAGATTTAGAATGGGCAGCTTGAATACCGCGTCCAGTACCTTCAGCAGGATAAATACCCCGATCCGGATCAACAGGAACAAAAGCACCACTGCCACGATCTGGATGACAGAATCTGCCACCGCGGCAGATATGGCCGCGATTACCTCCTGGGTAGCCTCCCCGGCGGCGTCCGCCTGGCCTTGGATCTTGACCAGCAAAAACTGGGGAAGCCCCAGGTCTTCACCAGTTTCCGGATTGCCCTCCTCTGCGTTTTGTGTGATCTGGTAGGTTAGTTTTTCCGCAATGGTCTTCCCCAGGGTAGACTGGGCGATATAGTCCTCAAAGGGCGCCTGGAAGGCATACATCAAAATAATGGTCAGCACCAGCGAAATAATAGTATAGGATGACTTCATAAAGCCCCGGAAAAAGGCGAAGCTGATACAGCCCAAGAAGATCAGGATCACGGCTGCGTCCAGCAGGATCCACCCGTTTTCCGCAAAAAAACCTTGTATATTTCCCATAGATCTACCTCCTTGCCAGCTTCACAAATTCCAGGCTGGAATTATAGACCAGCAGCACGTGGGACGAATCGAATATATATGCTTTCTGAATATCCCGGGAGCAGGTGTAGGACGCCTGGGTCCGGCCGCTCCGGGAGGAAAAAATCAGGTTCCGGCCATTGTTGTAGGCAATACAGCCGCTGTCCGCATCGGCAAAATCCGGCAGTACGTCGGACTTGACTGTGGAGCGGACGCGGCCGCCGGCAGATAGGACCACAGCCTCCGCGGCGTTATTATTGTCAAAGATACAAAGCTTATTGCCGTTGTCCTCCGCAGCATAATGGGTTAAGGTCCGGCCGCCGAAATCATAGGTCCAGCTGATATTCCCTCCGGTAGAGATCCCTAGGATTTTCGTGTCTGTATAAACATTCAATGTTTCGCCATAGAATTCAAGATCAAACGCGATCACCTTTTCCAGGTCAACGGTCTTATAGCTGTCCGCCTGATCCAGTTTAAAGAATAGGATCCGGCTGTCCGCCCCGTTGTCTGTGTTTAAGAGGGAAACCGCCAGCCGGCGGCCTCCGGGAGATACGGAGGCGTCTAAGATATTGAAAGTGCCGGAATTCCACCGGTAGACTTCCTCGCCATTTTTGTTGTATACAGCTACGGATCCCTTATAATATAGCTTCTTTGTGACCAGCACCACGTCTCCCCGGGATGAAACAGAGGCGATTTCGATCTCGTCCGGGGAATCCAGGGAGAAAACCCGTTTCTGGCCCTTATACAGCTCTACCCGTTTGCCGCCCTTTTCTGCGATCAGGATGTAGCTGCCGGCGGTTCTCAAAATGGGCTGGCTGGCGTGAATATTTACCTGCCACGCGGCCTTGCCGTTATGGTCATAGGCAGTAAGCGTAGTTTGGGTGGCGCACAGAATATCGCCCTTATAGCGGGCGTACTGGGCGGTGCCGGCGTTTTCCAGGGCCACAGGCACCGAGGATACCAAAGACGATTTTTCCGGCTTGGGCGTTGGTATCGGAGTGGCGGTTTCCGCCGGGGTGGCGGAAGGGTCTGCCCCCGCAGCGTCAGAATCACCTAAAATCCCGTCCGGCGGCGGCGTTTCGCCCCGCAGGATCGCGGCGATTACCGGGTCCTCCGTAGGCTCCGGCGTAGCGGTTAGAAAATTTTCCACCGGCTCTGGCAGCTGGATATCAAACCGCTGGACCAAGGCATTGACATTGCGCTTAAAGTTCTCCGCGTAATTATCAAAGTAAGAAAAGCTGTTGCCAGAGGCGTAATAAGCGTAAAAACAAGCCCCGGCCAGCACGATTAAAACAATCAGTATGCTGATGACTTTCTTTTTCATGGTGTTCTCCGTTCCCGCCGCCGGCGGCGGCGTGAAATTATCCGTTATTCATAGTAGACTGCCGACAAAAATAACCCGCAGGCTGGTGCCGTGATGCCCGCCCGTGTCCGGTCGCCGGCGCGGATGATATCCGGCATTTTTTCGGGATCCAGCTTCCCGGCCCCGGCAAAGACCAGGGTGCCGGCGATAATCCGCACCATATTATATAAAAACCCATTGCCGGTTATATCGATAGAGATTAAATCCTCGTTTTTCTGTACATCCAGGCTGTAAATAGTCCGGACTGTGGTTTTCACAGTAAAGCCCGCGGCGGCGAAGCCGATAAAATCATGGGTGCCCAAAAAGGCCCGGGCTGCCGCCTGCATTGCGGGAACGTCCAGCGGATACCGGTAATGCCAGGCCCGCCCAAGCTGAAAAACGTCCGGAACCGGCGAGTTTTGGATATAATAGGTATATCGCTTCCGTTTGGCCGATGCCTTGGCGTCAAAGTCAGGCGGCACGTCCTCCGCCTGGAAGCAGATAATGTCCCGGGGCAGATGGGCGTTTAAAGCATAGGGGAATTTTTCCGCCGGAATCGCGGTTTCAGAAAAAAAATTCAGAACAAAGGCTTTGGCGTGTACACCGGCGTCCGTGCGGCCGCACCCGGAGATCCGGGGCCGGCGCCCGGTCAGGCGGCCAAGGGCATCTTCCAGTACGTCCTGGACGGCAACGGCGTTGGTCTGGGACTGGAACCCATGATAGTTAGCGCCGTCAAATTGAACCGTAAGCTTTATATTTCTCATCATAACACAATTCACACAAAAAATCAAATTATTTTATCTAGAAAAATTATTGCGGTGCATACGGCGGTCATGGCGAAGGCGCCGAAAGCGTCCCGCCAGCCGGCCTGCATTTGCTTCATCCGGGTCCGATTGCGGCCCCCGTGGTAGCAGCGGGCGTCCATTGCCATGGCCAGTTCGTCGGCCCGGCGGAAGGCGCTGATAAACAGCGGCACCAGCAAGGGGATCATGGCCTTTGCCCGCCGGAGGATATTGCCGGTTTCAAAGTCCGCCCCCCGTGCCATCTGGGCTTTCATGATTTTGTCGGTCTCCTCGGCTAGGGTGGGGATAAACCGGATCGCGATTGTCATCATCATGGCGATTTCGTGGGCAGGCACCTTGATTTTTTCCAGCGGTTTTAATAGCTTCTCAATGCCGTCGGTCAGCATCAGCGGGGTCGTCGTCAGCGTTAGGAGTGAGGTGCCGATCACTAAGAATACAAGCCGCAGAAGCATCAGCGCGCCGGTACGTACGCCCTGCTTTGTAATGGTAAATGTCCAGATCAGTTTCCCCTGCCAGATCGGGTCGCCTGGGGTCATAAATATGTTGATTACAGCTGTAAAGATCAAAATGAACAGCATCGGCTTTAAGCCCCGGACAATAAACCGGAGCGGCACACGGCTTTCAAAGACCAAAAACAGCACAAACACACCCAGCAGCAAATAAGAAAGGGGCCCCTGGGCTAAAAACAGGATGACGATATAGAAAAGCGCCAACAGGATCTTGACCCGGGCGTCCATTTTGTGGAGGAACGATTCCCCCCGGACATACTGCCCGATGGTTATATCTTTAAGCATTTTTTTTCTCCTGGATTTTTGCGGCAATGATTTTTGCCGCGTATTTTACAGTATACAGATCCGGCGGCAGGTCCGCCCCTGCGGCAATCAGCTGATGGGTCAAAAGTGTGACCTGCGGTACATTCAGGCCGATTTCCTGCAGCCGCGCACCTTGGGAAAACACCTGGGCCACCGTACCCTGGGTATATACCCGGCCGCGATTCAGCACCACGATATGCCGGGCGATTTTCGCCACGTCCTCCATGCTGTGGGAGACAAATAAAATCGTCATGTCCGACTGCTCGTGCAGGCGCACCAGCTGGGACAAGATCTCATCCCGGCCGTGGGGATCCAGCCCGGCTGTGGGTTCGTCTAAAACCAATACCTTCGGCTGCATGGACAGCACCCCGGCAATGGCCGCCCGGCGCTTTTGCCCGCCGGAAAGCTCAAAGGGGGATTTTTCCATCAGGGATGGATCCAAGCCCACCAGATCGGCCGCGTCAAAAACCCGCTTTTTGATCTCTTCGTCGGACAGCCCCATATTCGCAGGCCCAAAGGCGATATCCTTATATACGGTCTCCTCAAACAGCTGGTGTTCGGGATACTGAAAAACCAGCCCCACCCGCCGGCGGACAGCCCGCAGATCCGCGGCAGGGTCCGTTACGTCCACACCGTCAATAATGATCTGGCCGGAAGTTGGCTTGACCAGCGCGTTCAGGTGCTGGGTCAGAGTAGATTTTCCGGAGCCCGTATGCCCGATAATAGCGCAGAAGTCATGGTCCTCTATGGTAATATTGATATCCTGCAGCGCCTGTTTCTCCCCCGGCATCCCCTGCTGATAGATATAGTTTAAATGCTTGATTTCAATCATGGTATCCCCTCACAGGTATTTTAAAAGCGCTTGGGCGCACTCGTCAATGGTGATCACGTCATCTGGAATGGGGATGCCCCGTTTCCGGAGCTCGTAAGCCAGCTCCGTGACCTGGGGCACGTCCAGCCCGATCTGTTTAATCAGGTCAACCTCCCGGAATACGCTGCGGGGCGTATCGTCAATCATGACCTTTCCCTTTTGCAGAATCACGCATCGGTCGGCCTCTGCGGCCTCGTCCATGTAGTGGGTGATGAGGATGACGGTCATGCCCTTGGTTTTGTTCAGCTTCTTAATGGTGGAAAGCACCTCCCGCCGGCCCATAGGGTCTAACATGGCGGTGGGCTCGTCCAAAATAATGCATTCCGGCTCCATTGCCAGCACACCCGCAATGGCCACCCGTTGCTTCTGGCCTCCCGACAGCCGGGAGGGCGTTGACTGGGCATAGTCTGACATGCCAACAATTTTTAAGCATTCATCCACCCGCCGGCGGATCTCTGCCGGCTCTACCCCCAGGTTCTCCGGCGCGAAGGCAACCTCGTCCTCTACAATGGCTGCCACCAGCTGGTTGTCCGGATTTTGGAACACCATGCCGGCAGTTTTGCGGATGTCAAATACATGGGACGCGTCGCTGGTATCCATCCCCTTGACGTATACCTTGCCGCCAGCCGGCAGAAGAATAGCGTTAAAATGCTTGGCCAGGGTGGATTTTCCGGAGCCGTTATGGCCTAAAATCGCCACAAAACTTCCTTTTTCAATATGCAGGCTGAGATCCTCAAACACATACTGCTTGACAATTGCTTCATTTTCCGCTTCGGTATAGGAATACGATATATGCTCAGCCCGGATCATACCTCCACCTCCCAGCGGCCGGAAATGCCGCAGGGCAGATAAAGCCCCGGGGCCGCCGTCATGGGCAGGCCAAGCTCTCCGGCAGTCACCCGGCCGCCGAACCGCCGGGCAACAGATAACGATAATACATTTGTCAAAACGGAGGCGGTCAAACCGGTAGTGTAGGAATTGATTAGGAAAAATAAGGGCTTGTCAGACAGAAGCCCCATACATTCCTCCACCAGCGGGAAAAGCTGATCCTCAATTTTCCAGACCTCGCCCCCGGGCCCCCGGCCGTAGGAGGGCGGATCCATAATGACGGCCTCATACTGCCGGCCCCGCCGGCGCTCCCGGCGGACAAACTTTACCACATCGTCCACGATAAAGCGTACAGGCCTGTCTGCCAGGCCGGAAGAAACTATATTTTCCTTGGCCCAGGCAACCATGCCCTTAGAGGCGTCCACATGGACCACCTCCGCCCCTGCGGCCAAAGCCGCCGCTGTAGCACCGCCGGTGTAGGCGAACAGGTTCAGGATCCGGATAGGCCGGCCGGCCTTCTGGACCAGGCTCGAAAACCAATCCCAGTTTATCGCCTGCTCCGGGAAAAGCCCCGTGTGCTTAAACCCCATGGGTTTAATATTAAAAGTCAGGTTTTTATAACGGACCGTCCACCGCTGGGGAAGCCGGGGGTTTAAAAACTGCCAGCTCCCGCCGCCGGTGCTGCTCCGGTGGTACCAGGCGTCTGGTTTGTCCCAAAGCCTCTGTTCACTCCGGACATGCCAAACGGCCTGGGGATCCGGACGGCGGAGGAGATAATTTTTCCAGTATTCCAGCTTTTCGCCGCCGGCCGCGTCGATTAACTTGTAATCCGTCCAATGCTCTGCAAACCACATCGTAATTGTTTACCTTTTCATAAGATTTAGTATACAAATAGAAATATATACACCCTAAAATATACCATCTGACAGCAATTTTGTCAAGGTTTCATGAGGGTTTACGGCGTATTCTGTGAACTTAGCACAGAAAGGGAAAAATTTTGAATTTCAATATAGACATTTTTTTGCCATCTATGGTATACTAAAAAAATGAGGTGAGGAACTTGGCATATGTGCAGCAGTTTATGGACGAGGCGATCCGCCAGGCGAAAAAGGCGGCAAAAATCGGCGAAACACCGGTGGGCGCTGTAATCGTCCGGGAGGGACAGATCATCGCCCGGGGCTACAATAAGCGGGAAATCAAGCAGGAAAGTCTGTGTCACGCGGAGCTTGCGGCGATCCATAAGGCATGCAAAAAGCTGGGGAGCTGGCGGCTGGTGGGCTGCGACCTGTATGTGACCTTAGAGCCTTGTCCCATGTGCGCCGGGGCCATTATCCAGTCCCGGATCGAGAATGTTTACTTTGGCGCCTATGACCATAAGGCCGGCTGTGCCGGCAGCGTTTTAGATTTATTTCAGCCTGGGCTGTTCAACCATGATGTGCGTGCGGAGGGAGGCATGTGCCGGGATATATGCGCAGGGCTCCTTTCTGAATTTTTTCGGAAACTGCGCAGAAAAGGGTAGATTTTTTCCTAGGAATGCGGTATAATCAAAGAGAACATGCACAGGAACGGAAGTGAAAACAGTGAAATTTTCAAAAAAGCAGCTGCGGATCATTTGCGCGGTGGTGGCGGTGGCCATTGTAGTGCCCACGCTGATTGGCATTGTATATATGTTTGCCGGTGTGTGAAAAATCATGGCTGGCTGTCCGTCTGTTAGAAGAACAAAGACCCACACGTCTTGCGGGATGGTGTGGGTCTTTTATTCAGAAAATGGAGACTATTGGATTTTTTGCTGATATTCATTACATACCGCGAAAATGGAATGTACAGGCTTATTGGAAGCACTGCGGTAAGCCGCATATTGTTTTGCGGCGTTGATTGCGTTGATCAAGCCCTTTTTCCCAAAATCGCTGTAAATCATAGAAAAAAATGTTTCCAGCGCCGTCTTGCTGATGGAGCGATTGAAAACAGTACCATTCAGCATGCTTTTCACCGCATAGATGTAGATATGCGCAGAGCTTTGGTTCATGTTGGTTTCGCTTGCCACTGCTTTGGCATAGTCCGCTATTTTTATTTCGGGATTGTAGTAGGCTTTTTTGCCATAGGAATAACACGCCGCGACCATCCGCTCTGTCACTTTCGAATACGGGCGGGACTTCCGTTTGTTGGAAGAAGAATTTTTGAAAGAAATATCAGAGATCGGATCTTCAGATAATTCTTTTGCTGAAAGCTGATCTGTAATGTGGGAAACTGTTTCTTCTAATGCCTTTATCCGAGACATTAGCTCTAAAATAATGGTTTCATACTGCATAAAAGTATATCCTTTCAGATTTTTCAAAGTTCTTTCTATAATAAATTATAATATACAAGAAAAGAAATGTCAAGAAAAAATTTTCTGAAAGAAATTTAAGGTATTTTCATACGAAAAAAAGTTGTTGCAGCCAGTGAAAAAACGGCCTATTGCGAAACGCAGCGGCCGTACTTTTTATAAGATAGCTGATTGGAAGATAGAGATATAGCTAAATTATTGTCCATTGCCGGTGCGGAGATCTTCCGCAAGGCAGGTGGCGCCGGCTAGGGCTGCGGCGGATCAGTCTGTGTTCTGCAGAGCTTCATACATGAATTGCACGCCCTGACAAAAACCGCGGATAAAGCCCTGTTCTTCGTGGGCCGCGCCTAAGAAATTTACAAGATTTTCTAACTCCAGATATGTTTCCGTATCCACCGCTGCACGCAGTGCAGCTTGTACTTCTGTATGCGCTTGTTTTGTCTGAAAGAAATCTGGCTTCCGGCCCCAATAGTCTAAATAGGCATGAAATAAATAATCCAACATAATATATCCCTCCTTTTTAAAGTCTTTTCTTGCAAAACAATAGGAGGCATGATATAATAAATTTATCATACCTCGGTATGGTATTGAAGAATGCGGCAGGTATCTTTGGCCGGATTACGCCGCATTCTTTTTATTTTTGGCATTGCCTGCGACGCCGGCAATCAAATTGGAAGCTTATTGATTTCTTGCTTTCAGCTTCTCAACGGCCTCTATGCTAAATAGGTAATTTCTCTTCCCGGCTTCCCGCATTTCACTGGGCGAAAGATGCATCCCCTTGGCTAACCGCAGCAAATAACTGGGGTTGATTCCTAAAATTTCAGCAACTTCTTTTGTAATAAAAACATTTCTTACATCCGTCATGCGACATATGCCTTCTTTCTTTTTATTATACAACATCGGACGTCGCATGTCAATACTTTTCACAAAAAATAGAGCGATCTGATCCGCAGCCTCTATACAGCCAGTATCCCGCAGATTTACGGATACGCAATTCTTTTTGTATGGCTTCCACGGCCAGTTGTTTGAACTCTGGTGTATAGCATTTGTTTTGTATTCCTTTAGGCATAGTAAAACACTCCATTTCTTAGTACAAGTATTATATCATACTTGTCTAACAAATAGGGGACAGTTCAGATCCGCTTTTTCTGATTTTTTGTTTGGATTTTGGCCGCTGTATGTCCAGTTTATTAAGAAAAAATAAACTTTTTGAATAATGGTTGCAACCTTTTTGGGTGTATGTTAGTATTATGAGTGAAGGGATATTGTATTTCGATTATGAAATTGATACATAATGGAGGGATCAAGATGAAAAAGAAATTGACATGTATGCTCCTAGCGGCGTCTATGGCGCTGACCTATACGGGCTTTGTCTATGCGGAGGAACCCGTGCCTACAGATGTCACGCAGGGGCAGGAGCAGGTCGCGCAGGAGGTCAAGATTTCCGCGGCGGATCTGGAGGCAAAGGGCGGTGAAACAATTACGGTGCCGGTCTCTATCGCGGATAATATAGGCTTTACAGATCTGCAGATCACCATGCAGTATAACGCGGAGAATTTGGAACCGGTGGCGGGCTCTACGGCGAACGGAACGGTGCTCCCGGCCGCGCCGGCTGCCCAGGAGGATGCTGGGAATATTACCTTTACAACTGCTGTCGCTCAGCCGGTTACAGGAAACGGGACATTGTTTTCTTACCAGTTTAAGGTTAAGGACAGTATTACTACATTTACCCGGACCACCATTGACCTGGTGGTGGGCAAGCTGACCAACAAGCCGGCGGAGGGCGCTGAGACCAGTGTGCAGAATAACGCGAAGGGCAGCAACCTGGTGATCAACAAGGATGTGTTGACTCAGGTGCAGATCACCATGCCGGATCAGACGCTGCCTTATGATGGTACCGCAAAGAATGTGCTGGTTTCGGTAGAGCCGGCGGTGGAATATAAAATTACATACGACGGCCAGGAAACAGCCCCGGTCAACGCGGGTGAATATACAGTAGAGGCCGTTGTGACTGAGGAAGGGTATACTGGCTCGGCCACAGCGAAGCTGACCATTGAGCCGATCCGGCTTGCCGTTAAGGCAGACAGCCTTTCCAAAGGTGTCGGCAGCCAGGATCCGCCGTTGACCTATACGCTGCAGGAAACAGAGCTGACCCCGGAGGAAACCGGGTTATCAGGTGCCTTGGAACGGGAACCGGGCGAAGAAAAGGGTGTTTACGCCATCAACCAAGGAACCCTGACCGCGGGTGAAAATTATGCTATTGACTTTACCCCCGGGACCCTGACTATTGAAGATAAGAAGGAACAGGTTATTTCCGTAGAAGATTTCCCAGCCAAAACCTATGGGGACGACGGATTCCAGATTCAGGTGCAGTATGACCCCGAATCCGGCTTAAACAGCGCTACCTTTGCCTCCTCTAACCCGGAAGTGGCAACGGTTGATCCGGCGGGAAATGTAGTGATCACCGGCGGGGGAACAACGGATATCATTATCACTGTGGCAGGCAACGACACCTATGCAGACGCCCAGGTAACCAAAGCGCTGTCTGTACAGAAAAAGGCGTTAGAGGTGGCAGTGGTTACGACGCCAATCACCTACGGTGATGCCAACGCGGATACGATTGTGACCTACACAGGCGCGAATGGTATCGGCTTTGTAAACGGTGATACGGCGGCATCTTTCCAGGCACCGCTGGAAATCACTGGTATTGAGGACTATCAGGCCGGGACCTATTCTGTGACCTTGGGCGGGATTGAGTCCGATGATTATGAGATTACCTACAAAAATGGCACGGTAACCATTACTCAGCGGGATATCACGCTGACCCAGCTGGGCGTATTTGATAAAACACCGGACGGCACGGCTGCCGCGGAAGTCAACTTCTCCACAGCTGTTTTTGACGGCGTTATTCCTGGGGATGACGTGCAGCTGAATCCTGCCGGCGTAACGGCGACCTTTGCCCAGATGGAAGTCGGGGAAAATATCAGCGTGGCGATCACAGGCCTGTCGTTAGCCGGCGCTGACGCGGCGAACTACAACCTGAAAAACCCGGCTTTTGAAACAACGGCGAATATCCGGGAAACCATCACGGCTGCGGATATTGCCGCAGGGATTACCAGTATTCCGGCGCTGCAGAAAAACGCGGCCCAGATTACAATGCCAGCTGTGCCTTCCGATTTCTCCGTAGCGATCAAGAGTTCTGATCCGGCGGGCGTGATTGCGGCAGATGGCACGATCAAGGCGGCTGCGGAAGATACCTTGGTGAATCTTGTATTTACGGTAACCAGCAAAACCGACCCGGCGGATACGGCGGATACCCAGCCGATCCCGGTTACAGTCTATCAGTCCGATACCGTTACAATTACTGTAAAATCGCAGAACGAGTCTTATGGTACGGTATCTGGCGGCGGAACCTATTTAGTGAATGAAGAGGTCACTGTTTTGGCTACGCCGGAGGATCGGTACCGGTTCTCCCAGTGGGAGGTAAACGGGGAATCTGAATCCCTGGACGCGGAATATACGTTTATTGCCCGGGAAGACATGACGCTGACCGCTGTTTTCCGGAGCAAGAGCAGCGGCGGCAGCCTGAACTATAACGTGGCCTCCAAGGTCAAGGCCAATGTAGCCTCGGGCACAGTCATTACAGGTACAGAGGTTACGCTGTCCACAACCACAACGGGCGCTGCGATTTATTATACTACCAACAATAAAACACCTACCTCCTCCAGCACAAAATATACAAAGCCGATTGAGATTACGGAGGATACCACCATTAAGGCCATCGCGGTAAAGAGCGGGCAGACCAGCCCCATTGCTTCCTTCTACTATACAGTCCGGCCGGCCCGGGCCCAGGAAAAGGATAACGCGGCTTCCATCAAATATATGCGGGCGTATGACGAAGACCGGTTTATGCCGGATAAGGCCGCGACCCGGTTTGATGTATTAGAAGCTTTGGATATGTTATACGATGTAGAAGAGGGGACCACCGAAAAGGAATTTTCTGACTTGGACGGTGCTGATGCCGAGTTGGTTAACAAGTTTGCCAGCGTAGGCATTATCAGCGGGTATGAGGACGGTACCTTCGGCGGTGAGCGGAATATTACCCGCGCTGAGTTTGTAACTATTTTGATGAAACTGTTAGATTACGACGAGGACGCAAACGCTACATCCGGTTTTACGGACATTGACGGGCATTGGGCAGAGGCCATCATCAATTCCTTTGCTAAGGCCGGCTATGTGTCCGGCTATCCAGACGGCACTTTCAAGCCGGATGAGAAGGTAACCCGGGCGGAGGTTGTGTCTGTGCTGAACCGGATCATTGGGATTAAATCTGTGGCGGCTACCCAGCAGTACAGCGACTTGCCGGCAAGCCACTGGGCGTTTGGGCAGATCATGGCTGTTGCGTATTATTGATCTGAACAGGTAAAATAACCATAAAAAAGGCTCTCTTCCGAGAGCCTTTTTCAGCGCTGAAAAATCCGTTCTACAGCTGTAGTTTTCCCTGCTTCCGGGTCTATGTCAAATACACAGCCGCAGAATTGGCCGGCGCCGGTAGCCAGGGTAAATTTCTGCGGCATACCAGTGGTGAAGCGGTGGACGATGGTATTTTTGTCCAGCCCCAATACAGAATGGACCGGCCCGCACATCCCCAGGTCGGTAATGTATCCGGTGCCGCCGGGAAGGATCGTTTCATCCGCGGTCTGGACATGCGTGTGTGTACCGAATACGGCGGTGACCCTGCCGTCTAAATAATAGCCCATGGCGATTTTTTCACTGGTGGCCTCCGCGTGGAAATCCACAAAGATCAGATTGGTTACCTGCCGCAGCCGCTGGATTTCCCGGTCGGCGGCGGCAAAGGGACAGTCCGCCGGCGGCTGCATGAATGTACGGCCCAGCAGGTTGACGACGCCTACAGTCAAACCGTTTTCCAGCTTCAGCAGCATACTGCCGGCGCCGGGGACGCCGGGACTGAGATTGGCGGGCCGGATAACATCGTCCTGGTATTGGAACACCTTTACAATATCCGGGCAGCCCCAAACATGGTTCCCCATCGTGATTCCATGGATCCCGCCTTGTTTCAGTTCTTCGTATACCGGCTTGGAAAGCCCGCGGCCGTGGGCGGCGTTTTCGCCGTTCGCCAAAATACAGTCATAGGCGGCGCCGTGCCGGTCTAAATAGGCAAGCGCCATATCCCGGCCCACCCGGCCCATAATATCGCCAATACATAAAATTTTCATGCTCAAACCCTTTCTAAGAGGCAAAGCCCCTGTCCGCCGCAGCGGAAAATCAATCTATGAAAAACAGCGGATCGAAAAATCCGCTGTTTTTGTATTATTTTGCAAAATCAATCGCCCGGGTTTCCCGGATCAAGCTAACCTTAATCTGGCCCGGATATTCCAACTCGCTTTCAATGCGCTTTACAATATCCTTCGCAATAATTACCATGCCCGCGTCATCCACCATATCCGGTTTAATCATAATCCGGATCTCGCGGCCGGCTTGGATAGCGTAGGATTTTTCAACGCCTTCAAAATCATTGGCGATCTCCTCCAGCTTTTGCAGCCGCTTAATATAGGTTTCCAGGTTTTCCCTGCGGGCGCCCGGCCTTGCGGCGGAAATGGCGTCGGCAGCCTGTACAAGCTGGGCGACAATGGTTTCCGCGTCAATATCCCCGTGGTGGGCCATAATGGCGTGGATTACGTCCTTGCTCTCCCGGTATTTTTTCGCGATATCCGCGCCGATGGTAATATGGGAGCCTTCAACCTCATGGTCTACCGCTTTTCCAATATCGTGCAGAAGTCCAGCCCGGCGGGCTAACGCTACGTCAACGCCAAGCTCCCCAGCCATAACGCCGGCCAAATGCGATACCTCAATAGAATGCTTCAAAACGTTCTGGCCGTAGCTGGTCCGGAATTTTAGCTTACCCAAAAGCTTGATCAGTTCCGGATGCAGGCCGTGTACGTTGGTTTCAAAGGTGGCGGCCTCGCCCTCCTGCTTAATGGTCGCCTCTACCTCCCGCTGGGCCTTAGCCACCGTTTCCTCAATGCGCGCCGGGTGGATCCGGCCGTCTACAATGAGTTTTTCCAAGGCAATCCTGGCCACCTCCCGGCGGATGGGGTCAAAACTGGAGAGGATTACAGCCTCCGGCGTATCGTCGATAATAAAATCGACTCCAGTCAGGGTCTCCAGGGTACGGATATTTCTTCCCTCACGGCCGATAATCCGGCCTTTCATTTCGTCAGACGGCAGGGATACAACAGAAACAGTAGTTTCCGCCACGTGATCCGCCGCTACCTTTTGAATGGACATTGCGACAATGTTTTTCGCGTTTTTTTCGGCATTTTCTTTTGCCTGCTGCTCAATTTCTTTAACCATAATTGCGGCCTCGTGCCGGGTCTGACTTTCAATATCCCGAAGCAGGGTTTGCTTCGCCTCGTCCCGGGTCATTCCGGATATTTTTTCCAGCCCCTCAATCTGCTGCTGCTTCACCGCGGCAATCTCGGCCTCTTTTTCTTCCAGATTTTTCAGCTTCTGGCTTAAGGTTTGATCCTTTTTCTCCAGCGCTTCTGTCTTTTTGTCTAAGTTTTCCTCTTTTTGATTGATTCTGCGTTCCTGCCCGGACAGCTCCCGGCGGCGTTCTTTAATCTCCGCCTCTGCCGCGGCCCGCAGCTTTTGGTTTTCTTCCTTTGCTTCCAGCATCAGCTCGCGTTTTTTGGACTTGGCGTTTTTTTCTGCCTGAGCCAAAATGTCCTTTGCCTTTTCTTCCGCAGAACCGATTTCCGCTTCCGCGATCTTCTTTCTATATGCAATACCGCCCTGGAAAGAAGCGATATTCAGCAACGCAAACACTACCACTGCGATGATAAGTATGATGTCTAAAGGTCCGATTTCAATCACCCCCATAAAATTTTAATAAAAAACGACAAATCGGGGGATGCTGAATATGAAATTATATATTTATAACATATCAATCCCGATATAAAGCATACCCAGATCAATAGTTTAAAGAATTAAGCATATAACAATATTTTAACCTATTTTGGCCATTGTGTCAAGAAAATTTTTAGAATTGCTGCAATTTTGTGTGAAAATTCTGGAAAAATCTCGATTTTTATAGAATGAATGTTAAATATATTTAAAATGCATAAAAAATGTCGATAAATTTATATGATGATAGTATTTACTGAACAAAAAAACTGTGATATAATGGGAATACGAAATGGAACCAAGGATGAAGGAGGCAGCTTCATGCAGGCGGAAAACAAGAACGAGTGGGCCGGGATCAGTGAATTTCAGCTGTATTTATTTAATGAGGGGACAAATTATCAGGCATATCATGTATTTGGCCCGCATAAAATAGAAGAAGGGTGGCGGTTTGCTGTTTGGGCGCCCCATGCGGCCCAGGTGGCCCTTGCGGGAGATTTTAATGGTTGGAGCACAAAAAAGGATCTTCTATCCAAAATCGGGACGACTGGCGTTTGGTATGGCGTATTTCCGGATGTTCCGGAGGGCAGCGCCTATAAATACGCTGTCACGGCTCAGGACGGCCGAACGGTTTTGAAGGCGGATCCTTTTGCTTTTTATGCGGAACTCCGGCCGAACACGGCGTCTATTGTTCAGGATATATCCGGCTACCGGTGGCAGGATAAAAAATGGATGATGCACCGGGAAAAAACAGCGCCGTATGACAAGCCGATGAACATTTACGAGGTCCATGCCGGCAGCTGGCGCGTCCATGCTGACGGTAGCTTTTATACTTACCGGGAGCTGGCAGAAAGTCTGGTACCATATGTGCAGGAGATGGGTTATACCCACATTGAACTGATGCCTCTGACGGAGTATCCTTTTGACGGCTCCTGGGGATATCAGGTGACGGGTTTTTTCTCTCCCACAGCCCGATATGGGGAGCCGGCGGAGCTTATGTATTTTGTGGACAAGTGTCACCAGGCCGGGATTGGCGTCATCATGGACTGGGTGCCAGCCCATTTTCCCAAGGATGCCCACGGCCTGTACCGGTTTGACGGCGCCCCCCTTTACGAGTATGCGGATTCCCGGATGGGCGAGCATAAGGACTGGGGAACCATGGTGTTTGATTACGCGAAGGCGGAGGTGGTGTCGTTTCTGATGTCTTCCGCGTATTTCTGGGCGGAACAGTACCATGTGGACGGCCTGCGGGTGGATGCCGTATCCTCCATGCTTTACCGGGATTACAGCCGGAAAAGCGGGGAATGGCTCCCCAATATTTACGGCGGCAACCAGAACCTGGAAGCCATTGATTTTCTCCGCCGGCTGAATACGGTAATGTTCGCTAATTTCCCCAACATCCTGATGATTGCGGAGGAATCCACCTCCTGGGGACTGGTGACCGGCCGGGTAGAGGATGGCGGGCTGGGCTTCAACTATAAATGGAATATGGGCTGGATGAACGATACCCTCCGGTATATGGCCATGGACCCCTATTTCCGGAAGCCGAACCATAATTTGCTGACATTTTTGATGTTTTACGCCTATTCGGAGAATTTTATCCTGCCCTTGTCCCACGACGAGGTAGTCCACGGGAAACGGTCCCTGCTGGACAAAATGTTTGGCAGCTATACGGAGAAATTCAGTACCTACCGGGCTTTGCTTGCCTACTATATTTCCCTGCCCGGAAAGAAGCTTTTGTTTATGGGCGGGGAGATCGGCCAGTTTACGGAATGGAAATTTGACGGACAGGTAGAATGGGAGCTGTTGACCTATGATGCCCATCAGACGCTGCATCAGTTTGTCCGGGAGCTGAATCATTTTTATCTGGAAAACAGGCCCTTTTGGGAAATTGACCAAAGCTGGGAGGGCTACCGGTGGATCAATGACAAGGATAGCGATAACTCTGTACTGTCCTATCTCCGGCAGGGAAAACGGAAAAGCGACTATATTATCGTCTGCGGGAATTTTACGCCGGTAAAACGGGAAAAATACCGTTTAGGGGTGCCTTCCGCCGGGGAATACACGGTGGTTTTCCATACGGAATGGAAAAAGTACGGCGGTCAGTGCCGGCAGACGGCCCGGGCCTACCGGGCTGAGAAAAAGAGTGTTTTGGAAATGCCCTATTCTATAGAGCTGGACCTGCCGGGATTATCGGTAGTGTACCTTCGGAGGAAGAAAAACGAGCGGAAGAAAAAAGCATAACGGGCTTTGCCAGCGGCGCGCCGGGGAGCCCTGCGGACCGGTGCGCAGCAGGGATTGGGAAAACGCGGGAGAAAGGTATTCAACGTAGTTATGATTGCGAAAGATTGTGTAGCCATGATCCTGGCCGGGGGCCAGGGCAGCCGTCTGGGCGCGCTGACAAAAAAGGTGGCGAAGCCGGCTGTAGCCTTTGGGGGGAAGTATCGGATTATTGATTTCCCGTTGTCCAATTGTGTTCATTCCGGGATTGATACCGTTGGGGTGCTGACCCAGTATCAGCCGCTGGAGCTGAATACATACATCGGCAACGGAAACCCGTGGGACTTAGACCGGAACCACGGCGGCGCCTATGTATTGCCCCCATATCAAAGCGCGGAGGCGGGCCGCTGGTATAAAGGCACGGCGGATGCCATTTATCAGAATTTTGCCTTTTTAGAAAATTTTTCCCCGGAAAACGTATTGATTTTATCCGGCGACCATATTTATAAAATGCATTACGGGGACATGCTGAAGGTCCATGCCAGCTCCGGGGCCGCAGTGACCATCGCGGTAATGCCCGTCCCCTGGGACGAGGCCAGCCGATTTGGGATCATGAACGTAGATGCGGACGGCAGGATTACGGAATTTGAGGAAAAGCCCCAAAAGCCCAAAAGCAACCTGGCTTCTATGGGGATTTATATATTTAATTATGAAAAACTGAAGCAGTATCTGACAGAAGACGAAAAGGACCCGGAATCCTCCAACGACTTTGGGAAAAATATTATCCCCAAGATGCTGGAAAACGGAGAAAAGCTGGTGAGCTGGCGGTTTGAGGGATATTGGAAGGATGTGGGGACGATTTATAGCCTTTGGGAGGCCAATATGGATCTGATCGATACGCCGCCCAAATTCGATATCGGCGACCGGAAATGGAGCATTTATTCTCGGAACCAGGCCTTGGAGCCCCAATATATCGGCGTAAACGCAAAGCTGGCCAACAGCTGTGTAACAGAGGGCTGCATCATCGACGGCACGGTCAGCCATTCTGTGATTTTTGAAGACGTAACCATTGGCCGGGGTGCGGTCATTGAAGATTCCGTGATTATGCAGGGGGCCCGGATTGGAGAAAACGCCTGCATAAAACGTGCTATCATCGGGAGCGGTGTCATCGTAGGTGAGGGCTGCCGGATCGGCCTGGACGAAGCGGAGGAAAATCCTTACGCCTCCCCCATGTGTACCCACGGTATCGTTTTAGTGGCGAGCGGCGCTGCATTGCCGGCGGACAGTATCATTGCCCGGGGCTCAATGGTTGAAGGATGATAAAAGGAGATCGATAAACATGATAGATACAATGGGAATCATTTTGGCTGACGATACCAAAATTCCGCCGATTACAGACGTACGCGTACCAGCGGCGCTGCCGATCGCGGGCCGGTACCGGGTGATTGATTTTATTTTGTCCAATATGGTCAATTCCGGAATCACCAATATCGGGGTGGTCACGGAAGCAAATTATTCCTCCCTGATGGACCATCTGCGGCTGGGGAAGCCCTGGGATCTGGACCGGAAAAACCAGGGGCTCCGGATTATACCGCCGAATATGGCTAATCTCCGGGGCGGTATGCGGGGCGATATGGACATGCTCCTGGAGATCCGGGATTTCCTTTCCCGGAGCCACCAGACCTACGTGCTGCTGGCCCGGGGCAATACGATCAATAACATTGATTTTCACGACGCGCTGCACTTCCATATTGACAGCCAGGCGGACGTGACCATGCTCTACCGGGATATGACCGGGGCGGCCGAAGAAGAGCTTTCCCGGTTTAACCTGCTTGAGGTGCAGGCGGACGGCCGGATCACCGATATTGAGGTGCGGCCGTATTATCCGAAGTCCGCTTTTGCCGGTATGGATATTTGTATTATGGAAAAAGCCTTGTTAGAAAGTATCATCGACGAAGGTGCCGCAAAGGGGATTCATGACTTTGTAAAGGATATTCTTATCCGCAAGCTGGAGGGGCTGCGAATCTACGGGTATTGCTTTGACGGCTATTCTGATAAAATTGATTCGATGAAAGCCTATTATCGGAATTGCATGGGTTTTTTGCAGGCCCAGGTCCGGGAGGAGCTGTTTTGCCCGGAGCGGCCCATTTACACCAAAACCAAGGATCAGCCGCCTACGAAATACGGCGGCAGCGCAGTGCTGGAAAACGCGTTTATCTCTGATGGCTGTACGATTGAAGGGGAAGTCCGGGATTCAGTCTTATCCCGCGGGGTCCGGGTAGAGAAGGGCGCTGTGGTGCGCAATTCTATTATTATGCAGGATTCGGTTATAGAGTCTGGCGCGATCTTAGATCATGTGGTGTTTGACAAGGAAGTGCACATCACCAAAGGCCGGCGCCTGATCGGCCAGGCAAATTACCCCCTGGCAATCGCCAAGCGGACAAAAATATAAAGCGGTGAAGGGGCTGTTGGCAAGGCGTGGCCTTGGCGCGGCCCTTTTTCTGGATGGAAAAATCCGTATAAAGAGGCAGGCATTTTGAATAAAGGACAAAATCAAAACTGCCGCCGCCTCGTGCCAAATCACGATTTCAGAAGAACCAAATTGACAAAAAAATGATTTTGGAGTAGTATGATAATAAGCACAGCAGGACAAAATCACAGAAAGGAATGGAAAAGGAATGAATGTTTTATATGCCACTTCAGAGGCGGCGCCTTTTGCGAAAACCGGGGGACTGGGCGACGTTGCCGGATCCCTGCCGGCGGCACTCCGCAAAAAGGGCGCGGACTGCCGGGTGATCATGCCGCTGTATCGGTGCATTCCCCAGACGTATAAGGATCAGATGCGGTTTATGACCAGTATCTATGTGAACATTGGCTGGCGGACACAATACTGCGGGATTTTTCAGCTGGAATGGGAAGGGGTTATTTACTACTTTCTGGACAATGAATTTTACTTCAACGGAGACCAGCCTTACGGCTATATCCATCTGGACTGCGAAAAATTCATTTTCTTTTCCAAGGCCCTGCTTTCCGTGCTGCCCACGCTGGAGTTCCGGCCTGACGTAATCAACTGCAACGATTGGCAGACCGGTGCGGTCCCAGTGTTTTTGGATACCTTTCAGGATAACCCCTTTTACCGGGGGATCAAAACCGTGATGACCATCCATAACCTGCGGTTCCAGGGCCGGTGGGACTTGGAGAAGATCAAGGATTTTATGGCCATCGGGGACTATTATTTTACCAACGACAAGCTGGAATATTATAAAGACGGCAACCTTTTAAAGGGGGGGCTGGTTTATGCGAATAAAATCAGCACGGTTTCGGAAAGCTATGCGCAGGAGATTACAACCCCGGAATTTGGGGAAGGCTTAGACGGGCTTCTCCGGGCCCGGCAGAATGATTTAATAGGGATTGTAAACGGGATTTCGGATACGGAGTGGGATCCGGAGACCGATCCCAGGATCGCGAAAAATTATTCTGCTAAAACTGTTTCCCAGGAAAAGCGGAAGAACAAAACGGCCCTCCAGCAAGCGCTGAACCTGCCGGTTGATGAAAATGTGCTGATGATAGGGATTGTGTCCCGGCTGACAGACCAGAAAGGCTTCGACCTGGTGGCCGGCGCCTTGGAGCAGCTCTGCGCCGGTGGGATCCAGCTGGTGATTTTGGGGACCGGCGATGAAAAGTATGAGAATCTGTTTCGGCACTACGCCTGGAAATATCCGGATCGGGTCTCGGCCAATATCTATTTTTCCAACGACCTGTCCCATCAGATCTACGCGGCCAGCGATGCCTTTTTGATGCCGTCCCTGTTTGAGCCCTGCGGCCTGTCTCAGCTGATCAGTATGCGTTACGGTACCCTGCCTGTCGTCCGGGAGACCGGCGGCCTGCGGGATACGGTTATTTCCTATAACGAGTATACCGGGGCGGGCACCGGCTTTTCCTTTGGCGCCTACTCTGTCCATGACATGATGCACGTGATCCGTTACGCCATGGATATTTACTATAACCGGCAGGAAAGCTGGACGGGGATCATAAAAAATGCTATGGCCGCCGACTATTCCTGGGACGTGTCAGCGGGGAAATATATAAATATGTACCAGGAGATCACGGGGATACCAATCCCGGCGCCGAAGAAAACGGCGAAAAAGAAAGCATAGAAATTAGAAAGATCAGAAAATCTGTTGGATTTGGAAGGAGTTTTGCATCAATGGCGGAAAAAAAGAACTGCAAGCTGACGCCGGGGGAAGAGGCTTTAAAAAATGAAATTGTGGGGAAGGTATCCCGGCATTTCGGGAAAGTCCTGGAGGAAGCCACCCCGCACATGATCTATACGGCCTGTGCCCTGACGGCCAGGGATCAGATCATGACCAAATGGGCAGTATCGCATCAGGAGGTCAAGGAGGAGGCGTCTAAAAAGCTCTATTATCTATCTTTTGAGTTTTTGATGGGCCGGCTTTTGTGCACCAATATCCTGAACCTGATGCAGACAGAGGAATACGAGCATGCTTTGGAAGCGTTGGGGTATACGCTGCCGGAGGTGGCGGAGCTGGAAACCGACGCGGGCTTAGGCAACGGCGGCCTGGGCCGGCTTGCCGCCTGCTTTATTGATTCCCTGACCACCATGGATCTGCCGGCCTATGGCTGCACTATCCGGTATGAGTACGGGCTCTTCCAGCAGAAGATTGTAGACGGCTATCAGATCGAAATGCCGGATCCGTGGCTGGAGTACGGCAACGCGTGGGAGATTCCCCGGCCGGAGGAAACTGTAGAAGTCAAGTTTGGCGGCAATGTTTATACGGACTGGTACGATGGGAGATTCAGCTTCCGGTATGAAAATTCCCATACGGTGCTGGCTATGCCCTATGACGTGCCGTTGGTGGGGTATGATTCGAAAATTGTCAATAAGCTCCGGCTTTGGTCGGCCAAATCCCCGGATTATATGAACATGAAGGAATTCAACAGCGGCAACTATATCCGGGCTGTGGAGGAAAAGCAGCTGGCGGAGGTGATCTCCAAGGTGCTGTATCCGGAGGATAACCATACGGAAGGCAAGGAGCTGCGCTTAAAGCAGCAGTATTTCCTGGTATCGGCAACGCTGCAGTGGATCCTGCGGGAATTTGAGCACCGGTACGGCAGCCGGTGGGATATGCTGCCGGAAAAAGCGGTGATCCACATTAACGATACCCACCCCACCCTGGCCATCCCGGAGCTTCTCCGGCTCCTTTTGGATGAAAAGGGGCTGGGCTGGGATGAGGCCTGGCAAATTACCACCAGGGTTTTTGCGTATACGAACCACACGGTCATGAGCGAGGCCCTGGAAAAGTGGCCGCTGGATATGTTTAAGCGGGTGCTGCCCCGGATCTGGATGATCGTGGACGAAATCAACCGTCGGCTTATGGAGCACCTGCAAATGGTTTATCCCAATGATCCCGGCAAGCATAAATATATGGCCATCGTGTCAGACAATCAGGTGTTTATGGCAAACCTTTGCCTGGCAACCTGTTTTGCGGTCAACGGTGTTTCCAGCCTGCATACCAAGATTTTGACAACAGATATTTTCGCCGATTATTACCGGCTGGATCCAGGCCGGTTCCACGCCATTACCAACGGCATTACATTCCGGCGGTGGATCTGTAACTGTAACCCGGCCCTGACGGAGCTGATCACGGCTAAGATCGGCAAGGGGTGGATCAAGGATTACCGGCTGCTGGAAAAGCTGAAGCCCTATGCCAAGGATCCGGAATTCCAGCGGGAATATTACGAAATCAAGCAACAGAACAAGGCGCGGCTGGCGGAATATATCCGGGAGCATAATGGGATCGAGGTGGATCCGGCGTCAATTTTTGACGTGCAGAGCAAGCGGCTGCATGAATACAAGCGGCAGCTGATGAATATCCTGCATATTATGGCGGAATATAACCGGATTTTGGAGGATCCGCATTATGAATATACACCGAAAACCTATATTTTCGGCGCAAAGGCGGCGCCGGGATATGCCCGGGCTAAGCTAATCATCAAGCTGATCAATACCGTGGCGGATAAAATCAACAATGATCCCCGAACGGCGGGAAAAATTAAGGTTGTATTTCTGGAAAACTATGGGGTTTCCATTGCGGAAAAGCTGGTGGCGGCAGCGGATATTTCCGAGCAGATCTCGACCGCCGGCAAAGAAGCGTCGGGAACAGGAAATATGAAATTTATGCTCAACGGCGCGCTGACTATCGGTACCTTAGACGGCGCCAATGTGGAGATGTTAGAGCAGGTGGGCCCGGAAAATATTTTTATTTTCGGTTTGAAAGCAGACGAGGTAGAGGCACGGCTCCGGTATAATAACGGAGCGGAGGTAAAGGATATTTACGCATCCAATCACAGCCTGAGAAAGGTGTTAGACCAGCTCATCGACGGCAGCTTGAGCCCCAATAACTCGCAGATCTTCCGGGATCTTTACCAGACCCTGTTATTCGGCGATTACGGTTATCCGGATACCTATATGGTTCTTCGGGACTTTGAGGATTACTGTGCCACCCATGAAAAGCTGATGCGCCTGTATCGTGACCGGGAGGCCTGGGTGGAAAAAGCCATTTTGAATACGGCTTCCGCTGGGTATTTCTCCAGCGACCGGACCATTGCGGAGTACAATGAAAAAATCTGGAGGCTCAGTCCGATCCAATAAGCCCCGGCAGGGGCTTTGCCGCCAAAATCAGGCCTGGAGCCGTGGATTTTGGCGGTTTTTATTTTGTTTTGAAATGGGGAAAGAAAATGGAGATCACGCATAATTCCCAGGAGGCCATTTACCGGACGCCCTTTGGGGCGGTGCCGGCTGGCCGGAAGGTTACCCTGCGGCTGGCTTTGGAGGGGGCCGGGGCTGTAGATCGGATTTGGGTCTGCCTGCGGACAGAAGAAACAGAATACAATGTGGGTATGGCGTATGTGTTTACGGTGGGCAGTATGCATTTTTATGAAGCTGAAATAAAAACCCCCGCAGCTCCTGGACTTCTATGGTACTATTTTGGGGCGGTGATTTCCGAAAAGACTGTCTATTACGGCAATAACCCGGAGGGACTGGGCGGCTTGGGGCAGAAAATGGATACCGTGCCGCGAAATTTTTATCAAATTACCGTCTATGCACCGGATTATACGACCCCCGCCTGGTTCCGGGAATCTGTGGTTTACCAGATATTCCCGGACCGCTTCTATTCAGCTGGGGAGGCTTTAGACGGCGGCCGGCGGGATTTTATCCGGCGGGCCTGGGGAGAAACACCGTATTATCAGGCGGAACAGTTTGGGGGCGAATATCTGGCCAATGACTTTTTTGGCGGCAATCTGCGGGGGATCCGGGAGAAGCTGCCGTATTTGGCCGAGCTGGGGATTACCTGCCTGTATCTAAACCCGATTTTCAAGGCTTTTTCCAATCATAAATACGATACCGGGGACTATCTGGAAGTTGACCCCATGTTTGGTACGAAAGCGGATTTTCAGGCCCTCTGCGCCGCGGGCGAAAGGTTGGGTATCCGCGTGATCTTAGACGGGGTGTTCAACCACACCGGCAGCGACAGCCGGTATTTCAACCAGGCGGGGAATTACGAGGATGTGGGGGCCTATCAGTCCCAGGAATCCCCCTATTATACCTGGTATGACTTTATCCGGTGGCCGGAGGAATACGCGGCCTGGTGGGGAATGAAAAGCCTGCCCCAGATAAACGAAGCGTCGGAAAGCTTTCAGCGCTTTATCCTGACCGGGCCGGACGCTGTGGTTAAGAAATGGCTGCGGGCCGGGGCTTCTGGCTGGCGGCTGGACGTGGTAGACGAGCTGCCGGACTTTTTTGTAAAGCTTCTGCGCCGGGAGGTGAAACGGGAAAAGCCCGATGCGGTGATTATCGGCGAGGTATGGGAGGACGCGTCCAATAAATGCAGCTATGGCAAACGGCGGGAGTATTTTTTGGGCGCCGAATTGGATTCGGTAATGAATTACCCCCTGCGGCAGGCGATTATCGATTTTGCCTGCGGACGGATCGACGGGAGCGGCTTTTCCCGTCGGGTAACCAGCCTGCGGGAGAATTACCCGCCGCCGGCTTATTATTCCTTATTAAATATTTTGTCCAGCCACGACGTGGAACGGATCCTGACGGCCGTGTCGGATCCGCCGGCGCTGCGCCGGGCAGAGCAGGCGGATTACCGAATCCCGCCGGAACGGCTGCCCCAGGCAACGGACCGGGCGAAATCTGCGGTCATGCTGCAAATGTTATGGCCCGGCGTTCCTTGCGTATATTACGGCGATGAAGCCGGCATGCAGGGCTTTGCCGATCCGTTCTGCCGAAGCACTTTCCCCTGGGAGGCCATTGACGAGGATTTTTATCAATGGCATAAACAGCTAATCGCCCTGCGCAAAAGCTCGGCGGCGTTTACCGCGGGCAGCTTCGAGCAGGTATACGTCTATGGCCAAGGTTACGGGTTTATCCGGATCGCCGAGCCGGAAAAATATATTGTGCTGGTGAATTTCAGCGGGGACCAGCAATGTTTCCGGATCGACGCCGCCCGGTTTGGGATCCGGGAACTGGGGAACGCCTTGTGGGCGCAGGAACAGTATAGGGCGGACAACGGGATTTTTTATGTGGATATGCCTCCCGGCTGGGCGAAGGTATTCCAGGGGAAATAAGACCCCATACCTGCCGGGGATGCGTTGCGGGCTGGGCAGAAAAAACAGGGCGTCAATATTTGACGCCCTGTTTTTTAGATGTTACAGCAATTCCGCCCAGCTTTCAATAGAAAAATCTGCTGCCTGCCGCAGGGCCGCCCATTCGTTCTCATTCGAAGGATCCGCCACGGCGGTGGTCCGCATACCGGCCTTCTTCGCGCCGCCGATCCCTAAAAGAATATCCTCAAACACCATGCAGTCCGCCGGCGGGACACCGATCCGCTCTGCGGCCAGCAAATATACATGGGGGTTTCCCTTGTTGACCCCAACCTCGCTGGACAAAGCGATGGCATCAATATAATCCAGGGCCCCCAGCCGCTTTAGGGCGGCCCGGCAGAGGGCGTCATAGCCGGAGGTGGCGACGGCGATTTTCACACCCGCGGACCGGAGCTTTTCCAGATACGCCTTGGCGTATGGCTTAAACAAAATATTGTGCATGTATTCTTCTTTGGCTAGGGCGCTGAATTCGTCGAAAACCTGTTCCACCGGATCCGTCAGCTGAAACATTTCCACGATCAGGGGCAGCGATTCCTCTAAGGTCATGTCCCGGAACCGTTGTGCCATTGTGTCAGGCAGGGAGAGCCCCCGCCGCTGGAGGAACTTTGCGGTAATATCCCGCCAGACACCCATAGAATCCAACAAAGTACCATCCATATCAAAAATCGCTCCGGTAAAATCCATTCGTCAGCACCTCCGCATTTTTTTAAATTATACCATACAAACCGGTTGTATGTCAACGCGGGCTAATGGATACGGCAAACGTATGGAAACTGCTGGGCCGGACGGCGGCGGCAGCGGGGGCTATACGTATATTTTTAAAAGTGTTTACGGTATGTATTTACAGTTCCAGTGCAATATGTTATAATAAAAAAAACAATCCGGCTGTTCCCGACGGGCTTATACGCATACTGCTGCATTTTGCAAGGAGATTGAATTATGAAGCTAAGCGTTTTCCGAAATAAAAACAGTATACGTCTTTATCTGCTGTTCTCCCTGATTAGTTTAGAACTGCTGATGTCCTTTTCTTTTCTGGGGTATATCCATGTAGAGCCTATTTCCATCACATTTGCATATATCCCCGTCCTGCTGGCCGGGGCGGTCCTTGGCATACCGGATGCCGTGGCTGTTGGGCTTGTGTTCGGGCTTTCCAGTATGTGGAAGGCTGGCGCAAGCTATGTACTGCCGGCTGACCAAATGTTTTCCCCATTTATGAGCGGCCGGCCGGCAGAGAGCTTGTTGCTCAGCGTTGGCAGCAGGGCCCTGTTTGGACTGTTGGTAGGCGTTTTATATTCCTTGGCTAAGCGCGTCCGTTTTACGTGGGTATGGATAGGCCTTATATCTTTTTTTGGGAAATTCCTGCATTCTTTTTTAGTATACAGCTGTATGGGGCTGCTATTCCCGGAATCCGGGTATCATGCCGCTAATGCGCTGAAAAATATAGTTGGCCTCAGTGATCTGCCGACGGATTTGGTTACCTGTTTGATTGTGATATTATTCTGGCGGTTGGAAAAATCGGGTACCTGGCAGGGCTTCTGTCTGAAAATCCAGAAAGTACAGTCCCGGGAGCAGGGAGAACATGACCATAAATTATCGATAGCGGCAATTGTTGTCCTGGCAGTGAGTTTTGCAATGGTTGTGGGTATGTACTTTGTTAACCGAATGGATCAGGTACTGCTCCAAAGCGGGATTGCCCTCAGCGACAGGAATTATGCCGACCTGCTGCATTTGCAGATACAGTTTCTGATCGGTATCCTATCGATCATGATGCTGGTTGCCGTTTTTTTGGTGTTTAACCGGAAATACGCTACTTATATGACATATGAAGCCGACACAGACGGCCTGACCGGTCTCCTGACCCGGGAGGCATTTTTCCGGGCCTGCCGGAAAACATTAGAGGACATGAAAAAGGATGAAGAGGGCTCCGGATATTTTCTTATGGTGGATGTAGACCGTTTCAAACAGGTTAACGACTGTTACGGCCATCCGCAGGGAGATCAGATTTTGCGGATTGTCGCCAGGCAGATGCGGGAAGTTTTTGAAGTGTATGGCCAAATCGGACGGCTGGGCGGCGATGAGTTCGCGGCCTTGCTGCGACTCCCTGTATCAAATAGGAGGATAGAAACAGAGTTAGAGTATTTTCTGAAGCTTGTCCGGGAAAACAGGATGCCGGAAATGCCACTGTTATCTTGCAGTATCGGTGTGGTGCATGTCGATACGGATAAAAGCATAGACGAATTATACCAGGAAGCGGACCGGGCGTTATATTTTGCAAAAGAACAAGGGCGCGGACGATATTTTATCAGCGGCGGGGAGACCCTGCAGACAGGCCATTTTTGAAAAAACAGTACCCTGCGATCCCGGGGCAGCCAGGGGATCCCCAGGGCAGGTAAGGCTGTCTGCAGCCTTGGGCGGTATGGGGAAAATAGGGGTTTGCCATATGGAACAGCCGGCAGGGGGCAAATATTAGAAGAAAGGGATTTATCGAAGGTTTATGCAGAGAAGAGAAGAAACGAAGAAACGGCATGGTTTCCCGTGCCGTTCCCAGAAGTAGTTTGCCGCAGGCGCGCGTAGCTGTTTTTATGCTTCTGTTTTCCAGAGGCCATGCAGATTGCAGTAGGCAAAGGCTGATTCCAGCGTGTCCCCGGGCGCCAGCGCAAAATCTGTCTCTGGGGCGTTCTCCGGAGAGAGATGCTTTCGCTGGCAGCCGGCCTTGGTCTTGACAGCAATCCACTGGATGGAATGCTCCTGGCTCATGGGATGGGCCGCCGCGCCAACGGATACATGGACGTCAGCGCCGTTTTTTGTGATTACCGGCAGGTGTTTTTCTCCCGCGGCCTCAGTTGTGTTTGGCGCCAGTTCCGTCATGGATTTTCCGCAGCACATAGGTACGACCCCGGAATCCTGAACCATTTCAACAATATTCCCGCAGGTCTTGCAAATGTAAAATTTCATAGCTTTTCAGCTCCTTTCAAAATTTATCCTTTCCAATCGCGCTCTATTTATGTATCGTTTTCCCGGGCATCCATAAAAATCTGTTCCCCGGAATCTGTGGTGATCATCCAGGTGGGGACCAGTTCAGTCTCCGGATGAAGGGTATGGGTATCCGGCAAGGTATAGCCAAATTCTAATCCAGTTACCCGTGCCGCGCCGCTGCCCTGGGCGGCAAAGTCTACCAAGATGCTGGCCGCACTTTTTAAGGCGGACTTTTCTCGGAAAAGCCCCTGCCGTTTTTCCTGGAACCAGCAGCCCTGCATGGTGCGCACCCCACCGTTTTCGATCTGCAGGGTAAGGCTTCCGTTGAAAAAAGGACTGCCGGCAAAGCTTTTTTTATATACGACCTGCCCGCCGCTGACTGTCCGGCGGCTTCCGGACAGATCCAGCCCCAGTTCTTTTAGAAAATCTTCGGCCGCCTTGGCTGGGCTTGCGTTAGAAAGGGGAACATCCCCAGCGGTAAATGAAAAGCTATCCCCGGCAAAGGATATGGTCCCTGCGGGGCTAGTATAGGTATTGTCCTCGGCTTTCTGGATATTGCCGCCTAAAAGTAATCCGGCAAAGGCGTCATAGTCTCGTGCTACGTTTTCCGCATGGATGACCGCCGCGGCCTGGTTGCGGCGGGGGATCAGGTCCGGGTCGATGGCAATGCCGTTCTGGGCCAGAACATCCACCGCCGAGGAAATCACGGCGTCGGGAATCGCGGTAGACTTGTCCGCCGCGTTTAAAATATTGACCAACAGAAAAATATTGGTGCATAAAAAGAAAATAATTAGAATTGTTTTTGCCTTATACCAATTCATCGCGCCCTCCTATTCCCCGCCGATCACCACACTTTTTACGGTTACAGTCCAGTCAGCCCGTTTAGCGTTATCTGTGCCGTCGTCCGTATAGCTTAGATAAAGCTTATCAATAACGATTTCATTCATCAAGGGCGCGTAGGTGTCAATCGCGCTGTCCAAGGCTGAAATATAGGCCGGCGTCTGCGCCGTCTGGCCGGTAGGGGTATACCGGCGAAGCAACTGCCGGTAGCTCAATAAATACCCATTTTCGGTCTGGGCCTCCACGGCGTGTTGCAGATCCGAGCCGCTGAGGATCACCGGCAGCCCGCTGGCCAGATAATCAAAGGTAATCAAGGTACTGCTTTCATACAGTGGGGAGGAAACATACAGATTCCCGCCGGGAAAAACCACGTTGGTGACGGCGTCTGCCATATCGGCGATTTCACTATGCACACTATAACCGTTGGCGCCGCCGGAAAGCCGGATTCCCTGCCCCTTCGCCCGATAATCCAAAAGCCCGTCAGTATGCAGCTTTAAAACGGCGTTGTTTTCTACGAAGACAATCGTGCCGTTGGTTTCTGGGTAATGCCGCACGGTACTGGGATTCATATCAAAGACCATCAGAATCTGTTCCACCAATGCTTCGTCCAAAGCGCCTGTTGGGGTTCTCAAGGGGTTCTCCGCCAGAAGCACATCCGCTGTCCGGGGGTTAGAGTAAATGGGGATCATGGGGTCGATCACCGCTTTTTGGCCGCTGGTGGGCTGGTCGAATTTCAGGTCAAAAGAGTAGTTCAAAATAGAACTGCTGGTAGAGGAAGCCCGCCGTCCGGTCTGCACCTCCGCGATTAACTCCAGCAGGGCGTCCGGCGCGTTACGGGTAGGAAGCCGGTAATAGGCGCCGCTTTGGGTATCCTGGGCATACACCGCCGCCCGGTCGTCGGTGGAAACGACCAGCTTGGAAAAAGACTGGACGTTGTTGATGATTTCTGTTTTCTTCACCCCTAAAAACTGGGCAAACAGCGCCGACTCACAATCCGCAGGATACTGCAGATAAATGGATTTGGACATCAGCGCGGCATACCACTCATCCTGGCTGACCCGGACCGGATCCTCCGCGTTGGAGAATGCGCTGGACAAAACCCGGTTGCAGGCCTCTGTCAGCTCGGAAAACAGGGGCTCGTCCGGGCTGACCGCCAAGCGGGAGGTCTGATAGCCGGTATTGACAATGATTGTTTCCGGCGCGGCTAAGTGGGTGACAGCCGCCGGCGCCCCGGCAAACCGATTTTTTAAACTGGTAAAAAACTGAACAGGGGTGGAATTTTCCAGGCTAATAAAAAAATTATAGCCAGAAGGCCATAATTTTTTATCCGTTACGATTAAGCTGCCCAGCACAAAATTCAAAATAATCAGGCATACCAGGGTAATGCTCTTTAATCGTTCTTTATTCATCTTCTTCTCCGTTCAAGGTCTAAAAGAAGTTTTTCACGGTAACGGTCACATTTTTCAGTTTATCTACAGTGCTCTTTTTTACCTTGCTGATATCAATGCGGACAACCTGGCTTCCGGCAGCGTTTTCTGCAGTGACCAGGAAGATGTTGGAATTATCCGGCAAATCCACAACTACACTGTACAGCCCGCTGGCGCCGATCTGGGTTTCACCCTTGATCAGGTTCGCCATCCCAGAAGCCCAGCTGTAGCGGTAAATCTTGATGCGCGTCCCCTGTCCGCCCACAGCGGAAATTGTATATGTCCGGTCTGAGGTGGCAGCCGAATGGGATTCGGGCCGTTTTATGTAAATTAAGTCATTTCTAGTTCCGCCTGTACCCAGCGGGATGGAGCTTCCAAAGGCCGCAAAACTGGTTAAAGGCAGGAATATTGCCATGGCAGCTGTAATAAACAGAACTGAGATCAATTTCTTTAACATGGTATCCCTCCTTCATAAAGCTTACTTTTTTATATTATATCATATAGATGTTACGAACCTGTTACATGAGCATTAAAATCAAATAACATTCTGCACCGGGATGGAGATCACGACTTCGGTGCCAATGCCCACCTGGGAAGAAATTTGGATCCTGCCGCCCATATCGTCCATGATCTGCTTGGCGATGGCCAGCCCCAGGCCCGTACCGCCGGTTTCCCGGCTCCGGGCTTTGTCCACACGGTAAAACCGCTCGAAAATCCGGGGCAGGTTTTCCTTCGGGATGCCGATGCCGGTGTCCACCACCTTGATGTACACATCCTGATACATTCGGCCGGAAAATACGTCGATCTTACCGCCGGCGGGGGTATATTTAATGGCGTTGGACAGAATGTTTACCACCACCTGTTCCAATTTATCCCGGTCGCAGTCAAAGGCCGGGACTTCGTTTACCGTTTTATAGGACAGGGTAAGGCCATTTTTCTCCGCTGTCAGATGCAGTCTGCCCACCACGTCTTCCAAAAATCCACGGATGTCAATTTTTTCTAAGACAGGCGGCCCCGCCCGGCGTTCATCCAGCTTAGTCAGGGTCAAAAGATCCTTAACAATCCGGGTCATCCGATCGGTTTCCTTGATGATTACCCCTAAAAATTTATTTTTCAGTGGGATATCATCCACATCCGTCAGGGTTTCAGCGTAGGATTTCACCGTAGCCAGCGGCGTCCGCAGCTCATGGGACACGTTGGCCACAAATTCCCGGCGGGAAAGCTCCAGCTTTTCCTGGCGGGTAATGTCGTGCATAACCACCAGCACACCGCCGACGTTGTTGCTCATATTAAAGGTGACAAAATTAAAGCGGATATACCGGCCGTTTAAGCGGACCTGCCGCTCCACGGGCCCCGTCTGCTGAAAATATACTAGGTCCCCTAGGGTAATGTCGCCGCCGATTTCCTTAAAAAAGCTGTCAAACCGCAGATCGTTGATATAGGTGCGGTTAATGATGTGCTGGGCCTCGGGGTTGATATGGATCAAGCCCCCCTGCATGTCAAACGCCAGAATCCCGTCGGTCATATTCTGGAGGATGGTCTCCACCTTGGTCTTTTCAGCGTTGACCTGGTCGATGGTATCGTGCAAGGTGGCGGCCATATGCCGGAAGGTATTGGACAGGCGGCCAATCTCGTCGTTGGACGCGGAGGGGGCGATGCTTTCAAAATCCCCGGCCGCCAGACGCTCCGCCCGTTTGGTCAGGCTGATGATAGGCACGGTAATAGTCCGGCTTAATAGGTAGCCGATAATCACCGCGATAATGATGGCAAACAGCAGCGCCTGCAGCACAATCATCAGCACATTCTGGGTAATGCTGGTGACCTCGTCCTTGGTATCCTTTACATAGACAATATACCGGGGACTGCCGTTTACCTGCAGCGGTACAGCAAAATCCATATAGCTTTTTTCTGTATTGACCATGTTGCCCCGTTTGCCGGCCATGGCGGTAATAATATTGTCCGTTTTATCCAGGTTCTGGCTTTTTTCCGAATCCGAAGTCACCAGGACAGAGCCGTCTTTGGCGTCTAGGATGCAGTAAAACCGATAGGTATCAATCCCCAAAGGACCGATATAGGAGCCCACAGCACTGGAAAGCCGGTCTAAGCCGTCCTCCGCCCCGGCGGACTGCTCCAGCTGATAGACCAGATCATCGGTGAACACCTGTTCCATCATGACGGAAAATTCCGTGTTGTATAGGCCCACGATGTTGATCAGCAAAAAGGAGCCGATGACAATAATGATGGATAAGATCAACAGGACGAAAATCAAAACCACCTTATATTGAATGCTTTTAAACATGGTTTCACGCCTTATTAAAGTAGTACCCCACGCCCCGCTTGGTTACAATATAATGGGGCATGCTGGGGTCGTCCTCAATTTTTTCCCGGAGACGCCGGACGGTCACGTCCACTGTGCGCACATCCCCGTAATATTCATAGCCCCAGACATTTTCCAGGAGGCTTTCCCGGGAGAAGATTTTTTCCGGCTGCATGGCCAGGAATTTCAAAAGCTCAAACTCCCGCAGGGTAATGTCGATGGTCTCGCCCCGCTTCTGCACCTCATAGCGTTCCACATTTATGACCAGATCCCCGGAGATAATGGAATTCTGCGGATTTTCCGGGGCGGTCTGCTGCTTGTCGATGGACATACGCCGCAGATTGGCTTTAACCCGGGCGGTGAGCTCCCGGATAGAGAAAGGCTTTGTCATGTAGTCGTCGGCGCCTAGCTCTAAGCCCAGCACCTTGTCCACCTCCTCTTCCCGGGCGGTCAGCATGATGATGGGTACGGCCGATTTTTCCCGAACCCGCCGGCAGACCTCAAAGCCGTCCATTTTCGGAAGCATGACGTCTAACAGGATCAGGTCAGGATTCTGGTTCAAGGCTAAATCTAAACCGGCCGCGCCATCGTAGGCTTCCAGCACGGCGTAGCCTTCTTTTATTAAGTTAAATTTCAGGATGTCTACAATGGGCAGTTCATCCTCAATGATCAGTACGGTTCGTTGATCCATGGTATTGTACATCCTTTCCTGCCGCTGGCAGATACTATATCTCTATTTTATCAGAAATATGCGGTTTCTTCAAGGGAATTTTATGATTTATTTGCTGTTTTTCACAAAATTATGAAAAAAGTTATAGCAATCCAGGTCATTTTATGATACAATAAAGCTGGATATCTATGAGAAAAAACAGAGAATCAACAGTGAGGTTGTTACAATATGGCTACAAAGAAAAAAACACCCCAAAAGCGGACAGGGGCAAAAACAGGCGCAAAAAAGCGGAAGCCGCAGAAAAAAACGGGCTTGAGCCCATCGGCGGCTGTTGTGATCCTTGTTTTTGCCGCCGTGATCCTGGGGATATTTACATACACTCAGTCCGCCGGTTTTTTGGGGGGGCCGGTGCATGACGCGCTTTTCGGCCTGTTTTCCAAAACAGCGTATTTGATCCCGCCGTCTGTTTTGGGGCTGGGGATCTATGTGGGGCGGCAGAAAACCACGGAGCGGCTGGCGGCCAAAGGGATCCTAACTTTTTTTGTCATTGTGCTGGTGGGGGCGTTGATGCAGATTTTTACCAGCGAGGAGATCCCAACCTCGGAGCTGTATTTCTACGGCATGGACGGCGCTGGCGGCGGCGTGCTGGGCGGCGCCGCGGCCAATGTGCTGGAGCCGATGGTGGGCGCGTTTGCTTCGGTGATTATCATTTTATTTATCCTGTTTGTGCTTTTAAGCCTGCTGTTCAAGGTGTCCATGTTCAGCATGGTGGGCACCTTTGTTTCCGGGCTGTTCAATCTCCGGAAAGAGCTGGACGAGGTAGAACCCTATGACACCTATGCCCAAGGGAAAAAGACCCGGCAGAGCATGCAGAAGCTTGAAAAAACCTTCCAGAGAAAGAAGCTGCGCGCCGAGGACTTAGACTTTGCTGTTGACGAGGCAGAGACGGCCCGAGAACAGCGCGCGAACACGAGAAGGGCAGAAAAGAAGCCGGAGCCCGCGGCAGAGCCCATTGTTTCCGAGGAGGACGTAGAGGAGCGGATTAAGCAAATTGTATTCAACCCCGACCTGCCTATGGATGAAACGCCCACGGTGCAGCCCCCGGCCAAAGCAAAGACAGCGGCAAAAATCCCCCTGGCGGAGCCGGTTCAGGAGGAAATCCCGGACCTCCAGCCGACAGAAGCGGAAAAGCCGTTAAAAGCCGCGCCGGTTACTGAGGCGGAGAAAAAAGAGATTAAAGGGGAGATTGAGCAGGCCATTGAGACCCCCAAAGCAGAATATGTCTATCCGCCCATAAGCCTGCTGAACAAAGGGAAAACTGCATCTGCGGACAAGCGGCAGGAAATGTATGAAACGGCTAATAAGCTGATGGATATTTTGAAAAATTTCGGAGTGGAGGCCAAGCTTTTGCAGGTCACCAACGGCCCTACGGTGACCCGGTATGAAATCCAGCCCAGCACTGGCGTGAAGCTGTCCAAGATCACCGGCCTGGCGGAGGATATCGCCCTGAACCTGGCGGTGCCCACCGTGCTGGTGGCGGCGGTGCCCGGGAAAGCGGCGGTGGGGATCGAGGTACCCAATACCAGCGTCAACACCGTATCCGTCCGGGAGCTTTTGGAAAGCGATACCTTCAAAAACGCCAAGTCCAAGCTGGCGGTAGCCTTCGGAAAGGACATCGGCGGCAATGTGGTGGTGGGGGACATCGCGAAAATGCCCCATGTGCTGATTGCCGGCTCTACTGGCTCCGGCAAGAGCGTATGCATCAATACGATCATTACCAGTATTTTATATAAAGCAAGCCCAGAGGAGGTCAAGCTGATCATGGTAGACCCCAAGGTGGTCGAGTTGGGTGTCTATAACGGGATCCCCCATCTGCTGATCCCGGTGGTTACCGATCCCAAGCGGGCGGCCGGCGCCCTGAACTGGGCGGTGGGGGAAATGATGAAGCGGTACGCCGCCTTTGCGGAAACCGGTACCCGGAACCTGGAAGGGTACAATAAGCTGATGAAAAAGCAGGGCACGGAGCCGCTTCCCCAAATTGTGATCATCATTGACGAGTTGGCGGACCTGATGATGGTGGCGGCGAAAGAAGTAGAAGACTATATCTGCCGGCTGGCCCAGCTGGCCCGGGCGGCGGGGATCCACCTGATTATCGCCACCCAGCGGCCCTCGGTAGATGTAATCACCGGTCTGATCAAGGCCAACGTCCCCAGCCGGATCGCCTTCGCGGTATCCAGCCAGGTGGACAGCCGGACGATCCTGGATAAGGGCGGGGCAGAGAAGCTTTTGGGCAAGGGTGATATGCTGTACCATCCCACAGGCCTGCCTTCCGCCATCCGGGTGCAGGGGGCGTTTGTATCCGACGGGGAAATCGAAAATGTAGTCAGCTTTATTAAAGAGCACAGTGAGGAGAGCCATTATTCTGAGGACTTGGCGGATCACATCGAGCGGTGCGAAAACGGCGAAAACGGCGTTACCGACCAGCAGGAGGACGGGGATGAGCTTTTGCCCGAGGCCATCGAGCTGGCGGTTGAGCTGGGCCAGATTTCCACGGCCATGGTTCAGCGGCGGCTGAAGGTGGGCTATGCCCGGGCCGGCCGGATTATCGACCAGATGGAAATGCGGGGCATTATCAGCGGCGCCAACGGCTCTAAGCCCAGAGAGGTGTTTATCGACCGGATCCGGATGGGGAACGACGATGCGGGAGGCGCTTATCATGAATAAGCGTTTCTGGCGGGCAGAACGCGGGGCCGTTATGATGTCTCTGCTTGGGCGGGTACAAAGAAAAAAGCCGGATAAAAAAGCGGGCGGATCGGAATTTTTTATGCTGTCCCTTCCGCGGAGCACCTTTGGAGAAAGGAGAGGAAAGGGATGAGCCGGTATAAAGCCAAAAAACTGGGTATTCTTTTCAGTCTTTTAGGCTGGTTTATCCTATACGCTTCTTTTTATAGCCCTTGGACGTCCTGGCTGCAGTATGGCTTGCTGAGAAGCGGTATTTTGATCTTTATTGGTGTACAATTTATAGAGAGTAAATTTTGGTGCTGCCCTGGGTGCGGGAAGGGCTTGATGCATGAGCGGCTGTATGAATCCAGCGAAGAAATCCGATATTGCGCATACTGCGGGCGCCGGCTGAACGGCGGCGAATTAAAGGAGTAAAGGAAACGATGGAAAACAAGCGGTTTCTGCCCGTTTGCCGGGCGGATATGGAGGTGCGGGGCTGGGATCAGCTGGACTTTTTATACGTGACCGGCGACGCTTATGTAGACCATCCCAGCTTCGGCCATGCCATTATCTCCCGGGTGCTGGAGAGCCGGGGCTACCGGGTGGGCATCCTGGCCCAGCCGGACTGGCGCGGACTGGCGCCGTTTTTAGCCATGGGCCGGCCCCGGCTGGGGGTGCTGGTGACGGCAGGGAACATTGACAGTATGGTCAACCACTATACTGCCGCAAAAAAGCCCCGCAGTGAGGATCTCTATTCCCCCGGCGGGAAAAAGGGCTGCCGCCCGGACCGTGCCACGATCGTATACTGCAACCGGATCCGGGAGGCTTTCGGGGACATCCCGCTTTTGATCGGCGGGGTGGAGGCCAGCCTGCGTCGGTTTGCCCACTACGACTACTGGGATGATAAAATTCGCCGATCCATTCTCCTGGACAGCCGGGCGGACATCCTTATGTACGGCATGGGGGAAAAACAGGTAGCGGAAATTGCAGACTGTCTGGACAGCGGCATAGATGTCCATGATATCACCTATATCCCCGGTACCTGTTATATCGCCAAAGAGCCGGGACGTGACGGCGCGGTAGAAATCCCGTCCTACGAAGCGTGCATTTCGGACAAGCGGGAATACGCAAAATCCTGCCGGGTACAATACGGGGAGCAGAACCCGTATAGGGGCAAAATCCTGCTCCAGGACCACAGCGGCCGGTATGTGGTGCAGAACCCGCCGATGCCGCCCCTGGAGACGGCGGAGCTGGACGACGTTTATGCCCTGCCCTATACCCGGCGGTACCATCCTATGTACGGGCCCCAAGGCGGGATCCCGGCTTTGGCGGAGGTAAAATTTAGCATCGCCAGCTCCCGGGGCTGCTTTGGCGGCTGCAATTTTTGCGCCCTGGCCTTTCACCAGGGGCGGATCGTGACGGCACGGAGCCAGGACTCCATTTTGGCGGAGGCTCGGGAAATGGTGCAGGATCCGGATTTTAAGGGCTATATCCATGACGTGGGCGGCCCCACGGCCAATTTCCGGGCGCCGGCCTGCAAAAAGCAAATGACCCTGGGTGCCTGCAGGGACAGGCAGTGCCTGTACCCAACTCCCTGCAAAAATATGCAGATCAGCCACCGGGAGTATTTGTCCCTTCTGCGGAAGCTGCGGGAGATCCCGGGGGTAAAAAAGGTATTTATCCGGTCTGGCATCCGGTTTGACTATTTGATCAACGATCCGGACGATACATTTTTTTACGAGCTTTGCAAATACCACGTCAGCGGCCAGCTCAAGGTGGCCCCGGAGCATATCTCCGACAACGTGTTAAAATATATGGGGAAGCCGGCAAACAGCGTTTACCGGCGGTTTTCTGAAAAATTTTACAAGATCAATAAAAAAATCGGCAAGAAACAGTTTCTTGTACCATACCTGATGTCCAGCCATCCCGGCAGTACGCTGGGGGATGCAGTGGCCCTGGCAGTGTACCTGAAGGACAACGGGCTGCATCCCCAGCAGGTGCAGGATTTTTACCCCACGCCGGGTACCATCTCCACCTGCATGTTCTATACGGGAATCGATCCCCTGACTATGCAGACGGTTTATGTGCCCAGAGCGCCGAAGGAAAAGGCGATGCAGCGGGCGCTTCTGCAGTATGGGGATCCGGCCAACTACAGGCTGGTACAGGAGGCTTTGACGCTGACGGGCAGGACCGACTTAATCGGCTTTGGCCCACAGTGTCTGATCCGGCCGCAAAATAACAGGAGGAATGAACATGGCAAAATTGCTCAGCGGGAAAGTGGTTTCCCAAAGGATCAAGGACGAACTCAAAGAGGAGGTGGCCGGGCTCAAGGCTCAGGGGCTCAATCCCGGGCTGGCCGTCGTCATCGTGGGCGATGACCCTGCAAGCCGGGTGTACGTGAACAACAAAAAGAAGGCCTGCGCGGAAATCGGGATCTATTCCGAGGAATACGCCCTGCCGGCAGAAACAACCCAGGCAGAGCTTTTGGCGCTGATTGACACATTAAATAAAAAGGACGAGATCAGCGGCATCCTGGTTCAGCTGCCTGTCCCGCCGCAGATCGACGAGGAAACGATCATCAACGCCATAGACCCGAAAAAGGACGTAGACGCATTTCATCCGGTCAATGTGGGTAAAATAATGGCGGGGAATTATGATTTCGTCCCCTGTACGCCGGCGGGCGTCATGGAGCTGATTAAGGAATCCGGCATTGAAATCGCCGGGAAGGATTGTGTTGTGGTAGGCCGGAGCAATATTGTGGGGAAACCCCAGGCCATGCTTTTGCTGCACGAGAACGGCACTGTGACTATCTGCCATTCCCGGACCAGGGATCTGGCGGAGAAAACCCGCCGGGCGGATATTCTGGTAGCGGCGGTGGGCCGGCCCAATTTCATTACCGCGGATATGATCAAGCCTGGGGCGGTTGTCATCGATGTAGGCATTAACCGGATTGCCGATAAAAAGCTGGTAGGAGACGTAGACTTCGCGTCCTGCGAGCCGGTGGCCGGTGCGATTACCCCGGTGCCCGGCGGCGTAGGGCCCATGACCATCGCCATGCTGATGCGCAATACCGTAAGGGCGGCGCGGATCCAGAAAAAATAAAACAAAATAGGAGAAAGCTATGAATACACAGGAACTGAAGAAAAAACTGGCCGGTGGGGAATTCGCCGGAAAATTAGCATACATGTACGCCTGCGGGGAACAGGATACGGCCCCATATGCGGAGCGGTTTTTAGAGGTAATCCAGGGTCTGGAGGATACCTTTGGCCCCGCGGAAGATGTCCGGCTGTTTTCAGCCCCGGGCCGGACGGAAATCGGCGGCAACCACACTGACCATCAGCACGGCTGTGTTTTGGCGGCAGGACTGAATTTAGACGTGATCGGCGCTGTACGCTTAAACGGGACAAATACAGTGCGGATCAAGTCTAAAGGCTATCCTATGGACGAAATCCGCTTAGACGACCTGGAAATCCGGGAGTCGGAGTTTGACCGGGCCAGCGCCCTGATCCGGGGGATCCTGCGGAAATACCGGGATATGGGCTATTCCCTCCGGGGCTTTGACGCCTATACCCTGTCCAGTGTGCTTAAGGGCTCCGGCATGAGCTCGTCGGCAGCCTTTGAGGTGCTGGTAGGAACCATTGTAAACGGCTTGTTCTGCCAGGGGGAAGTAGATGCGGTAGAGATCGCGAAAATCGGCCAGTATGCCGAAAACGTATATTTCGGCAAGCCCAGCGGCCTGATGGACCAGATGGCCTCCTCTGTGGGGGCGGTGGTAGCCATCGACTTTGCCGACCCGGAAAAGCCCCAGGTAGAAAAGGTGGAATTTGACTTTACCCAAAGCGGCCATGCGCTGTGCATTATTGACTCCGGCGCGGACCACGCGGATCTGACCAGCGAGTACGCCCAGATCACGGTAGAGATGAAGCAGGTGGCAGGATTTTTTGGGAAACAGGTGCTCCGGGAGGTCGATCCCCAGGAATTCGCCCAAAAGCTTCCCCAAGTGCGGGAAGCCTGCCAAAACGACCGGGCTGTCCTGCGGGCAATGCACTTCTTTAACGAAAACCAGCGGGCCCAGGATGAGGTTGCCGCCCTGCGGGACGGGGATTTTGAGGTGTTTTTAGATATTGTGAAGCAGTCTGGGTATTCCTCTTATATGTATTTGCAGAACGTATTCGCCGCCAGTATGCCCAAGCAGCAGGCGGTGAGCCTGGCGCTGGCGCTGTGTGGCGAGATTTTAGGCGGCCGGGGCGCCTACCGGGTACACGGCGGCGGTTTTGCCGGCACGGTACAGGCCTTTGTGCCCGAGGATATTTTGGCGGAATTTCAGGAAAAGATTGAGGCTGTGCTGGGACAAGGCATGTGCCATGTGCTGGCAGTCCGGCCGGTGGGCGGAATGGAGCTGGCGGAATGATTACCTTTGTAAAAGCGGAAGAAAAAGATCTGCCGGCGCTGGCAGCTATGGCCAGCCAGGTCTGGCATGAGTTCTTTCCCTGTATCCTGTCTTTGGGACAGATTGATTATATGGTGGAAAAATTCCAGTCGGAGCAGGCCATGGCGCGGCAGATCCAGAATGGCTACAGTTATTACTTTATCCAGGCGGAGGACGCCCGGGTAGGCTATATCGGTATCCAGCCTAAGGACGGGAAGCTGTTTTTGAGCAAGCTCTACCTCTTAAAGGATTACCGGGGAAAGGGGTATGCCGGAAAGGCATTTGCTTTTTTAGAAGATCTCTGCCGGGAAAAAGGGTTAAACAGTATCTGGCTTACGGTAAACCGGCATAATGACCATGCTGTGGACGTATATAGAAGCAAGGGGTTTGCAGTGGTCCGGGAGGAAAAAACCGACATCGGCAGCGGATATTTCATGGACGATTACATTATGGAACTGACGCTCTGAAAAAATATGCGGGGCCTATGGCGCCCCTGCCAGTTCGGCGCGGGGTTATGCACCGCCGTCCTGCCGCACGCCCCATAGCCCGCCTATTTTTCCAGTTCCGCTACACGCGGAGAGCGCTTGAGCGGCGGGCAGAATACTGGGAAAGAAAAAGAAGCGTGCGCTAAAGAAGCAGGAGGTGCAATATGAAAATTGTAGAAATCCAAGAGCAGGATCCGCTGATTATCAGACAGCTTACCGATGTATGGGAAAGGTCTGTCCGGGCAACCCATCTGTTCCTGTCCGATGGGGAGATTGAGAGGATAAAACAGTATGTCCCCCAGGCGCTTGCGGACGTCCCACATTTACTTGCGGTGATGGACGCGGAAAACGTCCCCCTTGGATTTATGGGCATAGATGCAGAAAAACTGGAGATGCTTTTTATCGCGCCGGAAGAACGGGGAAAAGGCTTGGGGAAACAGCTGCTGCAGTATGGGATCAATCAGTATGCCGTATGTACGCTGGCTGTAAACGAGCAGAACCCGTCGGCGAAGGGGTTCTATGAACATATGGGGTTTCGGGTTTATCAGCGGGCAGAACTGGATGAACAGGGAAATCCGTATCCGATTTTGTATATGAAACTGGACCGGCCGCTTCCGTAGAAAAGGAAACCGCTGTTTTCCTGTTGTCCCGGCTGGGCAGAATTTGAAACCAGGAGGAGATAGGCCCATGAAAAAATGCGCAAAATGCGGTGAACTCAACGGCGGCAATGCGAATGCCTGCTTCCGATGCGGCGCTTCGTTTCCGCCTGCGGTGGGGTACAAAAAAATCTGCCCCCGGTGCGGCGGGATTTTTGACGGCCGGATGGATACCTGCCCGGACTGCCCGGACGTGCGGCTTTCGGTGTATACCGGCGATGGGGAGTATTCCCAGGCCCGGGAAAGGCCCGAGATCTGGATGTATATCGTGGGGATTTTGATCCCTTTGGTAGGGATCATTTTAGGCTGCATATACATAGCCCGGGGCGAAGATGATCTGGGAAAATCCGTGCTTTTAGTATCCATTTTTGTTCCGCTGGCCGTCGGGCTGATCTTCGGTGGCCTGGCGTTGCTGTTTTAGTTAAGCATCAAACGAATAAAATATATGTGTGGCATAAAAATATTCGTTATCTTTATGGTGTGAACGCTCAGCTTTGCTTGTGTCTGGGGGGGTATATACTTTATCCGCTTATGTTTAATTCCAAGCTGCATGCGCTTGCTTCCAAACATTGCAGATTTTTAGTTGCTGTACGCTTACGTATTTTACCGGCATATTTTGCTATGCGTTGACTCGTAATAAAATATGCCGGGATGTAACACATCTATTGTAAACCCACACAAAAAATACGATAAAATAATCCTTGACAATCCCTTGGACTTTTGGTATAATATTATGGTATCCGCATAGAGTAGGTCAAAAATCTGGTAACGGTACCTGCAATAGCGTGACTTCATATTATAAGGAGGTGTATTCCATGTACGCAGTCATCGAAACAGGCGGCAAGCAGTACAAGGTATCAGAAGGCGATGTTGTTTTCATCGAAAAGCTGGAAGCAGCGGAAGGCGAGAGCGTAACCTTTGACAAAGTGCTGGTTGTGGCAGACGGCGAAAACGTAACGATCGGTACGCCAGCCGTAGCGGGCGCTTCAGTTTCCGCAAAGGTAGAAAAGCAAGGCAAGTCCAAGAAAATTTACGTTTTCAAAATGAAGAGAAAGAAGAACTACCGTCGTAAAAAGGGTCACAGACAGCCCTATACGAAAGTAACGATCGAAAAAATCAATGCTTGATTGGAAAATGAACTTGTGAAAGCTGAGGTGTTTTAAATGGCTCATAAAAAAGGTATGGGAAGCACAAAGAACGGCCGTGACAGCGAGTCTAAGCGTCTGGGCGTAAAGAGGGCCGACGGGCAGGCGGTTCTGGCCGGCAGCATCCTGGTCAGACAGCGCGGCACAAAAATTCATCCGGGCAACAATGTAGGGATCGGCAGCGACGATACCCTGTTCGCATTGATTGACGGTAAGGTAAAGTTTGAGAGAAAAGGCAGAGATAAGAAACAGTGCAGTGTCTACTCTGCGTAAGCTTGTGCTTTTGGACGATTCTTGGAATCGTCCTTCTTTTTTTGTTTCCCGCCGGGGCGGCAGGAACACCCCGGCGGATTTTTCCGCGGTCAGGAGGTGCGGCTGTAAAACCAATAGCTCCCTGCCTTTAGCAATACAGCCGCCGCTAAAACAGCCAATGCCGTATAAAATGCGGGCATATTGAACATGGCCGCCGTACAAGTCGCCGCCAAAAGTACAAACAGCAGGATATCCAGCACAAGGCCGCCGCTTTTATCGTGGATATATTGATTCCGTTCATCCAGCTCCGCCAGCTTCTGTGCCTGGAGCAGGGCCCTGTCCCGCAGAAGCCGCATATTCCGACAAAGCCGGTAAATTACCCAGCCCAGGCCACCAAAGAAAATGATTCGGCTGAGTTTTTCCGCCAAAGGCGTCATTATCCGGGAATCGCCGCCGCCCAGCTCCGCAACGGCCACCATATACACCAGCATTGCAAGAATCAGGATCCAACCGCCCCGAATCCGCCATTTGATTCGATCTGTATAGGACATTTTTTTCTCCATTTTATTTCCTCCTCCTTACCGGCCAGCCCCAAACCAGACCAGTAGGGCCAGCCCAATGCATCCCAGGCTGATTCCGACACCAAGATAGGCCCTTTGGCGGCTTTGCCCATATTTAAAAAACAGCTCCGCCGCCCCGCCGAAAAACAACAAGGCCAGACTGCCTTTCCAGGCGCTGTTCCCCTTTACCAGACACATGACCGTCAGGATCTGTGTGGCAGCGGTCATCAGCTCCAACGCGCGGCCTTTTGCCTGTAGTGCGGCCTGATTCCGCACCTGATTTTCTTCCATCTCGATTCCCTCCTATCCGTTTTTAGACAGCTGGATATGCACATACACCGCGTAAAGCTGCGTAAACAAATACACCACGACCAACGGGATCACCACCCGGAAGGATTCTCCCATCAAGGCAAAGGCTAACAGCAGCGCAGCGTACGCGTAGGTGGACAGGGTAAAGCCCTTGGCTCTGGCCTGGTTTCTCAGCGCCACGTTCCGTTCATCCCGTTCCTCGATTTCCATCTGTTTGGCCAGCGCCGGATCGCCCCGCAGCGCCAGCCCCTTGCAGATTTCTCCCAGACTATGGCCGAATAAACCGCAGCCCAAACCGATCAGCAAATACGGCAGCGTTTTCATAACGCCCTGCGCTTCCGCAGCCCTGATCAGAAAAAGGCCGGCCAATAGCAGCAGCACACCCAATATGCAAAGTACGGAATGCTTTTTATTCCCCATGATTTTCCTCCTCATCAATAAAAATTTCTTCAATCGTCAGGCCAAAATACCGGGCAATTTTAAAAGCCAGGAGAATGGATGGATTATACCGCCCATTTTCTAAAGAGCCTACTGTCTGCCGGGATACTTCCAACGCTAAGGCCAGCTCCTCCTGGGTCATCCCCCGGGCCTTACGGATTTCCTCTAACCGGTTTTTCAAATCCACACCCCCTATGTAAAGCGTCCTTTCCATAGCTTGAGTATAGCACAGCTGATCCAAAATGTCAAGTATACTTTCCGTTTTTTTTCAAAAAAATCTACTGCCCGATTATGGCAGTAGATCAAATTCTTCCTTTAGGGGCGAAGCCTGGTGATACAGTATCCGGAAGCCCTGTTCCCGCACCCAAACCGACGTCCGGTAATACGGACGGCCGTTATGCCGGGTCCTATAGTGGGCCAGCCAGGTATCCCGGTCGATCCGCCGGCAGGAAAAGCCAGTAATGGTAATATCCCTGTCCTCTGTACACCGGAGCAGGCATTCGATGGTTTCTGCACGGTCAAACAGCCGGCCGGACCGTCCGCATTCTGTAAAGTTTTCATGGAGCACCTGCTCCAGCCAGGATCGGCTGTTGATATAACGGCAAAGGAATAGCTTGTTTTCCAGCCCCAAAATTTCCGCCGCAGCGGCGTTATTCCCGGATCTGTCCATGACCGTGGATCACATATTTGATCGAGGTAAGCTGCTCCAGACCCATAGGGCCCCGGGCATGCATCTTTTGGGTGCTGATCCCGATCTCCGCTCCAAAGCCAAACTCAAACCCGTCGGTAAATCGGGTAGAAGCATTTACATATACGGCCGCCGCGTCTACCTCGTTTAGGAATTTTTCCGCCGCAGCCGTATTTTCCGTTACAATGGCTTCTGAATGCTTGGTGTTATAGCGGTTAATATGCCGGATGGCGTCTTCCACGCCATCCACCAGCTTGACGGCCAGGATATAGTCGTTGTATTCCGTAGACCAATCCGCCTCCTGGGCCGGCAGCAAATCTTTGCAGATTTCCAGGCAATCCTGGGAAGCCCGGAGCTCTACCCCCTTCTCCCGCAGCGCTTTGACGGCCAGCGGTAAGAACGTATCCGCGATCCGCCGGTCGATCAGCAGGGTTTCCGCCGCGTTGCAGACGGATGGCCGGCTGACTTTGGCGTTCAGGATAATCTTTAATGCCATGTCCGGATCACAGTCCCCGTCCACATAGACATGACAGTTGCCCGCCGCTGTTTCAATCACCGGCACCGTAGCGTTTTCCACCACAGCCCGGATGAGCCCCGCCCCGCCCCGGGGAATCAGCAGGTCAATATATCCGTTCATTTTCATCAGCTGTGTAGCGGTTTCCCGGCTGGTATCCGCAATCACATCCAGGCTGCCGGCCGGTATCCCCGCGCCGTAGGCAGCGTCCTGCATGACCCGCATCAAGGCCAGATTGGAATGGATCGCTTCCTTCCCGCCCCGCAGGATCACCGCATTGGAGGTTTTTAAGCAAAGTATCGCAGCGTCTACCGTTACATTGGGCCGGGCTTCAAAAATAATGGCAATGACCCCCATAGGCACCCGCCGCTGGGCGATTTCCAGGCCGTTTGGCCGGGTCCAGGACTTCACCGTCTGGCCGATGGGGTCTGCAAGTGCCGCCACCTGCCGGACGCCTTCCGCCATGCCCGCGATCCGGGCCTGAGTCAGGGTCAGCCGGTCGATCATGGCCTGCCGCGTCCCGTTTTCTTTGGCCGCCGCCACATCCTTGGCGTTCGCCCCCAAAATCTCCTCCGCCCGGGCCTCCAAGGCGTCCGCGATCGCCAAAAGCGCCTGATTTTTCGTCTCGGTCGTTACTGCGGCCAGCTGATAAGCGGCCTCCCGGGCTGCTGCGCCCTTTCGCTGCAATTCCTCAGTCATTATAATCCTGTCCTTTCACAAAATTCTTCGATACAAACAGCGTCCCCACAGGCTTGCCGTCCAGTATGTCATACAGCCTGCCAATGTCGTTGCCGTTCGCGATCACCATATGAATTCCCGCGTCCGTCGCCAGCTCCGCCGCGTTAAGCTTTGTTACCATCCCGCCGGTGCCCCGTTTTGTCCCAGCGCCGCCGGCTACGCCCCGCACCTTCGTCACATCCGATACAACTGGCACAAGCTTCGCCGCAGGATTCACATGGGGATCCGCGTCATAAAGTCCTTCAATATCAGAAAACAGTACCAACAGGTCGGCGTCTACCAGATCCGCTACTGCGGCGGATAAAATATCATTATCACCAATTTCAATCTCATCTGCTGATATGGTATCGTTTTCATTCACAACAGGGATGATCCCCATTTCCAGCAGAGTCTCAATGGTATTCTGGGTATTGCGCTTCCGCCGGGGGATAGCAATATCTTCCTTTGTCAGCAAAATCTGGGCCACTGTATTGTTATAGTCTGAAAACAGCTTGTCATACAAATACATCAGCTCGCATTGGCCCACAGCTGCAATAGCCTGCTTCACCCGGGTCTCCCGGGGCTTTTCCACAAGCCCCAGCTTGCCCACGGCAATACCAACCGCCCCTGAGGACACTAAAATGATTTCTTTGCCCTGGTTCCGCAGATCCGATAACGTCATCGCCAGCTGGTTGATCCGCTTTAAATTCATTTTCCCTGTATCATAGGTCAGGGTTGAAGTCCCCACCTTAACTACAATCCGGTTGGCGCGCCGGATATCTTCATATACCTTTTTCATACGCAAGAATCCTTTCTTTCTGTTCTTTTCATTATATTCTATCCCCGGCGGTTTGTAAAGTAGGAAACCAAAAAAATCCCGGCGCGGGCCGGGATTTTTTTATCGGTTCATAGTCGCCTGATGCTCCCCATAGGTTTCCGTAAAGATATGGCTGCCATCCTGCTTGGTTTCGTCCGTGTGATAATAAAAATAATTATGCTCCTCCGGATGCAGGGCACCCTGGATAGCTTCCAGCCCGGGATTGCAGATAGGGCCCACCGGCAGCCCTTTATTGGCGTAAGTATTATAGGGGGAATCCGTTTCCAGATCCCGGTTGAACACCCGAGTCACATTATATAAGCCGTCAGAAATGGCGTATACCACCGAAGCGTCGATCTGCAGGCGCATATCCGCTTTCAGCCTGTTTTCAATCACACCGGCGATAGTGGCGTTTTCAGACGCCAGCTTAGATTCCCGCTGAACCAGGGACGCCTTTGTAATCACGTCATACATATCGTCCAGCTGCCCGCCGGCTTCCGCATACTGCTTTTCAAACTCGCCCAGCATGGTCTTCACCACATCCTGCGCGGAGGCGTTCCGATAAAACTCATATGTGGACGGGAACAAAAAGCCCTGGAGATGGTATTTCTGCCCTTCCTTTTCCGGAATCTCCGCCAGGAAGGCAAAGTCGTAATCTGCCGCCAAAGCGTCGTTGAATTCTGCCTCCGAAGCAATGCCGGCCTCTGTACATCGCTGAATGATCTGCTCCACTGAATATCCCTCCGGGATCGTGATGGACAGGGTATCCTTTTTGGCGCCGCCCTGGGCCAAGGCCGCTATGATCTCATTCGTATCCATCCCGCCGGAAAATTCAAAGGTCCCGTAGCGCAGCTTACCGTTATATTCCGACTGCTTTACCGAAAGCAGAAACAGAATTTCGCTGGAGATGACATGATTTTCTTTTAGGATTTTTGCAATGGTTTTGGTATTGCTGCCCTCCGGCACAGTTACCGTCACTGTTTCGCCCGGCTCCAGCGTTGGCGCGCTGAGCATAGGCACTGCCGCACATACCGCAATGATCAGAACGGCCGCGATTATCAGTGCCACGGTAATCTGTTTCTTTTTTCTGCGTTTTTCTGCCCGCCGCATGCGGCGGGCAGAAAAATCCTCGTGCCCCTGTTCCATAGATCCGCTCCCTTCCTAAAACTTTAGAATACAAAATCAAACTCCAGATCCCCGATCCGGACTGTGTCTCCCTCCTGGATGCCGGCTGCCTGCAGTGCATCAATCACGCCTTTATTCCGCAAAGCCCGCTGGAAATACTGCAGGCTTTCCGCATCGGAAAAGTTTACGCTGCCGCCCACTGCCTCAATCCACGGCCCGGAAACCACATATACACTGCCGTCCTTGGAAACGGTGAAATCCGTTTGACTTTCATCCAGCAACGGCTCGTCAATATCCATTTCTGCTTCAAATACTGGCATGGGCGGCAGCTTGGAAAGCGCCTGATACGCCGCCCGCATCAGCTCCCAGACACCCTTGCCTGTAGCCGCGGAAATGGGAAATACGGGATAGCCCCGTCGCTCCATTTCCTGTTTAAAATCCTGATACAGCGCCTCATCCTGGATGATATCCGTCTTATTGGCCGCCACCAGCTGGGGCCGGCTGGCCAAAGTCTCGTTATACTGTCCCAGTTCCGCGTTGATCACGTCAAAATCTGCAATCGGGTTCCGGCCCTCGATGCCGGAAACATCCACTACATGGATCAGAAGCCGGGTCCGCTCAATATGCCGCAGAAAAGCATGGCCCAAGCCCACGCCTTCGCTGGCGCCTTCAATGATTCCGGGGATGTCCGCCAGCACAAAGCTCATATGCTCCGCCAGCTCCACCACCCCTAAATTGGGCTCTAAGGTGGTAAAATGGTAGTTGGCAATCTTGGGATCCGCTTTTGTCGTCCTGGCGAGCAAGGAGGATTTCCCCACATTGGGAAAGCCTACAAGCCCTACATCCGCCAACAGCTTTAGCTCTAAAATAATTTCCCGTTCTCCGCCCGGTCTGCCGTTTTTGGCAAAATTGGGCGTCTGCCGGGTAGGCGTGGCAAAATGGGCATTCCCCCAACCGCCGTTGCCGCCCCGGGCTAAGATCACATCCTGGTCCGGCTGGGACATATCCGCTAAGATCTTATTGGTGGCCGCGTCCCGGATCACAGTCCCCTGGGGCACCCGGATCACAATATTCTCTCCGCGCCTGCCGTTGCAGCGCTTTCCCATGCCGTCACCGCCAGGCTCGGCCGTATACTTGCGCTTATACCGGAAATCCATCAGAGTAGACAGCCCGGGATCTGCCCGAAATACAACGTCGCCGCCCCGGCCGCCGTCGCCGCCGTCGGGGCCGCCTGCTGCCACATACTTTTCCCGATGAAACGCGATAGCGCCGTTGCCGCCATTACCGGCTTTGATATAAATCTTCGCTTTATCAATAAACATCTGGTATTTTCAAGACCTTTCCGCCCGCACATACTTTTTGTCCTTACCGCAGGCAAGCAAGGGTATAACCTATTATACCCTATATTGTCGAAAATTACAAGAATATTTTGATATATGAAATTTTTTGGATTGTTATGCTACAATACATATTGGACAGTTGAATAAAAAGGATGAAAGATCCGG
>CBCTZG010000005.1:0-60247 GCA_965151315.1 uncultured Clostridia bacterium
TCTTTCCCTTCCCTTTTATGTTCTGCATTTTTTTCGCTTTTATTCACACACTAATCGGGTATACACGCGGGCGCTCCACTTGGGTGGGACCATATCCTTCCTGCCATACAGCTTTCCATACATTTCATTTTTTTGAACACCAAACAAAAGAAGGATTCTCTTGGAGCGCCCATGTCTATACCCGATATTTTTATTTTAACCTAATTCAGGTTAAAAGTCAATAACCTAATTCAGATTATTATATTATTTTTTTAAAAATTTAGGAGTATACGTTTATGAAACTAAGAATTCGAGATTTACGTGAAGATCAAGACCTTTCCCAGACAAAGCTCGCGGAAATGATCGGCATGTCACAGACAGGATATTCAAAATATGAAACCGGTGAAAATGAACTGCCCATATCTATCCTAGTGAAACTGGCTGATTTTTACAATACCTTAACAGATTATATTCTTGGTCGCACCGATGATAAGCGCCCACCTGAAAATTGGTATAAATAATTTAACATTGGATAAGAGGGCTATATCATGGCAGTTATGCAGCATGAAAAATATGTAGGGCAAAAAATTCGTTTCTTTAGAAAAAGAGCTGGTTTTACCCAGGATGAGCTGGCGGCAAAGCTGCAAGTAAACGGCTGTGACCTGACCAGAAGCGCTTTGGCCAAGATTGAAGTTGGGCAAAGGCATATTTATATTGATGAACTCAAACATTTCAAAACGGTTTTCAATATTTCTTATGAAGAATTGCTTGACTGATCTTGGTTGTTAAAAAACGGTCTTCTAACGACGGTCTTCCTGGCGGGGCGTTTTCATGCCCCGCCTTTTTATTCCGTGCTCTATTTTTTCAATCCGATCCCCATGAATGACTTTTTTTCTCATTCGAGCAAAAAAAGTCATCAAAAATGCCCTCTTTCCCTGCGGGCCGTCCGCCTGCGGAGTGGCCGCCCGCAGGGTGGTAAGCCCGCTTCGCGGGCACTGACTGACGAAAACCCTTTTGCATAGACGTCCGCCAGGTATTCTGGCTAAGGGGGCTTTGCCGCAGAATACTTTTTTACTTGGATGGACTTGGGAACGTTTGCGGTATGGGGTTTTTTCCGGTTAACTACTAGGAAAACATATCATCAGGACAAAAAAATTGGGACAGGAAACGAAGCCGCCCCTGTCCATCCACATTTTAATCTTCTGTTTAGATTTAATGAAACCGATACCCCACACCCCAGACCGTTTCAATATGCTTTTCCGTATCCGTATTGATTTTATCCCGTATCCGCTGGATATGCACGGTGACGGTGGAAATATCGCCCACAGCATCCATCCCCCAGATCCGGTCAAACAGGGTGTCCTTGGAAAACGTCCGGTTGGGGTTCTCCGCCAGGAACAACAGCAGGTCATATTCTTTCGCAGTGAGGGAAACCTCCCTCCCGTCCACCAAAACCTTGTGGGCGTCCTTATCGATCACCAGCGCGCCCATGGTAAGGATATCGTTTTTCCCCTGGGCCAGCACTTCATGCCGGGCGATATGGGCCTTAACCCGGGCCACCAGCTCGTTGGGGCTGAAGGGCTTTGTCATGTAATCGTCGGCGCCCAGGCCCAGGCCTTTGATCTTGCTGATGTCGTCGTTTTTGGCCGACAGGAAGATCACCGGCGTCTGCTTTTTCTCCCGCAGCTTCCCGATCACCGAAAACCCGTCCATCCCCGGCAGCATGATATCAATAATCACCAAATCAAAATCCTCTGCCAGGGCCAGCTCCAGACCGCTGGTCCCCCGGGCCGCCAGGGTGCAGGCAAAGCCGCTGATCTCCAGGTAGTCCCGCTCCAACTCCGCGATGCTCTGGTCGTCCTCAATAATCAATATCCGTTTCACCAATAAAACTTCCCTTCCTATCTACTATTCCGCTGCCGGCAGATAAAGAACCGCCGTAGTCCCCTGCTGTTCCCCGTCGCTGCGGAGCCACAGCTTGCCGCCGTGCCGGGCCACGATCTGCTTAGCAATTCCCAGGCCTAGGCCGCTGCCTTTGATATTGGGTGTACGGGCCGGGTCGATCCGGTAAAATTCATCGAATACATGGCCCAGCTCTTCCTTGGCAATCCCGACGCCGTCGTCGGTGATCTGGGCGTAAATCCCCCCGTCCCCCGGGTAGGTACTGACCAAAAGCGCCCCCCGGCCGGGTTTTTTATATTTGATGGCATTGTCGATCAGGTTGGCGAACACCCGCCCCATTTTTTCATAGTCCAGCCTGACTGGTACCGCCGTTTCTGTCAAACGCTCCGTGAGGGCCATGTCGTTTTTTTCCAAATCCAGCCGGTATTCATCCATAACAGATCCCAAAAACTGGCTCAGATCCCCGGTTTCAAAATTAAATTGCAGCTTTGCCAGCTCCAGCTTGGAGAACATGGACAGGTTGTTTACCATTTCGTCAATCAGGGCCGTCTTGGCGGAAATCGTATCCAGATACCGCCGGACCTTTTCCGGTGTATCCGCCACCCCGTCCCGGATCCCGTCCACATACCCCCGGATCGAGGTCACCGGGGTTTTCAGATCGTGTGACAAATTGGCCAGGAGCATACTCCGCTCCGTTTTCATAGCCGCCTCCTGCCGGGCTGCCTGGCGCAAGGCCCGGCGCATATTATCAAATTCCGCACAGAGCGTATTGATTTCTTCATACTGGCTGCCCAGCACCTCAAAATCCAGGTCGCCGCCCCGGATCTTCTCCGCCGCTTCTGTCAATTCCGCAATGGGTCTAGTCAGGCTCCGGGACATCCGGGCGGTAAAGAAAGTGGTAGAAACCACCAGCACCAGGACGCAGAGGCCAGCCCAGATCCAGGCCAGCTGCAGGGCCTGGGGGTTCTTTTGGAAAAATCCGCCGACAGCCTGCCTGAGCATAGACGGCGCTAAGAGGGCCGTCCGGCTGATCTCCAGCTCCTCTACCGGATACCGCATAACAAAATAAATAAAAAAGCATGCAGAAATAACACCTATCAGAAGAATAGGTGTTAAAAGCATGAGGATATTATATACGGCAAACCGCCTTTTGATCTTCATGGGCCCTCCTACAGTTCTTTCCGGTCGAACAGGATATACGCGGCAGTGAAAAAGACCACCAGGGTGCCCAGGACAATGCCGATTTTCGTAATCAGCGCACCAAAGGGCAGGGTCGCGCCCAGCCATAACTTATGCCATTGCAGGTACGCCGTAAACACCATCTGGCCCCAGGCTGCTACAAAATAGTTTAAGTACTTGAAAAACGCATAGATCCCTATGGACAGCAGCATGGACAAGGTAGGCCCGGCGCAGAGCATATTCACCAGTACGCCCAAAAGCACCAGCCCCAGCATAGGGACCAGATCGATGAGATACGCGGCAAGCGTGGGCAGCAGCACCGGCAGGAGGCTGTTCCCGGATACGCCCTGGATCACAGCGCAGATCAGGAATATCCCTCCCAGAAAAGCCGCGCCCATGAGAAAGATTGCCGCCACTTTGGAGGCAAACACCTTGATCCGGGTAACGGGCCGCAAAAGGGCAGCTTTCATGGTGTCCTCCTGGAACTCGCTGCAAAACAGGTCCGCCGCCGCCATGAAAACAATCAGCGGCACGATGATCTCCGCCGCAAAGGGCAGCATCTCCAGCATGATATTGCTGCGGATCTGCATCTGACCCCGGCTGATTTTCTCAATCAGCATAGACCCGCCCATCCGCAGCAGGCAGAAGCCGGCGCTGATGATCAAAAGCACGATGTATTTCTTTTTGGAGACCAGCTTGGAAAATTCAGTTCTTGTGCTGTAGATCAGATTGTTCATATGGCTACTTCTCCTCTTCTGTCCTTCACCACGGACAAAAAATAATCCTCCATCGAGGGATGAAGCCGCAGGGCTTCCTCAGTTGCACAGGCATGGATCAGCTCGCCCTCGTACATGACCGCCACCTTGTTGCAGGTTTTTTCGATCTCCCCGGCCATGTGGCTGGAAATCAGGAAGGTGGTATGCTTCTGGGCGTTCATCCGTTTGATGATCTCCCGGATCTCCACGACGCCCTCGATATCCAGGCCATTCACCGGCTCGTCTAAAATCATCAGGGCTGGATCTGCCAAAAAGGCCATGGCCAGTCCCAGCCGCTGCTTCATACCCAGAGAAAACCGGCCGGCTTTATCATTTTTATATTGCAGGAGGTGGACAATGTCCAATACCTGCTCAATCCGCTGGCGGCCCACCCCCGGGTAGAACCGGGCCATCATCTGCAAATGCCGGTATGCTGTCAGATCCTTATAGATGGCGGGGGCTTCTACCAAAGCCCCCGTATTGCGCATGATTTCCTCAAAGTTTTCCTCCGCGTCCATGCCGAAAATCCGAATCCGTCCCGCGGAGGGACGGTTCAGCCCCAGGCAGGCCTTCATAGCCGTTGTCTTGCCGGAACCGTTGGGGCCCAAAAGCCCTACGATATCCCCTTCCTCCACTGTAAAGCTGACGTTGCGGATCCCCCGCCCGTTTTTATACAGCTTTGTCAGGCCGCTGATCTCGATTACATTACCCATTGCTAAACCGTCTCCTTTTGCTTATTCTGCCGTTTCCGCCTCTTGCGGGCCTGCGATTTCAATCATCTCGCTGGTTTCCTTGTTGACAACTACTGCTGTCCCGTCGGCATAGTGGATCTCTACCGTGCCGTCATCGTTGGCAACAAAATTGGTCACATCCGTTTCCTGTATAGGCTCCCGGTCCCTGCTGGACTGGTAGGTTATATTTTCCAGGCTGTTCAAATCGGCTTTGGGCGGTACGGTGGTACCGTAGCCGGACAGGTCGATAGACATATTCATCGTCATGGTATGCTCCTGGCCGTTCTCATCCCTGCCGGCCAATACGGCTTGCAGGTCGTTATGCAGCAGCCGGCCTTCGCTGTCAACGCTGAACTTCGTATACGCGCTGCGTACCACCGGGTCTTTGCCCAAGGCCAGTGTAGGATCGTCCTGGTTATATTCGCTGCTGCTCATGCCGGAGAACATGGCGGAAAGGCCTGCGTTTACAAATTCCGGCACCTGCATCCCGTCTAAGACCATTTCGTAATCCTTGCTCTGGTCGTCGCCGGATACATAGACAAAGTTGTTCTTCAGATCACCCATAAAGGTGTCCGCCAAAAGCTCTATAAACCTTACCATTTTCTGATCGGTTTCCCGGCTCATGTCAATACCGCCGGACAGGGCCGTATAATTGCTGGGATCATAATGCTCTTTTTCTTCCTCACTGTCATAAAGGGAGGTTTCAATTTTCCCAGTTTCCGGGTGCTTATAAATATTGATCCGAATGTCGTCCTGCATATACGTGCTGGTGTCATAGCCCGCCTCGCCGCCGGCATAGCTGGATTTTTCCTCCCGGTACAGGTTGGCGTCGCCGTCCTTAGCGTACATCTCCTTTGTATACGCCTCCGCAATGGGCACGCCGTCGATATCCATGGAAACCCTGGCTTCCATTGTATAATTTTCCGTCCCCAAGGCGCCAATGATGGCCTTTTTATAGACCGAGTAGCCCCCAGAGGTGGTGTAGTTGGCAAACGCCGCGCCGGCGAAGACGCAGATCCCGGCTGCCAGGCTGACCAACGCCGTCGTTCTTTTTTTCTTTGCCGTCATTTTTCATCATTTCCTTTCTGTTGATTTTCCCTGACTATATAGTGCAGTATGGAACAGTCCCGTTCCATACTTTCATTATAATCATTCCTTATCAACATTATATAACGGAATTATAAACATTTTCTAAACGAATCCAAACAAAATATAAATTTTATGTTTTTTATCAAAAAAGCGGGGCGCCCGGACTTAAAACCGTTTCGCGCCCCACCAATCCGGCATCAGCGCGCCCAGCCGCACCAATCTGCCGGTGGTTTCATCTGCCAAGATCTCCAATTCCGCCGCCCGGCTGTCCAGCTGCATAAGCATTTCCCGGCAGGCGCCGCAGGGCATGCCTGCCTTCCCGTCCGCCATTACGCAGACCAGCCGCCGGATCCTGTGTTCCCCGTTGGTAATCATATTCGCCACCGCGTTCCGCTCTGCGCACATGCCCAGGGAACAGGCCGTATCAATACACACGCCGGTGTATATATGCCCAGCCGCTGTTTCCACTGCGGCGGCCACGCCCCCCGCTTCGATAAACGGGGACAGCGCCCTGGGATTCAGCCGGGCTTTTGCCGATTTGTATAAGTTTTCCCAAGCCCTGTCCATATGTTCCTCCTTACCTTACCTGGATCACCGGGCTCTTGCTGAGAATCCGGCCGCTTTGTGTCTCCTGCACCACCCCGATCCGGGCCCGGAACTTTTCTTTTTCGCCCGGCGACCGAAGCAGCTCCGGTGAAATATACTCCGTTTCCCGTTCCCTGCCGCCTACGGTCACCCGGCTGGCGTCTGTAAAATTCGCGCCGTGTATATATGCCCAGCCGTCCGCAAAGGTCACAGTGCTGACAGACACGGGCGCCGTGCCCATCTGCATATCCACCGGGATAAACTTTTTCCCCCAAGCGTAATTCCCGCCAAACAAGGCGTCATACTGTAACAGCTTCAGCGCCCGCTTGTATTCTGCTTCCGGGAACCCGGACTGGTGCAGCTTTGTCAGGATTCCGGCGTCCATGCCCAGCCGGCCCATCACCTGGGCGGTCAGCTGGAATGCTTCTAAATCCCTGTCCTGCTTTTCCAGCGGGAAGTTGGCCCAGATCACATACTCCGTATTAAACAGGCCGCCCTTTTTCAGGGTGTATTCCCCGATCTCCAGGCAGGGCTGATGGTCGCCGAACAGCACCAGTACAGTGGGCTCCGGATTTTCGGCCAGCTCCGCCGTTAAGGCCGCAATGAAATTATCCACATCCTTAACCTGATTGACATAATATTCCAGGTTATCCTTGCCGTCTCCCGCACCCTGGGCGGTGATCTCCGCTGGGGCGCCCTCGATAGGCTCGTTGGGGTATTTCCCATGGCATTGCACCGACACCGCATACACGAAATCCCGCTCCGCAGTACTGTCCATGGCTTTCTGAATCTCGCCCTTCAGCGCCATATCCCGGATCCAGCCTAGGGCGTTGGTTTCATAACCCGCCATATACTCCGCCGAGGTAAAGGTGTCAAAGCCCAGGTTAGCGTAGACAATATCCCGGTCGTAGAATGTCCCTGTATGGTTATGCAGGGCATGGGTCTTATAGCCCAGGGATTTTAAGTCGTAATTCACAGATTCACAAGTCCTGTCCAGCAGCGTCGTCTTATACGGATATTCCCCAATCCCGAAAAACTCCGTGCTCATACCGCTGAGCACCTCAAATTCTGTATTGGCCGTACCGCCCCCTACCACCGGTACGCCTAAAAGCCCGGTGGAGCAGGTTTTTTTCAGCGCCCGGAACGCAGGCACCGGATCCTCTGAATATTCTATACCTTCGATCAGCGTAGGATCCATAAAGGACTCTAACTGAACCATAATAATATTGGGCTGCTCCGCCGGCACCTGTGCCTGCGGACCGCCAGCCGGGAGGCTGTCGGTAATTTTTTGAATGGTGCTGCGGCTGTAGTCCGCCGGCTTGTCAATCCCGGTATTGAAAATACTGTATGTAAAGCAGCAGGCAAACCCATAATTTTCATATGCCTCGGAAAGGTCCGGATATTTTTCCGGGATATGCTGCGCCCGGATAACGGTGTTCATGGGCATAACCACCGCCAGCGCCATCAGGATAAACGCCGGCACCACCCGGCCGTACCGGGGCTTGGCCCGGGGCGCCTTGATTAAAAGGATTGTCATTGCGGCTACCGCTAAAACGGCGATCGCGCCGATCAAAACGAGCTGGAACGTATCCAGATAAATATCTAACAGGCTGTAGGCTGACCGGATCACGGTAAAATCAATGGCGGACAGGGGCGTACTCCGCAGATGCATCAGCACACAGTTGGTTACCCCCAAGGTCAGCCAGCACAGGGAAACCACCGCCATCAAAAACTGCCGGAATGGGAACAAAAGCGCTACCATCAGGGTCAGCATAATAATCGCGCCGTTGTATAAAAACATCAGCGGATGGGTTCCGGCAAAAACGAACCCTGACCAAAGGGAGCCATTGCTCAGCGCCTCGATCAAAAACGTCAGCAAAACTGACAGCACGGCACACAGGGCCACCGGCTTCCCCCGCAGGGCACACATGGTTTTTTGCAGCTTCTTCCACACACCAATTCCCTCCCTTAATCCTTATGCGTTCATTATATGCCATTTGCCGGGAAACGTCAATTGAATATGTATTAAAAAATTCTTAAAACTTTCTTAATTCGACAGCGTTCCCGCCGGCGTATCCCATCCGTACCAACAGGCCTCCAGCCGGTAGATGGGCATGCCCTGCTGGGCAAACCGGGTTTCGTATTCAGTCATCACATTACCGGCAAACCCGGAATGGTGCAGATCCAGCGTTATATTCCGCATTTTAAAATTCTCCTGGGCAAAGGAGTTCAAAGAAAATTCAAAAAGCTTCTGGTTGTCTGTCTTAAAGCATACCAGCCCCCCCAATGGCAAAAGCTTCTTATATAAATCCAAAAAATTCCTGTGGGTCAGCCGCCGTTTTGCCTGCTTGTTTTTCTTCCAGGGATCCGAAAAATTTAGATAGATCTGCTGGATCTCTCCCGGGGCAAAATACTCTAAAAGCCTGGCCGCGTCACCGATCATAAATCGTACATTGGGAAGGCCCAGGGGCACAGCTTTTTCCAGCGCCAGCACCAGTACGTCCGGCACAACGTCCATAGCCACAAAATTCACCGCCGGATACATCTGGGCCATTTGGACAACAAACTGGCCCTTGCCGCAGCCAATTTCCAGATGGATTGGATTCGTATTGCCAAAGATCTGCCCCCATCGGCCTTGGTTTTCCGCCGGCGTCTGTTCCCAAAGCGCCTGGCACCGCTCCATCCTTGCGCCGCAGTTTTTCTTTTTTCGCATCCGCATAGCCTGTAACCATCCTTTTTGTCATGATACATTATTATACAATATTTCCGCAGAAATGACAACCGCTTTTTTTGTTCCGCCGCAAAAAAATAATACAACATCCGTATGCTATATTCCTATTTATTATTTATATCCGTTTCACAAAAAATCAAAAAAACAGCACCCCTCACTGCCAGCCTGCCCGGCAATATTGCGGGAATTCCCGCAAAAGCCGGATGGGCCTTTCGTTTGGAATACTGTTTTAATGAGAATAAAACGAAGCGCGCTCCGCCAGGCCAGGGCCGCATCAAGCAACATCCCGGCGAATAGGATGCTCCCGGCAGATCCCGCCGCATAATATCCTAATTATTATTATATCAGAAAACAAAATAAATTGCAACCACTTCCATAAAAAATGTTTTTAAAGTACGGTGGTTTATACCCGTTGGATCTGTATGCAGGCGACAGTCATATCATCCGATATTTTGGGATAGGCTTTGCTGGATGCGTTTTCCAGGATCAGCTCCGCCAGCCTGTCCATAGTATGGCTTTCCCGCATGGTTTTTTTTATCCATTCCCCTCGGATCGCCCCATGCCCAGCCTCGCTGACACCGTCGGAGGCCAAAACGAGCACGTCCCCATCCCCCAGGGTTCGGCGGATTACCGCCGGCCGCGCCTCCTCCAAAATCCCAATGGGCAGGGTCTTGGCTTCAATGGTTTCCACGCTTTGCTTATGCTTCCGGTATCCCGGCGCCGCGCCCACCTTCAGGAATTCCGCGTCTCCCGTCCGCAGGTCGATTTCCGCAATGTCCACCGTGGTAAAGCTTTCGTTTCCCGTTTTTAAGGCCAAGGTGGAATTGATCATATTCACCGCTGTTTCCTTGCTGATGCCCGCCCGGAGAAATTCCGCCAGCAGCGCAGCTGTCTGCCCGCTTTGGGCGTTTGCCTCACCGCCGCTGCCCATGCCGTCGCAGAGGACTAAAAAAAATTTGTTTTCTGCCGTTTCAAAATACTGGACTGTATCTCCGGATACCTCTTCACCATCCTTGGTCTGCTGCCGCAGGCCGATTTCCAGCTGAAACTGGCTGGCCGCGGTGAATTTTGTCCAGCTTTCGTCTGATACCGACGCCCGCATCGGTACGCCCAGAACCGCAGACACGATTTCCGCTCCCAGCGCCGGGTCGTCCAGCCCTGGGACAATTTCCACCGCGTAGGCCCCCTTGGCGTTTTCAATGACGCTGACATCCTTCACAAACACGCCTTCCCCCAACAGCTTGTCCGCGATTCTTTTCTCGCTTTCCTCTAAAAAACAAAATCCCCCCTCTACCTCGTAGGAAAGCCCCCGCATGATATTCGAAATTTCATTGTACTGCCGGGCTACCAGTCCCTGGCCAATGTTGGCCTCCCCCTTCCAGAGGGTATTCTGCTTATATAGCTCATAGACATGGTTAAAAACCGTCACGAAATTTTCTGCCTGGATACACCGCTGTTTGAATACGATGGGCAGGTTATGCATCCCGCAGGAGCCCTCCCGCTCCATGATCTCAAACACCATATATGCCTGCTGATAGGTTTCCTCCCGTTTTTCCCCCCAGCACTCCCCCGCCTTTTTACAGCTGCTGCATGCCCTGCCCGCCACCTCTTCCAGAAACGCCGTCACATTTTCCGAGTAGATCTCGTCTTGGTGCGCTGGCTCCGCGAGGAAATTGTTTGCCAGATCGCCAAAGGCTTTGGCAAAGCTTTTAAGCTCCCCGGATAAATATTGCTTTACCCGTCGGTCTGTTTTTTTGTCCCGTACCTCAAAAACCGCTGAGATCCGGCCTCCGATCCGCTGATGGATAGCTCTGGGTGTAGCCGCGAACAACAGGCAGGACAAAAATAGTTCCAGCAGGGAGATAGGCATGGCGCTGATGTCGCCGATGTATAATAGGCTGATCGTAACCCCCAGCAGGAATCCAAGAGAAACGCCTAGCTTACCGAAGCTCCGCAGGAGATTAGAAAAGACCGCGCTGATCCCAAACACACCAGTTAGCAAAATGGCTGCCGGCTGGTTCATACTGCAGATAAAGCCGATAGCCAGCCCAAAGCATCCCGCGGCCGCCAGGCCCGTATGCAGGGATACAGACAGCAGGATAAAAATCCCCAGGATCATAGACAAATCAATTCCCAATGGGATTGGCAAGCCGGATATCCCCATCAGCAGAACACCCAGCGCAATCACGCCGCAGACCAGTTCCTCCTGGGCCGGCTGCTCCCGGCTTGGCTTCATAAACCGCTCCGCCCGCCGGAATACATAAAACATCAGCCCGGATAAAAGCCCCTCGGCGCCCAGCATGACCGTTGAATAAAACGCGCTGCCGCTGGTCAGGGCATCGTACAGGCCGCCGGCAATCACACATATGCCGCAGACCGCCATAGAGGAAAGAAGGCTTTTATCCCGGAGCTTTAACTCCGCGTACAGCCAAAATAAAACGCAGGCCAAAACATAGCCGCCCGCGCTGCCGCCGGCAGAAAACACCGCCAGCCCTACCGCAATCCATCCTAAATAAGCGGCCTCCATGTCCAAAAATGCCGAAAAACACGCAACCCCAAATGGGAATGTGCCTAAAACCGACGCCCGCGCCGCCGCGAAAATCACGCAGCACCGCAGAATATCCTCCATTGCCGGCGCCCGGAATACATGCCGAATCTCCGCCCTTTGCCTCGCTACTGCCTCCTGCATACCCTTTTCCTCCTTTGTATTCACCGGTTTCTGTTTTATACATATCGTCAGATTATTATATCACAGGAAATTTACATTTTTTGTCATTTTTTCTTGTCATTTTATAAAATTGATATGACAAAAAACATCCTAGATTCAACAATTTTTACTAATTTATTGTCAATTTAGGAACTTTTTATTTATTTTTTGTAAAATTGTGGTATAATAAGGGATACTAATTTAGCTGAGAAAGGAAATCCTATGCGGATACTTGTTTTTTCGGATACCCATGGTGATATACAGCTTTGCAGTAAAATTGTAAAAACACTGGTCGGTATAGATATGATTATCCATGCCGGGGACCACGCCCGGGACGCGGAAAACTTGGCTGCCGCGTTTCCAGAAATTCCTGTGGTCTTTGTCCGCGGCAACTGTGATCTTTCCGCCGCGCCGGCAGAGCGGATTGTGGAGGCGGCCGGAAAGCGGATTTTTGTGACCCACGGGCATCTGTATAATGTGAAAAATGAACGGGACTATGCCACCTTGGCTAAAAAGGTACAAGCAGAGCACTGTGATCTGGGGATCTTTGGCCACACCCATATGGGATATGACGCCAATTGCGGCCGATTTTCCTTGTTGAATCCGGGCAGCGCGCGCTATATGTCGACATATGGTGTTGTGGAGATTGAGGACGGCCGTTTGAAAACCGCCGTTTTATCGGCTATTTAAAACCCAGCTTATTCTATATAAATTTGGAATAGGGTAAAACGGTAAATATTTATTAGAATTTTTTTGGTATAATTATATAAATTTCATAAAAATTTGGCGATTGTTAAAGGTTTGTGACATTTTGATTGTTATTTGTTGAGTTATTCTTGTTTTTTATGTCACGAATTTGTGAATTTTAAAATTTTGATTAAAATACCTACCAAATGTTCTATTGATCGTATTGTTTCTCTAGAAAAATCTATCTATAATGGAGCACTGTAGACATTATAAATAGTAGCAGAGAGAATGCTATGGCGTTTGATAAATTGGGGAATGAATCAGACGCGAAACGTGGGCGGATGGAAGGGGTTCCATCCGGAAAAAGCTGTTTCCTAACTTGGGAACAGCTTTTTCATTGCGGCAAAATACACTGCAATCTTGTTTCTAAAAAATTTAAAATTGTATTTACTCATTATTTTTGTGTATATACACAATTATATCAAATTATCATTTTTTTGTCAATGGTTTATAATAATTATACTAAATAAATTATTTGACAGGATTGAGTAATATGCTGCATGAAAATGAGTACAAGGCAATTTTATTAGACATCGGGATCAAAATCGGCTATTACCGGCGGCGCGCGGGTATGACCCAAGCCGAGCTGGCGGAACACACCGGTATGACTTTATCGTATATCAGCCAGCTTGAAAGCCCCAATCTCCCCTATTGCCCTTCCATCAAAGCATTGTTTACAATCGCGAAGGTATTGGGTGTGAAGGCTTCCAAACTGATTGATATTGAGGAAAATTAAAGCTGCCCGCAATAGCGGGAACATGGTAAGCAAAACGTCCGAAGCGAACGCTTCGGACGTTTTTTCACAAGACAATGAGTAAATCTGTAAGCCGGGTTCTGTATTTGACGGTCATCTATCTGTGGCCTGCCATCGCTGACAGGCTCAAGCCATCGGTCAGGGAACTGCCGAGCAGGCTTATGTCCCATATTGATGTTGCTCCGGATGGGGTTTACACCGGGGGACAGTTTCCAGCCCCCGTGTGAGCTCTTACCTCACATTTCCACACTTACCCGGCAAGCCGGGCGTTTATTTTCTGTTGCACTTTCCTTGGAGTTGCCTCCACCGGGCGTTACCCGGCATCCTCGCTCTCTGGAGCCCGGACTTTCCTCACGTATCATTTCGATACCCGCGACCGTCTGGTTTACTCATGTGTTGCATATTATATCACTTTCTTCCCCTGCTTGTCAACTATAGAATGATATATGCGGAAGCCAACGCCGAAAGGGACAGAAAAATCATCCCGATTCCGCCCGCATAATTTTTTTCCCGGAAATTCCACGCCGCAAAGCTTAAGGATTTAATTGTTCCGATAATGATAATTAACAATATTGCCAGCGTTAATATCATTTCTGTTCACCTACCTTCATATCATGCCTGCGGATGATCAGTCCTGTCCCTTGCAGCTTGAATTTTACATCCACCGAAAACTCTGCCTGCGGATACTTTTCGATCCAGTTATATGCTTCAAAATCCTGATGGGTCCGAAAATGGCTTTTCGCGTAGCTGCCAAAGCCTATAATATCTGTCCCCAATTCATTGCTGGTTTTCTGTAAAAACCGGAGCAGTGCGCGCTGGGTATATTCAATCAGCTCCTGCTCATATGCTGATATCTCCTCTTCCAAATAATCATATGGGGAGATCGACAGAAAGTCCCCCTCTAGATCTACCTGAACGCTGATTTTCGGATGTTCCCCGGACACATCAATATGATAAATGGGATGCTTCCCCTGTTCCAGCCGCAGTGTTGTTGGGTAATCCGGAGATTTCCGGCTATAGAAATTTGTGTAGCTGTATTCAAATTCCCCTTTTGCTATACTGTAAAGCTGGCTCTCTACAGAATTCAGCTCAGCAATCATTTTATCCTTCCGGAAAACGGCCAGTCCCATTACTTCCCCTTGATTTTCCTTTTCTACATCCATATTGCCGGCAATATAATCCTTTACATTATATTCAAATCCCTGCTTATTGATAGGGATCTGCTGCTCCTGTCCAGTTTGGGCCGATTGGGTGCCGCTTTTCTGCTGCTGGCCGCTCTGGCTGTCTTCACCGCTTTGGTCCTGATCACCGCCCCCTTGCTGGCCGCCGCTTTCCGATTGCTGGCTGCTTTTTTCCTTATCATCGCTGCTTTTCCGAACGGCCGCAATGGGCAAGACACTGTCCCGCTCATTAGTTTTCATATAAAAATAAAAATCCTGGGAAAGGTTCTTTGGGATATAACCGGAATACTCGTTTTCAAAAATTAGCTGGTAATATTTTTCCGGGTTAATTTCTACAACTGGACTGATCCCATCTAAATATTCCTTTGCTGATCCCTTAGCCACGGCCAGGTAAATATTGGGCCGGATATCGCTGCTCCGGGCAATTGTGTCCGCCATATCAATGATCCCATTCCTCGCTACTTCTTCAGAAAAAACAATTAGCTTGGTATGTGCCAGGGTAAACCGCTTGCTGACAATATGGTTTGCCAGGTTGATCGCGGAATAAATTGTGGGTGCATTGACTGTCACCAGGCTGAAGGTCTCGTTTCCGCCCTTTCCTCCTTCTTCGCTGGCGCCGCCGCTGATTTGTGTGGGCCGGGCAAACTGAATCGTAATCGCATATTCCCCGGGATCTTCCCCCTGGTCAATCCCTAAAGCTACAGTATATACGATGTCATTGGGCTCGTCGGCGTCATAGCATCCGCAAAGAATCCCCATCAGTAATATTCCGGCCAGCATTATACTAATTCTTTTCAAGCGTATTCCGCCTCCTTGCTTTCACTCTGTACAAAATCCCCACTGCCACCGGCAGCACAAACGCCAGCGGATAGATGATCCATTTACTCACAAAATTGGTATTATAAAGCTCTACAATTGTAGCCGGCACTAACGAAAGCATAACAATCAGCGTAACCATCGGAAAAATAACAGGCCGATAATATCGAAGCTGAAATGTTTCCTTCCAGATGTGGCAAATGGCAAATAAATATAGGGACGCATAAAGAAGCATGGCAATCGACCAGATAAATTCAAAGAATGCCTCCAGCCGCTGGAAATACCGGCCAATCCGTAAAAGCCGGGACATCATATACAGCGGCGTGATAAATACCGTAGAAGCTGGATATGGAAATGTCATGACGTACATTCCTGTAATTAGTGTCCCTATAATACCGCTAATGATAATTGCCCGGTATCCGCTGGCCACCGCTTCTTTTCTGTTTTTGCAAAAAGGAAGCAATACGTTGAGTAGAATAATGTCCGCAAACATCCGCATTTCTTCCAATCCACCTGCAAAAATATTATATGTCCCTGTTCCCAATATTGGATACATATTGGTAACTTCCAGATGCGGCAGCAGAAGTATCAGGAAGAATAGAAAAAATAACGCGGCTACCGGCAAAAAGATAGCGTGAATCCTAGCAATGGAGTCAATCCCCATGTAAGCGCCAAAGGCTATACAAATCGCAAACAGCAAGAGAATAAATTCCATTGGTGTTTCCGGCAGCAGGATTTCATTCACCGACTCAGGAAAAAACCGAATATTGACAGCCATATTCAGTCCTAACACCAAAATCAATATAATCCCTACGGCGATTCTAAGTCCCTTTCCCCCTATTTTTCCAGATAGGGACACAACATCCTGCATTCCCGCTTTTTCATAAATTTTTGTTGTAATAAAAAATATCAATAGCATTATTAGGGACATATAAATTACTTGTATCCATGCGGCGCTGCCTGATCGAACCACAACACTTCTTGGAAAACTAAACAACATTTTAACGAGAATTGCGTTTACCAGTAAGCTGGTTAGTTTTTTTTGCTCAATTTTCATATTATCTACCTACTTTTTTTTACCGATTTTCCATTTCCGGCTGATTTTTGGTTCTTGATCACTGTTTTTAGGCGCTAAAAATGATGGCCGCTTTTCCTTTTTCCAAATTGGATTTACAAAAACAGAGCTTCCTAAATTTCCGGCGCCACCCTTGGTTAACAGTGAAAGAAATGGTATTCCAAAGCTCTTTTGCGCACCGAGAAAAACTGCATACATAAAAATTCCAATTGCTATTCCATAAAAGCCGCTGATTGTCGCAAGAATTACAAAAAATAGCTTTAAAAGCCGATAACTCCAGCTTAGCGAATAGTCTGTCGTGGCAAAAGAGCCAATACCGGTAATTGCAATGACAATAATCATCAGAGGGCTGACAATTTTAGCACTGACCGCCGCCTGGCCAAGGATTAAACCACCTACAATGCCTAGTGTAGAGCCAATTGGGCTTGGCATGCGAATCCCGGCTTCCCGAATCATCTCAAAGGAAAAATCCATCAGCAGAAATTCCATGACTGTAGAAAAAGGAACATTTTCCCGCGCCGCGCTAATCGCGAACAGTAAATAGGTTGGGACCAGCTCCTGATGGAAAAGGGTGATGGCGATATAAATACCCGGCAGCAGCACGGAGGCCAGCATAGCCAGCAAGCGGATTATGCGGGTCATATTTGCAAAAGGGACACGTAAATAGGCATCGGAAGCTGCGTGCGTTAACTCAAACGCATTTGTTGGAAATATCAGCGCCCGGGGACTGCCATTTAAAATTAGCGCAACCCGCCCTTCCGTTAAGGCGCGGGCCACCCGGTCTGGCCGTTCTGTGGCTAAAATCTGGCTGGTGATCATAAAGGATTTGTCCTCCAGCATCATAGCCGCCTCTTCAATAGCAATCACATAATCCATGGTTATCCCATCAATTCGCCGCCGTACCTCGTTAACCAGTTCTGGATTAGCTACATCAGAGATGTACATTATCACACCCCTGGTTTTGCTAATTCGGCCGATTTTTGTTCCTTCACAGATTAGTTTTTCTGTTTTCAGAATTTTTCGTACTAATGCGGAGTTATTTCGCAGCATTTCCGCAAACGCTTCCTGTGGGCCATAAATCGATTGTTCATGGTCTGGCTTATCAATGGACCGATGCCCCCAATTTCGGACATCCAGGGAAAATCCGGTATCAATTCCATCTACAAACAAGCCGCAGCTTCCAAAATTTACGTCCTCAATAATTTGTTCCATATCCTGCGTGGCCATTGCTTGGCTGTGGGCCACAAACCGTTCAATAATCTGTTCCGGTACATGGTCTATTTCTTGATTCGAAATCAACGGAATTTCCAGCAATGGCTTAATGATACCTAAATTAACGGCATCTGTGCTGACCATACCATCATAAAAAATTAGAAAACAGCGCCTGTTTCCCTTTAGGGTTAACTTTCGCATAATAAAATCATTATTTTTTGGATAATCAAATCGATTTTTAATATATTGGAAATTAATATCAATGTCCGCGTTGACCGTTGTCGGCGGGTTCTCCTTTTTTTCCTGGCGAATATCATATTTTATATCCTGTTCGTTTTCAGGCAAAATAAAATTGTCATCCTCAATTGGTCTTTGGAACGTAAACAATTGTTTTAAAATTGCTTTTGCTTTCATAACTGTTATCCTTTCTATGGATTCTTTCTTATAGATTCTGTATTTTCAGGAAAATTATGCATTGTTTCACATGAAACATAAAATTTTTTAAAATGTTTCACGTGAAACATTTACTTTTTTTAGATGTGTGATATAATAGTATGCGGATATAAAAGAAAGGAAGTGTACGGCAAAGCATTATGAGCAAAATTATTGCGGTTACAAATCAAAAAGGCGGTGTCGGTAAAACAACAACCTCTGTAAATCTTGCCGCAGCGTTAGCTTATAAAGGGAAAAATGTCCTGCTCATTGACGCTGATCCCCAGGGAAACAGTACAAGCGGTGTCGGCATTGATAAAAATAAAGTCCAAATTTCAATTTACGACTGTTTAATTGATGCTGCAAATATTCAAAATGCAATTTTACGGACAAAACAACGGAATTTATCTGTTTTACCGTCGTCCAGCGACCTATCCGCTGCAGAAATCGAACTGGCAGCAGAAGATAACCGAGAGTTTTTTCTCAAAAATACCTTATCTCTGGTTCGAGAGCATTATGATTACATATTTATTGATTCTCCGCCGGCCTTAGGTATGCTGACGATCAATATTATGACAGCCAGCGATTCTGTTTTAGTACCCATCCAGTGTGAATATTATGCCTTAGAAGGACTGACGCAGCTCATCAGCTCTATTCGAACCATAAAAAAACAATGGAATCCCCAGTTAGAAATTGAAGGTATCTTGGCAACGATGTTTGATAAGCGGCTTAATTTGTCGGTACAGGTTTTGGAGGAAGTCAAAAATCACTTTCCAGATAAAGTTTACCAAACTGTGATTCCCAGAAATGTCCGGCTTTCCGAGGCGCCAAGCTTTGGGCAGCCGATTATTAAATATGATATTACTTCTACAGGCGCTGAGGCGTATTTTGCGCTGGCTAGAGAATTTATGCAAAAAAATGAATCCAAGAGGTGAGTAAAATGGCGAAAAAAGGATTGGGAAAGGGTCTGGGCGCTCTATTTACCGATGAAAATTCAGTCTCGATTGATACAGAAACTGGTATTGCGGAATTAAATATACTGGAAGTCGAACCAAACCAGAATCAGCCCAGAAAAACCTTTGATGAGGATAAGCTAGCCGCTTTAGCAGAATCAATCCGTGAACACGGGCTGATTCAGCCAATTATTGTTACCAAAAACAGTCTGGGTACATACACCATTGTGGCGGGGGAACGGCGCTGGCGGGCGGCTAAAAAAGCAGGGCTGACTAAAATTTCTGCTGTCATTAAGGAATACTCGGATCAAACGGTAACAGAAATCGCTTTGATTGAAAATCTGCAGCGAGAAGACTTAAATCCCATTGAAGAGGCTCTGGGATACCGTTCCCTTATGCAGGAATTCAATTTAACCCAGGAGCAAATCAGCCAGCGGATTGGTAAAAGCCGCAGCGCAATCGCCAATTCCATGCGGCTTCTCAGCCTAGAGGATGATTTACAAAAAAAGATCATTTCCGGTGAGATTTCGGAGGGGCATGCACGGGCAGTATTATCCTTAGAAAGCCCGGTCATGCGGGAATTTTTAGTAAACCGCATTATTGATGAGGGTTTAAATGTTCGACAGGCTGAAAATCTGGCCAAGGAATTACAGAAGGAACCAAAACAGAAGAAAAATATGAAAAGGGATTCTGCCTACGATATTGAGCTAGAGCGCCTTCAGGACAGACTTGCTTCAAAGTTTGGAACAAAGGTCAAAATTCAGCATCAGGCGAAAAAAGGTAAAATTGAAATTGAATATTACGGAAATGACGATTTAGAACGAATATTAAATTTATTTAACATTTAATACATAATTTTACATTTTTCGACACCTTAAATTTGCTTTTTCAGGTGGATATTTAGATATAGACGTATGATTTCATGTCTGAATAAAAAAATTCCTGATAACGCGATTTTGGGCTGAATTTGAATCAATCAAATTTTTTAGAAATGTGAGGTGAGAATTATGGGAAAAAAAGGTGAAAATAAATCTTTATTTTTATATACGGCACTGATCTTTATTGTAGCCCTGCTTTTAATCATTTTGTCGTTTTTTGGAGACAGCCATATGAAAAAAGGCCAGCCCGAATCTTCCCCAGAGGCGACGCAGGCTGCCAGCGGCGGCGGATTGACAGAGCGGGCCGCCCAGCTCAGCGAGGATAACCGAATCCTGTTAGAGCAGTGCAAGGAATTGGAACAAAAGCAAGCCGAATTAGAAACCGAAAACGCTCGTCTGCAGGAACAGATCGCCGCCTCCGCCGCCCAAAACGAACTGAGCGGCAAGCTATATGATATTTATGGTCTGCTGTATGAGCAGGAATTTGAAGCTGCCAAAGCAGCCTTGGCAGAGCTCGATGTAAACGCACTAGATCCTAAACAAAAACAATTTTATGATATTTTAGTGATCAAAGCAAAATAAGACTGGAGGAAAAGCATATGTTAGACATAAAAATTTTAAGAACAAATCCGGATCTGATCCGCACAGCGCTGAAAAACCGCTGCAACGATTTGGACATTACCCCGGCCATTGAGCTGGATAAACAGCGCCGGGCGCTTTTAAACGATGTAGAGCAGCGCAAAGCGCAGCAAAATGAAATAACAAAGAAAATCCCAGCCATGAAAAAAGCCGGGGAAGACACCGAGCCGATTTTTGCGCAAATGCGGGATTTGTCCGATACGATCAAGGCGGATGACGCCAAAATTTCTGAGATTGATGAACAGCTGCGGGATTTCATGCTGCGGATCCCCAATATTCCCAATGAAACTGTACCAATCGGCAAAGACGATACAGATAATGTAGAAGTGCGCCGGTTTGGTACGCCTACAGAATTTTCTTTCGCACCAAAGCCCCATTGGGACATTGGCACAGATTTAAATATTTTAGATTTTGACCGGGGCGCGAAAATCGCCGGTTCCCGGTTTACCGTGTACCGCGGTCTAGGCGCTAAGCTGGAACGGGCCATAATCCAATATTTTTTAAATTGTCATGAGCAGTCCGGTTATACGGAAATCCTGCCCCCGTACATGGTAAACCGAGAAGCCATGACCGGTACAGGCCAGCTGCCGAAATTTGAGGAGGACGCTTTTAAGGTAGCCAATAACGGCTATTTTCTGATTCCTACCGCCGAAGTGCCCGTAACCAATTTACACAGCAATGAAATTTTAGACGGCAGGCAGCTGCCAATCAAATACTGCGCGTATTCCGCCTGTTTCCGGGCTGAAGCTGGTTCCGCCGGCCGGGATACCCGGGGCCTGATCCGGCAGCACCAGTTTAATAAGGTAGAATTAGTCAAATTTGTGGAGCCGGAAACCAGCTATCAGGAGCTGGAGAGCCTGACCAACGACGCGGAAAAGCTTCTGCAGGGCCTGGGCCTGCCATACCGGGTTGTTTGCCTTTCCACCGGCGACATGAGCTTTACATCCGCGAAAACCTATGATATTGAGGTTTGGATGCCCAGCTATAACCGGTATGTGGAAATCTCTTCCTGTTCCAATTTTGAAGACTATCAAGCCCGCCGGGCCAATATAAAATATAAAAACGACGCAAAAGATAAAGCAAAATTTGTCCATACCTTAAACGGCTCTGGACTGGCGGTAGGCCGAACTGTGGCGGCTATCTTAGAAAACTACCAAAATGAAGACGGCACAGTCACGGTTCCTCAGGTGCTGATTCCCTTTATGGGCACGGAAAAAATTGAAAAAAAGAACTGATTGGCTGGATTGGTTATGATTGATACAAATGCAGCTGCCTCCTCAATGCGGAATTTAAAATTTGAGGAGGCAGAATAATGGATTTTTATAAAATTGATCTGGAGCATTGGCCCCGGAAAGAATACTTTCATCATTACTATTATGAAGCGCCTTGTACCTATAGCATGACAGTGGATTTAGATATTTCCAGGCTGCTTTCCCGCGTCAAGTCCGCGGGGATCAAGCTATATCCCGTGCTGCTGTATTGTATTGCGTCTGTTGTCAATCAGTATGAAAATTTTAAAATCCAGATGAAAAACGGCGAACTGCTGGTTTATGATCACGTCAATCCCAGCTATACGATTTTTCATCCTGAAACCGAAACCTTTTCGGTAATTTGGACAGCATATGACTCTGATTTTCAGGCCTTTTACCAGGCGTATCAGGCAGATCAAGCGGCTTATGGCGCCCAGCCTGGCTTTGCGCCAAAGCCTAAGGATCGGGAAAACTATTTCGATATTTCCTGCGTTCCCTGGGTACATTTTTCCGCGTTCGACCTGCGGCTGCAAAATGGATATGACTATTTAGCGCCAATTTTTACCATTGGCCAGTATCAAAAAAGCCATGGCCGGACTATAATTCCTTTATCCATGCAGATCCATCATGCTGTCTGCGATGGATTCCACGCCGCCCGGTTTTACCAGGTTCTGCAGGATATGCTGAATTGCTAAGCCGATCCCGCCCTTGGGGCGGGGTGGGCTGGATATGAAAAAAAACAGTTGCTAACCGTTTCTATTTTATGTAAACTTGTTTTTTTTCTATCCACATGGCTGGATACCCAATTCCAACCAATTAACGGCTTGTCTATGGGGAAAATTCGGTAGTTATCCACGTTATCCACATAGTTATCCACAGATTGTAAAAATATAGTGCTGTCCACAACCCCTGATTTTACCGTAATTTCGCCAGTTTACATATTTTTTTGGAAAAATATGCTAAATATCGCATATTTTATCCCCACATCTATGTGGACTGCGTGGATAAATTTCTATTAACCGCATGATACAGGCACATTTTTTGCTGTATAGGGGGAAAAAAATTATCCACATGTGTGGATAAAATCATGGATTGGTAACATAACTGTAATTATACTGTAAAAGGATGTTCATATAATGCTGACACCAAGGTTAAAAACCATTTATTATCATATTTCCAAGGACAAAATCGCTGATATCGGCACAGACCACGGCTATATCCCCATCCAATTTGCCTTAGACGAAAAAAAACATCAAGCCATCGCCACAGATATCAATCCCGGCCCGCTGGCTATGGCCGCGGCAAATATCCGTAAATACAGGGTAACCGACCAGATCCAGCTTCGGCTGGGGGCCGGCCTGGACCCAATCCAGCCTGGGGAAGTGCAGGAAATCATCATCGCCGGCATGGGCGGGGAAATGATCCGCAAAATTTTAGAAAATGGCGATCCTACAGCCAAAGCTGCCTGCCGCTTGATCTTACAGCCCATGAACGCCCAGTACGAGCTGCGCAGATGGCTGTATGCCAACGGCTATTTCATCCATACGGAGGATCTGGCTGTGGAGGGGGATCATGTATATAATATTTTGATCGCCGCGGCTGCACAGACGCAGCCGCCAAAATCGGATATCGAATATCATCTTCCCCAATCCCTGCAAAATCATCCCCATTTTGGGGTTCTATGGGCGAAAAAATATCGGGAGTTTAAAAAGATACGGGACGGGCTTTTGCGGTCTGAAACAAAACAAAAGGCCTTAATTTTATATTATACTGATTTATTGGAACAATTAGAAAGGAGAAAACCATGATTTTACAAGAGCTGATACAGGACTTAGAAGCCCTGTTTCCGCCTGCGCTGGCGTATTCCTGGGATAACGTAGGGCTTTTGGCAGGCAGCCCAAATCAAGACGTTAAAAATGTCCTGGTAACCTTGGACGTGAATTCCGCCGTGGCCCAGGAAGCGGTCCAGGCCGGCGCGGAATTGATTCTCTCCCACCATCCTATTCTCATGGGCGGAGTCAAAACCGTCCGCCAAGATACGGAAACCGGGAAAATGCTGTCTATCCTTTTTGAAAACAAAATCGCCGTATATGCGGCCCATACTAATTTAGACATTGCCCCGGCAGGCATCAATACCTATTTAGCGGCCCTGTTTGACCTGCGGGATCCGGTGATTTTGGCAGACGAACAGCCAGGCAGCGCCGGTTTAGGCCGGGTAGGCGATCTAAAAGCACCGGTTACGCTGGCGGAATTTGCAGCCCTGTGCAAGCAAAAGCTCCATACGCCGGCGGTTCGCGTCAGCGGCGATCCCGGAAAAAAAATTCAGCGGGTCGCCATCGGCTCCGGTGGCTGCGGCGATTATATTCCACATGCCATTCGACATGGCGCCGATGTCATGCTAACCGCAGATATGAAATATCATATGGCGATTGACGCTGTATTGGACGGGATCGCTGTTGTAGACGCCGGCCATTATCCAACAGAAATTATTGCCATGGACATTTTCGCTTCTGTGTTAAAACAATATGCTTTATCTGTACATTTTTCCAAGCAACGAGATATATTCCGCTTTTTATAAGTATAAAAAATAACCGCTGGTAATCCAGCGGTTATTTTACGATTATTCTGCGAGATCAATATACAGGGTTTCGCCTTCAGCCTTTACTTCTGCGCCAAGAACCTCAGAATAGAAGTCTACAGGTACAAAAGTTACGGCATAGTTTTCATCATCCATGGTGATTTGTACAGGCGCTTTTGACAAGGTAAACGGCGTCATTCTTGCCTTATTATATTGGTTAACGCCAACATTAAAGTTTACGCCCATCGGAACAGTTCCCACGCTGACAGCCTGCACTACATTATCCCAGCCGACTTCCAGGCCAAGCGCTTCAGATACAGACCGGACAGGTACCATCCCTGTAATTGACGCGTCGTCTACATCAATCGTAATTTCTGTTCCATTGGCAATGGCCTTCCGGTAAATTTTATTCAAATCCACTTCCGTAGAATCTGCGGGCTGCTCCTCGTCCAAAACGATAACTAGCTCCGGCGTGGTCTGCGGCGGCAGGCTCCGTGTGGTAACTGTGTAGAACACCACAAGGCTGCGTCCCTCTAAATCGCCGGTAAACGCTTCACCGTTCTCACCGACAGTCTTGACTTCCTCGTTATGATGCATAACCAGCGTTCTTCCGCTGCTCAGGTAAGACCCATTTTCCATCTTGACAAACCGGTCAACCGTTACAGACGTGGGATCCTCTTCATCTAAGACTACAACAACATCCGCAGTATACCGGGGCGGATAAATCATGATCATAGGCTTGTTGCCGTCGGCAAAAATCGAAATTTTTGTACCCTTCTGAATATTTTCCTTGCCGACTTTTTCGCCTTTTTGGTTTAAGATCAATGTATCGTCAGTGATATTCACATCAAATACATTTTCCCCCTCTTCCACATGGATCATATCGCCGATCTCAGCTACAGTACCTGTCTGGCTTCCATAGCCAACGGGCATTTCCTCTGCGGGCTCTGTCTCAGCAGCATCTTCCTTTTCGGTATCCTGCTCCTGGTCCATCACAACAATCAATTCCGGCGTAGTCTGCGCAGGAATACTCATTGTGGATATACTGTAGAATACGATTAGATCCCGGCCTTCTAAATCACCTTCAAAATCCGCGCCGGCTTCATCCACAATCTTGGCGTCTTCCGGCAGATTCAAAGACAGGGTATACCCCTGATTGGTCAGACGTCCGGTTTCATCTGTCCGGAAGGTATCGACTGTAACAGAACCAATCTCGTCCTCCAATACAATAAATACATCCGGTGTATAAACCGGCGGCTCAATCAGCGGAGCCGGCGTATTGACGTTTACAAAGCCTAAAATCTCAACGTCCGCCTTTAGGTCGTCTTTGGTCAGCTTTTCGCCTTTATTATTATAAACTAAAGCGTCATCGGCAATATCCAGGAAAAATTCTTCCTTGCCCTGGATTGTCAGCCGGTTTTCATTTACCTCCGCAATCGGTCCGCCATAGATTATGTACTGGGCCTGGGCTTCTGCCGGATTTTCAGCTACATCCGTATTCTCTAACGGATTTACAACCGACTCTGACGTTTCTTCAGCAAATACCGCAGCACTGCTGGTTAAAATCCCAAGTGCCAATATAACGGATAAAACTTTCTTTTTCATTATACATCTTTCCTTTCCTGTAAATGTTTATAAACCTTTCGGCCTATTTGTTATATTAGACGGCACAAAACATTTTTTGTTCCAAAAAATAAAAAAAATTTTTATAATTTCAAAAAAACCGGGCAGAATAATAGTATACAGGGATCAAAAACAAACCTGCAAAGCTGATAAAAACGCCGTCTGTGGGCGGCAGAATGGAGTATGCTATGAATAAAAATATAAAGCTTTTAATTTTGGCTGGAATCATGGCCCTGGCCCTGAGCGGCTGCGGAACAAATAATCAAGACAATGCCGCCCCGACCCCGTCGGCTACATCTACACCCTCAATGAATGACAAAAACAGCGTAGAAGAAGGCACAAAGGATGTCGGCGAAGATGTTGGAAACGGCGTAAAAGATGCTGCAGACGGCGTCGGAAACGCTGTCAAAGACGCGGCTGAGGGCGCAGGAAACGCCGCTAAGGATCTGGCGGAAGGCGCCGGCGGCGCGGTAGATAACGCCGGCAAGGCCGTTGGAGACGCAGTAGAAGGCGTAACCGGCAACAAATAATAATATACAAAACGCCGGGTTATCCGGCGTTTTTTTACAAAGAAAAACAGCCTGCAAAAGCAGGCTGAAAATGCACGGGTAAACTTTATCCGCATGTGTGGTGAAACGAATAAAGTTTACCTGAGATTCCCTTAGATGCATCGGGAATCTCTAGTAGAGTAACATATAAACATGTTACTTATAGTATATCACAAAAATTCAATTTGTCAAGAGGAAATTTAATAATTTTTAAATTTTTCAATCCGGATATCCCTGCCGCAAAATTCCAAAATATCAAATGACTCATACAGCCGGGAAACAAACCGGGGCGAATAGGCCTTTTCTAAATCCTTCATGCCTAAATTGGTGCTGATAATCATCTTTTTTCTCTTCGCCAGCCGGTCATTCACCAGATCGAACAGAAACGGGACAGATGTTTTAGACAGGAATTCCGTGCCTAAATCGTCGATAATCAACAGATCCGCATCGTAAAGCGCCGATATTGACTCTTCATCCGCCCGGGAAAACCGATAATCATCATACAAGTTAAACAGCCGGGTCGCACGGATATATAAAACCGTCCTGCCCTGGGCCAGTACCGCTTTTGCCACCGCGCTGGACAAAAATGTTTTGCCAACCCCTGTGCCGCCATAAAATAAAAGGCTTCTGCCATAATCCGAAAATTTTTCACAGAACATTTGGCAATGGTGCAGGATATTCCGCATAATATCCCGTTCAGAGGATGTTGCGCTGGCCGGCTTTTTATCAGAATAAAAATCCAAGGAAAAATGTTCAAAATCCTGCTCCGCCATAGCCTCCGTCAAATTTGCGTCCCGGTACGCCCGGCTGATCAGCTTCTGGGTAAAGCACTGGCATTTCTGGCTTCCCACATAGCCTGTATCCTGACATTGAGAACACTGATACTGCAGCTTGGCATAATCCGCCGAAATCCCATTCGCTTCTAAGAGCGCCGATTTTTCAGCATTCAGCGCCTGCAGCCGCTGATTGAAGGCGGCATTATATTTTGCGCTGTTTTCTGGATCCTGCATAATTTTTTTCGTATTTTCAAAGCCCTCCCGGTTGATTTGCCTGTCAATCCTGCCAATTTCCGGCACTTGATCATACACAGCCTGCACCCGGCGGTCCCGAAGAAGCTGCGCCCTGGTCCTGGCTTCCTCATACTCATTCATAATCTCGGTAATATGTGTGTGCAGATCCATGGCTGCCCCTCCTAAACTTGAGAAAACCCGTTCTTTTCCATAATTGTAATAATTTCATCTTTTTTTGCCAAAATATCCGGGAACCTGCGGATATATTCCAGCGGCTCCTTAAAGTTGAAAATCCGCTCGATCCGATCCCCCATCACCAGCTTTGTAGAACCGCCGCCGCCCAACGCGATAATCGTCTGGACCTCCTCCATGATATTCACATTATAAAAAGAAAAATGCCCCGCCTTAGCATAACCCACATTTTCCAAATTTCCAGATATATTTTTCTGCCGGTACATATAATACGGCTGATAACCCAGCGCCGCCATTTTTTTCTGGGTATAGCCCAGCATTTCGTTCATGGCGCTGGCCTCTGTCAGCTCCACGCCGGTAAACCGCAGCGCAGCCGCCCGTTTTTTACACATACAATGCACGGTAATATTTTCCGGCCCCAGCTCCGCTACCTGATCCAAGCTCACCCGGAACATAGCAGCGGTCTCCTCCGGCAGGCCGGCAATCAAATCCATATTGATATTGGAAAATCCTGCCTCCCGGGCCATCCAGAAGCTTTCCCGGATCATTTCCGGCGTATGTGCCCGGCCGATCTTTTCCAGCGTAATTTGATGCATACTCTGTGGATTGATGCTGATCCGGTCAACACCGCCCCGCCTGGCGGCCGCCAGCTTTTCCACCGTAATCGTATCCGGCCGCCCGGCTTCTAAGGTAAATTCCCGAATATCGGAAAACGGAAAATTTTCTCCCAGCGCATAAAAAATCTTTTCTAAAAGCGCGGCCGGCAGTGTAGTAGGCGTTCCCCCGCCGATATAAATATTTTCAATATGCAGCCCCAGCCTATCCGTGATCTCCCTGGTTTTTCGGATCTCCTGCACCAGGCAGTCCACAAAAGGCTCCATATACTTCCCGCTGATCCGGATATCCGTTGAGACAAAGGAACAGTATAAACATCGGGTCGGGCAGAATGGGATACCGATATACAGGCTGACCCCATTTTTTTTCCGCTGCGCCAAAATACTTTTTTCATTGGCCGCCACGTCCATAGCCAGGCTTGTCTTTTCCTCCGTTACCCCACAGTAAGCGAACAAACGCCGCACATCCTCAGAGTCATATCCCTGCTCCATAAATTCACGGACATATTTGGCCGGCCGGATCCCGGACATGATCCCCCAGGGGAGCTGGACATCCCGGATTTTTTTTGCGCAGCCTACAAAGCTTTTTGTGCAGGCGTATACATACAGCTTCTTTTTCGAAATGGCTTCAGATCCAAAGGGATAGTTGTCAAAATAATCAAAAAAATATGTTTCTTCCTGAAAGATAATTTCTGTATATACATTCAGAACACCTGCGTTCCAAGACAGATTTGTAAAAATAAACCCATCCTCCGCCGGGCCGAAAAACAGCTTAATAAACACCTGCATTTCCCGTGGACAGGCAAATCCGTTTTGAATCAGCTGCATTCCATCACGCCTTTACATACAAATTGAATTTCTGTTCATACCCGATCTGGGTATCGTTGCCATGCCCGCAGTGGACAATGGTTTCTGCCGGCAGGGTATATAATTTATGCCGGATGGAAGCCACCAGCGTATCCTCGTCGCCGGTAGGCAGATCCCATCGGCCCACATCCCGCAAAAACAGCGTGTCCCCGGAAAATAAATGTCCGTCAACGAAATAGCACATACCGCCGTTGGTGTGGCCCGGCGTGGCAATACATTGGATTTCCATCCCGCATACCTCTATCGTCTGTCCATCTTCTAAAATTACCTCGCACGGATCTTCCGTCATGGGGCTGCCAAAGCCATAGGAAACATTGGTTTTTGGGTTTTGAATGTTCAGATTGCATTCCACAGAAGCGCAGACCTTCGCCCCTGTGGCTTCCCGCAGTTCTGCCAAGCCGGCAATATGGTCGTAATGGCAGTGGGTCAGGAAAATATATTGGATCTTCGCCCCTATTTGGGCTGCCTTTTCCAGGATCCGCTTTACCTCGCAGCCCGGATCAACCACAATGCAGCCTTTGTCCGGCGCCTGGCAGACAATAAAGCAGTTTTGATTCATCTCATACGCGACAACGCGTTCAATTTCCATATGCCGCTGCCCCCTTCTGTCAGTTATACAGCCGTACCGGCAAAATCATATAGGTATAGTTATCTTCTTTGGTAGATCGGATAAAACAGGAGCTCCTTGGATTGGAAAACTCGATTTTCACCTCGTCCTCCTCACAGGCCCGCAGCGCCTCTAACAGATATTTATAGTTAAAGCCGATCTCCAAATCGTCCCCGCTGACGTTTGCTTCCACTACATCGTGAACCTTTCCCTTCCCGGTAATACAGGTCAGCTCGATCCGGTCTAAGGTAATGTTCAGCCGAACCGGCACCTTTTCCGCCTTGGCGGTCATATCGTCGTTAATCAAAAGGGCCGCCCGGTCTAGGCTGTCGGAAAGGCTTTTCGTATCCACCAGCACATAAATACTGTTGGGCGTGGACAAAATGGGGGCGTAATTGATATATTCACCCTCTAAAAGCCGGGTAACCACCTTATATGTACCAAAATCAAAGAGTACATGCCGGTCGGACACGATAATATCCACCGGCTCCTCCTCGTCCTTCAATACCTTCAGCAGCTCCCGCAGGGTCAGTCCGGGAATAATAAACTTTTTATTTTCCAGGGAAGCGTCTACTACCTCTTTAATAATCGCCAGCCGGTAGCCATCTGTAGCCACTACGCTTAAAACCCCGGTATCAATCTCAAACAGGGAGCCGGTGAGGACCGGTTTTCTGGCTTCGTTCACCGATACGGAAAAAATGGTCTTGCGGATCATTTTTTTCAGCTTGTCCTGCTGCATCCGGAACCGATAGGTCTCGTTGATTTCCGGAACCGCCGGATACTCGTTGGCGGACAGCCCCTGGATATTGAATTCGCTCTGCCGGCATTTGATGGTCATAATATTGTTTTCTTCATTGACTGTAATGGTAATTTCATCGTCCGGCAGCCGGCGGATGATTTCGCCAAACATTTTCGAGCTGATGGCAATGCTGCCCCCTTCCGGGATACTGCATACGCTGTTATATTCTACGCAAAGGTCAAGATTGTTAGCTGTAACCGTCATCAGGCCCTTGGCGTCCGCGTCAATCTTGATGCATTCTAAAATCGGCATAATGGATTTTGCGGATACTGCCTTCTGCACTGTGTTGATAACGTCTAAAAGCTGTATTTTGTGGCATACGATTTTCATATGTTTTCCTCTTTTCTCCACATAGATTTACGTACCTACGTACGTATAATATAATAATAATATAATAGTAGTATTAGCAGTAGGGACGGGGATTGGATGGATATCCACCATAACTCCCGCCAATACGGAATAATTTGATCAAAACAGACTGTTGATAAGCTGTGGATGGATCTATTTTTATACACACGTAAATTTCAGAGAAAATCAATCCACAGCCACTCCACATCTTGTCCACAGGGAAATGTGGATACTTTTACAGACTGTTCAAGTCCTTAATGATATAGTCAATATCGGCTTTCAGGCCGGTGTCTGTTTTCATGGCAGCCATAATTTTGTCTACCGCGTACATCACTGTAGTCCGGTCCCGGTTGCCAAAGGATTTGGCGATCATGACAAAATTCATATCGGTCATGGTTTTGCACAGATACATCGCGACCTGCCGGGGAAGAACGACTGCCTTCACCTTGGAATGGCCGCAAAGGTCTTCCTGCCGTACGTTATAAAATGTACAAACCTTTTCCATGATTTTCTGATGGGTAATTTTGATTACGCCGTCCTCCGGCAGGATGGAACGCAGGGCATATTCGGCAATGTTGGTGTCAATTTCCTGATGGCTGATACCGGCGTAAGCGATGATTTTTAAAAGGGCCCCCTCTAATTCCCGGACGTTGGAGTCTACCCGTTCGGCAATATAGGAAAGTACCTTTTCCGAAATGTGTACGCTTTGATTTTCCGCTTTCTTTTTAAGGATAGCCACCCGGGTTTCATAGTCCGGGGTCAGGATATCAGTACTCAGCCCCCATTCAAACCGGGTCCGGAGCCGTTCCTCCAGTGTGACCAGATCCTTGGGCTTGCGGTCGCTGGTTAAAACAATTTGTTTGTTATTTAAGTATAAATCGTTAAAGGTATGGAAAAATTCCTCCTGGGTACCCTCTTTCCCTTCAATGAACTGCACGTCGTCCACCAATAGCACGTCGATTTCCCGGTACCGGTGCCGGAAAGATTCCATATCCTGATCCCGGATCGAATTGGTCATATCATTGGTAAATTTTTCACTGGTAATATAAATGACCTTTTTCCGGGGGTCGTTTTGCAGGATTTCATTGCCAATGGCCTGCATCAAATGGGTTTTTCCAAGACCGGAGTTGCCATAGAGAAAAAGCGGATTGCTTTTCCCGGGATTTTTCGCGACATTCATAGCCACAGCGGTGGCATATTCATTGGAGGTGCCCACAACAAAGTTATCAAAGGTATAGCGCGGGTTCAGGTTCGCGGAGGATACAGCCTGGGTATGTGCCTCCGGATGTATGGGCGAAGGCTTGGGAAGCTCCGCCCCTTCCTCTACGATGATTACGTCGATCTTGACCGGCTCCGCTGTGATCTTGGATAAAGCAGATTCAATATTGGTTTTGTAGCGGAGTTCCAGCATGGTTTTGCTGATAGCAGTGGAAACCGCCAGCTGGAACCGGCCGTTTTCAAAGCTGACAGGTTTGGCGTCCCGTATATAGGTATTGTAGCCCACGATCGACTGGACGTCCTCCCGGATATAAGCAAGCGCATGCTCCCAAATCTCTTTTATATCCATGTTGATCCCCCTGTATCTTCTACATATCAATAGTTATTCATTCTATATCATATCAGATTTTCCCCAAATTTTCAATATTATTTTTGGGAAATAAAAATAAAAAGTTATCTATTAGAATTATTTAAGTCTTATAGTATACATCAATAAATGGATGCCTATAATAAACTATTTCTAGATATCAAAGAAAGGATTTTTAGAAATGGATAAAATTGATAGCTTTCAGTTGGGCAAAAGGATCAAGGAAATCCGGAAAAAACGTCTGATCCGGGCTGAGGTTTTAGCGGAAAAATGCAATATAACGAATACCTATATGCGGCAAATTGAAAGCGGGGTAAAAACACCCAGCATCCACCTGCTTGTTCAATTGGCAAACGAATTGCATTGTACGATTGATTCCTTGTTAATCGAAGAATCACCTTTTGAAATTGAAATTAAAACAAATGAAATTATGGAAAGGATTAAAAAATTACCGCGGCAGAGAGTAAAAGAACTGGAAGCGGTGGTATATACTATGTTAAATTATATGGAATAAATGATGTCTTTTGAGAAAGAAAACAGCAATAAAGTACAGATTTTACGCGGCGAGATTGATCAAATTGCAGAATCTATTTTATTTACGTAAATCGAAAAAGGGATGGCTTTTCAGCCACCCCTTTTTTATCGCAGTAAATTATAAACCTCGTTCCGCAGCTCATGATCCGTATCAAACAGGCCGCGGATGGCCGCCGTCCTTGTCTTTGCCCCTCTGGATTTGATACCGCGGGCAGTCATGCAGCTGTGTTCGCCTTCAATAATTACAATCACGTCTTGGGTGTCTAAAACCATCTGCATGATTTCCGCAATATCACATCCCAGCCGTTCCTGGAGCTGCAGCCGCTTTGCGGCCATATCGGCGATCCGGGCGATTTTGGAAAGGCCGATCACCTTGCCATTGGGGATATACCCAACATGCACCCGCATGTTATACATTAAGGCCAAATGGTGCTCGCAGTAGCTGAAAACCTCGATATCCTTCACCAATACCAAGTCGTTGGTATCCACATCTTCAAAGCATTTGTCAAACATTTGGGCAATTTCCTGATTGGTATACCGCATCCCTTCAAAGACCTCGCTGTACATCCGGGCCACACGGGCCGGGGTTTCTAAAAGCCCTTCCCGGCTGGGGTCGTCGCCCAGCTCAATCAACAGTTGCCGGATTAGCGACTGGATTTTTTCCTGGTCAAATTCTTTTTTCAATCTCATACGCCCCTTTCTTCCGGCGACCAGATGATTTTATGCAGCTGAACCTGTATCCGCATATTCCGGCAGACCGGCTCCGACAGGATCAAATTGGTCAGCCTTTCCAGATCATATGCGCCGAAAACAACGCCGCAAAATACATGGGGCGGTTGTTTCCAAATCCCGGAAAGCTTTTGCATGACTTCCACCATCCGCCGGGCATCCGCTTCCGAGCCTACAACAAATTTTAAAACATCCTGGGGCCGGAGAATCTCAAAATTCCGCCAGATCATTGTTTCTTCCATACCGCTGTAAGGAAGCTTATAATCAATCGTAAAAAATATTTTATCCATACCGGCGCAGGTTTTGGAAAATTCCTGGATATCTACCGCGCCGTTGGTTTCAATATTTACTGCATAGCCCCGCCTGGCAAGCATTCCGCATAGGGCCGCTGCCCCCGGCGCCAGCAGCGGCTCGCCGCCGGTCAGGGTCACCCGCCGGAAGTATGGGTTTACCCGGGCAAGGATCTCTTCTGCCGTCATGATTTCATACCGGCAGGGCTCTGCCTCGCCGAACAGGGCGTACTGGGTGTCGCAGTAGGTGCACCGCAGATTGCAGCCCGCCAGCCGGATAAAGGTAGCGGGCTGGCCTGTACGCAGGCCTTCTCCTTCGATACTGTCAAATAATTCTACAACTTGGTATTCCATACTGGGTCAGTCCTTTATATAAGAAGCAGTATTGTTTTCGCTTTCACAGACGTCTACCCGGAAGCAGAAGGGCGCCAGCTGGTCGCAGATATATTTTGCCAGATTTTCCGCTGTAGGGTTAAACGGCAGGATATCGTTGAGGACCTGATGATCCAGCTGATCGGTAATTTTCTGCTTAATATGGGTAAAATCCATGACCATCCCGTTTTCATCTAAGGTCTGGCTTTGGAGATAAATATCAATTATCCAGTTATGGCCGTGGAGCTGTGTGCATTTGGATGGATAGGAAAGCGCCAGCCGATGGGCCGCGCTGATTTCCAGCCGCTTTTTTACTCTGTACATGATGATTCCTCTTTCATTTTTTGAAATTCCTGGTACCCCCGCCGCCGGAGTGTGCAGGCCGGACAGTGCCCGCAGCCCTGGCCGATTACGCCGTTATAGCAGGTCAGGGTTTTTTTGTCAATTAACTCCAAAACGCCAAGCTCGTCGGCCAGGGCCCAGGTCTGGGCCTTATTAAGCCACATTAGCGGCGTATGGATGACAAAGGGGTAATCCATAGCTAGATTTAAGGTTACATTCAGGGATTTGATAAACATATCCCGGCAGTCCGGATAGCCGGAAAAATCTGTTTCACACACGCCGGTCACCAAATCTGTAATCCCGTGGGTTTTCGCGTAAATTGCCGCATAGGTCAAAAACAGCATGTTCCGGCCCTCGACAAAGCTGTTGGGCGGCGCGCCCTCCGGCTTTTCTTCTTCTACGGGGATGTCCGCCCGGGTCAGGGAATTGGCGCTGAGCTGGTTGATAATCGGTGTTTCCACAATTTCAAAGCGGACGCCTGCGTCCCGGCAGATTTCTGCCGCGCAGGAAAGCTCTAATTTATGCCGCTGCCCGTAATCAAAGCCAATGGCCGCCGTGTTCTGCAGGCCGAATTCCCGGATTGCCCAAAACAGACAGGTGGTGCTGTCCTGCCCGCCGCTCAATACGACAAGTACCTTTCGGTTTGCTTTTTCCATGGATATCATTCCTCTTTCAGGCCGGAGAACAGCCGTTCCCCGGCAATTTTTTCATATTTCGTCCCCGGCTGGCCGTAATTGGCAAAGGGATAGATAGAAATACCGCCCCGGGGCGTAAAAATACCCTTCACCTCCAGATATTTGGGCCCCATCAGCTTTACCAGATCCTTCATAATGATATTGACACAGTCCTCATGAAAATCACCCTGGTTCCGGAAGCTGAACAAATACAGCTTTAAGGATTTGCTTTCTACCATCTTGCTGTTGGGGATATAGCTGATGCGGATTTCCGCAAAATCCGGCTGACCGGTAATGGGGCAGAGGGATGTAAATTCCGGGCATCGGAATGTCACCATATAGTCGTTGTCCGGATGCTTATTCACGAAGGTTTCCAGGACCTCCGGCGCGTAGTGGTCTTTATAAACTGTTTTCTGATTGCCTAATAAAGTCAGGTCCTTCGTTTCATCTGCTGTGCGCGGCATTTGTCCTCACTCCTTTTCTATCCAAATCATTATACAGCAAAATTTGCAATTAGGCAAGCCCCAGGGCCTCTTTTGCCAGCCTGTCCGCTAGCTCGTTGCCGGGATCGCCGGAATGACCCTTGACCTTATGGAAATAGACGGAAACCTGTTGGGAAAGCTTCCTATATAATTGTACATAGTTTTTTGTGCCTTCCTTTTCCGCTTTCCAGGCGCCGGTGCACCAGTTTTCGATGCCGGCGTAGTCATAGTAAAGGTCGACAGAAGGGATTTTATGGTCCGCGCAGTACTGAATAATAAAGGAAGCGCCCATGATCTCGCCGGCCACATTGTGCATGGCGGCCATGGCGGGGTCGTCAAAGCTTTTCTGAAAAAGCAGTGTCTGTTCCTGATAAAACAATACTGCTCCGAAAGAAAACCGGTTGCTCCTTTTGTCAAAGCTGCCGTCCACATAGGCCCGCGCTTCCGCGTTCCCGGCAGGGGGGGAAGGCGTCTTGCCCAAAATATAGGCCCGCGCTTCCGCTTCTGTCAGAAATCCTTTAAACTCCGCGCCGGGATAACCGCTGACCTCCCGCCGGCAGTCTTCCCAGGTCGTATATATTCCAGGCCGCCGGCCGTTCCTGACGCCGTAAAATTTTTTTTCCACGCTGCATCTAAACCCTTTCCTGCTTGATCTGTCGGCTTCCATTGTATAACAGATTTTCCAATTGGTCAATAGTTTTAAAAAAAGTGTTGACAAATCTGTTGAATAATAGTAAAATAAAGGACAGGGTCGGTTTTTCCGCCCCGAAGTATATATTGTTCATACAGCAGCGGCCTTTTTCTGCCAATATTAAAGCGGAATTACAGACGGCTGCTTGTATAACAGCTTTTTTACAGTTGTATTACAACTGTAAAAAGTGCATTGACTTATCACTGCCGTTGGTGATATAATCAATGCGTAGTTAAAGATTGCGAGTAGTCTTTAACGCTTTACATTCCGGTGTGTTTGGAAAGGGTACGCAGCGGACGACAGAAAGAACCCTTTCAAAAAAGAAATAAAAGGGAGGATTTGAGAGAAATGAAAAAGAATCTCAAAAAAGTGATTTCCGCTGTAATTGCTTTGGCTCTTTCGTTAAGCTCTGTGGCAGCGTTTGCTGCTGACGCGAGTTTCTCGGACGTACCTGCTGATGCAAACTACTATCAAGCGGTAACTACACTTGCAAACCTGGGTATTATCGCCGGTTATGAAGACGGAACTTTCAAGCCGGACGACAATATCACAAGAGCAGAAGTAACAACTATGGTTGTTGCTGCTATGAACATGACCGAGCAGGCAAAGAGCATGGAAGGGACGACACAGTTCTCTGATATGCAGTCTGACGCTACAAAATGGGCGTCCGGTTATGTAAATGTCGGCGTTGCACAGAAGTTCATCGCCGGTTTCCCGGAGGACAACACATTCCGTCCTTCTGAGAATGTTACATACGCGCAGATTATTACCATGCTGGTTGGCGCGCTGAACTATGGCGAGTATGCTACTTACCTGGGCGGATATCCCAACGGCTATCTGTCAATTGCGCAGACAAGCGGTATTACAAAGAATGTAAGCGGCAACGCTGAAGATACTGTAACCAGAGCGCAGGTTGCTATGCTGATCAATAACTTCCTGGATACGCCGAAGGTTGAAATGAACGGTATCTCCTACACCGCAGACGGAAGACTGGTTCCGAATATCGCGATCCAGGATGGTACGAATGATACTTACTACAAAACAGTTCTGACAGAGAACTGGGGTATCTACATTTTAGAGGGTACCATTTCTGAAACAAGCAAGTCCAGTGAAAGCAGTTCCCTGCGGGCTGACCAGGTGAAGTTTGACATTGACAAGACCAAGGAAAAGAGCAATGTTAACGGTTATAATGACCCCAGCAGTGACGATATTAACAGCACAGATACTACTCTGACAGTATATGTAGGCGATACAGACGCTGCAAATTATCTGAATTCTTACGCGACTGCTTATATGCAGTACACAGAAGACGGCGACTGGCTGATCCGGAACTTTATTCCTTCCAGCAAGAATGAGTCTGTAAAATATGCTGCATCTTTGATTGACGATGCTGAATACGAAATTGTAGACACAGGAAGAAGCTTTGTTCGGTTCTATCAGACACCATCTTCGACCAGATCTACAAAGTATACCTTTGATGAATACGGCCCGAAGCTGTATGTAAACGGTAAGATGGTCAGCGAAAGAATGACGGTAGATGACTTTACGAAGTACATCTTAAACAACGATGCCGGTGAGGTTGAACTGGTTGATACTTATTCAAGCGGTTCTGCTGCGGATGGTTACTACGATATCGTAAACGTAACCTACTATGCAACAGCCCGTGTTGAAACTGTTAACACAAACAGTGGCAGAATCACATTTAAGCGGTTCAGCAGCAATGCTTCTGCTCAAATTACATTAGACGATGAGAACGAGGATCTGGATTACACCATTAAATATAATGGTGAAGAAATTGCCCTGTCTGATCTGCAGGAGGATGACGTCCTGACAATTTCTTTTGATCCGACAGTCCTCTTCAGAGATTCTAGTTTCTATGATATTACAGTTTCCAGAGATACTGTAACAGGTAAGTTTTCCAGCAGAAATGATGATGATAGAGTAATTACCCTGGGTGACAGCGAGTATGAATTTACAGAGCTGGGCGGCGAAGGCGATGTTTCGGAACGGTTTAATTCTGTTATTGATGACGACTTTAAGCTGGTTCTGGCCAACGAATATACAGCTTATCTGGATGTAAACGGCAGAATCTTTGATATGGAGCTTAGCGTAAACGCTATGAAGATCGCGATTGTTGACCGGGTTGTAACCTCCAGCACCTACGACAACTATGGCCTGACCCTGTACACATCTGACGGTACATCTAAGACCTATGAGGTTGATTCTAAGACGACTGATTGGGGAAGCAGCCAGGATGCGATTAAACAAGTTTATAAAGCACAGGCGGATGGATCTTTTGTAATTGACAACAACAACAAGCAGGATGTTTGGAACCGTGTTGTTGAATATAAGGTCAACTCCAGAGGTTACATTACTTCTCTGAATCTGATGAGCGGGAACCGCGCTGAAGGCGAATTCAAGCCGAACACAACCGCGGTTGGCAGCATCAGAATGAGCGATTCGACTCAGGTTATTGATGCTATTAACTATGTAACACGCGGCAACAAGGTTGCTGACCTGAAGGTTGCTTCTTCCAGTAACTTTGTAGAGGATTCTAACTATGTAGTATACGGTTATGGTGATAAGTTCAACGACGGTACATATCCGTTTGTTCTGGTTACCAGCGGTGACGGCAAGTATACTGAAAATACAAGATTCGCGGTTGTAACTGGTACACCTGGCCAGACTGTTACTGATGATGGTGAGGAATTATATAGTTTAACGATGATTACACCGGAAACGGCTGCCAATGGAACTGGAGAACAGGAAGTCAGCTATCCGATTTCCGATGATGCTTTCCTGGTCTATGGGACAGAAGAAGGTAAAGAAAACTATATCGAAGCGACTGATCTGAGTAAAGGTGACTTAGTTGTTTATACGTTGGATGCTAACGAGCAGATCATGGATCTGGACGTTATCTTCAAAGGTGATGAATATATTCAGTCCAGCAAATATGATACGCTGATTGATGATATCATGACGGCAGGTAACCATAGCGATATGCTGACATTGCCTACCGGTACAACTAAGTGGACCTTGAATTGGAAAGAAGATTCTGATACACCTGCACAGTTTGTAATTGGACCGGTTGTTGAGAAATCTGGTTCCACATTCACTATCGGTCAGATTAAGGATGGCAAAGTTGACGGCACAGAATATGATGGCCCTTACACTGACATGAATGATCCGGATTGCTGGATTAACGTATCTGTAGACAACAACACAGCTGTTTATCGGTATAGCTATACGGCAAATTCTAGAAACAATTTAGCTGGCGCTTCAACAGGCGATATCATGAAGTGTAATTTCACCAACAGCCAGATGCTGAGTGACCGTACCATCATTCCTTGGAATACTATACTTGCAGAAGAAGATACAGAAATGTATATTGCAATTGCTAAGGTTGTAGATGGTCTGGCAACAGAAGTATTTATTCTGACAAATGCGAATTATTAATAAGCATAACTTAAAAGAGTTATTCTTTACAGAAAAAGGATCAGCCGAAAGGCTGATCCTTTTTCATGCTTTTCTTTTGACAACGCGGGGAAATTATGGTAAAATAACAAAAGCGGGGAAGTGTTTGCAGGCATTTGGAGGAGATTAATGTTTAAAAAATTTTTTACAGCAGGATGTTTATTTATGCTGATGCTGCTGGGCGCAGCGTCCGTGTCTGCCCAGAGCAGCCTATACCAAGCCTACAGCGGAGTCTTAAATGACGCCATTGCCAGCTGCGGCCTATATGACGATAATACGGATTACTGGGATTATTACGACTGCGGCGGCGTAGCGTATGCGGAATTGATTGATTTTGACGGCAACGGGCAGGATGAACTGTTCTACATTTATGGGGTTCCTCGTTTCACCACCTATGAAGGCCGGATTTACCGTTATCGCTACGCAGTTTGGGGCTATGGGGATGGGCAGGTCTATCAGATTGCCAATGAGCCGATGGACGCGTATAACGCCATTGCTTTTATTAAGCTAAGCATTTGTCCACAGGATACGGGTCTTACTTATTTGGAAAGCTTCCGGGAATCGGAATGGCTGGCGGCTACATATTCCTATTCTACTTTATTAAACGGCGTCTGGACAGAGGTTTCCAATATGCGTGTGGGATGGTATGAAAAAGACTATCAAACAATTTTATACTACCAGCTGAATAATGAGACGATATCAGAGGGGTATTTCTGGCAGCTAGATTCTTATTATCGGAAGAACGCCCAGGATATTACACCGGAAAATTTCAGCGGCAGTGAAGTCATCCGGCTGGCAGAACGGCTGAAAACCATGGAGAACGAAATCCATATTTATGTCAATGGGCAGGCTTTGGATATGGAGAATCCGCCGATTCTAGTCAATGGGACGACCATGGTACCCATCCGGACGGTGGCGGAGGCGATGGCCTGCCAGGTGGCCTGGGATCCGGAAACACAAAGCGTCATCATTATCAAGCCTGGGATCACAGCCGTTTTCAGCGGCAATACGATGCTGGTGAATGATACGGAGTATACCTTTGATGTAGAGCCGGTAATCCTGAATGGTACTACCTATGTACCAGTGCGGGCCGTAGAAGGGTTTGGGGCCCGGGTCGAATGGAACGGCGGTGAAAGGGCTGTCTTTATAACATACGAATTGTAAGCGGATTGTAACCGTATGGTAATTGAAAAATAATCTAAATTTCGATATAATACAAGGGAATGGTAAAACTTAGTTTTTGTGCCCATTGGCACGGAAGGGATTGGTTGGACAATGAAATGCCCATATTGTGGATATGAGGAAGGAAAGGTTATTGATTCAAGACCGACTGAGGAAGGAAACGCCATTCGGCGGCGGCGTGAGTGTCTGCACTGCCAGAAACGGTTTACCACGTATGAAAAACTGGAAACGATTTCGTTAGCGGTGATCAAGCAGGATAACTCCCGGCAGGCCTATGATCGGGAAAAGATCCTGCGGGGGATCATCCGCGCGTGTGAAAAGCGCCCGATTTCTCTGGCACAGATGGAAAGCGTGGCGGACGCCATTGAAAGCGAGCTGTATCAAGCCATGGTAAAAGAGGTAACCAGTACGGAAATTGGCGAGCGAGTTATGCGTCATTTGAAAGAGCTGGACGAAGTGGCTTATGTCCGGTTTGCTTCCGTACATAAGCATTTTTCAGATATTGAAACCTTTATGGAGGAGCTGCAGAAGCTGCTGCAGGAAACCAAGGGCAAAAAAGCATAGTTCACAGCGGAGGATTGGAAATGGAGAATAAGACGATTGCGGCGATTTCTACCCCGCCGGGCACCGGCGGGATTGCCGTGATCCGGATCAGCGGGCCCCAGGCGATTGCGATTGCGGATAAGGTTTTCCGGGGCTGCCGGCTGGAAGAAGCCCAGACCCATACTGTCCACTACGGGCATGTGGTGGATCAGGCAGGAAATATATTGGACGAAGTGCTGGCAACAGTAATGCGGGCACCTAGGACATTTACCCGGGAGGACGTGGTGGAAATCAGCACCCACGGCGGTGTTTGGATTTCCCGGCAGGTGCTGCGGGCAGTGATTGAAGCGGGCGCGTATCCGGCAGAGGCCGGCGAGTTTACGAAGCGCGCTTTTTTGCATGGGCGAATTGATCTATCCCAGGCAGAAGCCGTGATTGACATGATCAACGCCAAAAATGTGTTAGCCCAGAAAAACGCCCTGTCTCAAGCGGATGGCAGTCTTTCTGCCCAAATCAATGCTGTCCGGGATCGGCTGGTAGCGTTATCCGCCGCTATGCAGGTGGCTATTGACTATCCTGATGAGGACTTAGAAGAGGTATCGGCAAAGGATATCACCAATACCCTGATGGATTGCCAAAAAGCAGTGGACCGGCTGCTCAAAACGGCCGACAGCGGCCGACTGATCCAGGATGGGATTGCCACAGCGATTTTGGGCCGGCCTAATGTGGGTAAGTCATCCCTCTTAAACTGCCTGGCGCGGGAAGATCGGGCGATCGTTACAGATATTGCCGGTACGACCCGGGACGTGATTGAAGAATATGTGAATTTAGACGGCATTATGCTGCGGCTGATGGATACGGCAGGGATCCGGGAAACAATGGACGATGTGGAAAAAATGGGCGTGGAGCGCTCAAAGCAGGCCGCGGCCCAAGCGGATCTGATCCTGATCGTTTTAGACGCCGCTGCCGGTTTGTCCGCAGTGGATCAGAAAATCCTGGAATTGACAAAAGAAAGGCCACGGATTATCCTGGTCAATAAAACGGATTTGGAAGAGGATAGCTTGGGGATACCGGAGGCAGTCCCGGTTTCTGCGAAAACTGGCGCTGGCTTGGAGGAGTTGTCCAAACGGATCCAGTCGCTGTATGGGCTGGGAGCGATCCAGCCGGAAAACGGGACAGTCATCACCAATATGCGGCATGTCAAGGCGTTACAGGAGGCTTCGGCCGCGCTTTCTTCCGGGATATCGGCTTTGGCTGCGGGAATGCCCCAGGATATTGTTTCCATTGATATTAGCGCCGCAATGGACGCCTTGGGCGCGATCACTGGAGCAACTGTTTCTGAGGACATTGTTTCTGCTATTTTTCATAATTTTTGCGTTGGAAAATGAATAAATGTATAAATATGCATAAAAATTCCCTATTTTTCTGCTTTTTATTAAATTTCTATTGCATAAACGTTAAAAGTTTGGTATGATATAGAGTATATGAGTGATTAAGATAGAAAGGATGGCGGAAATGAATTTATATGCGCTGAGTATGTCGGAATGGTGGCAGGCTGTTGTAAAAGAGTTCAACCGGACAATGATTGTGGATGACCGTTGGAAGATGTTTGCGTCCGGCTTAGGCGTCACCATGATGATTTGGTTTTTCGCCGTGATTTTGGGTGTAGTCATTGGTATTTTGGTGGCCTTTGGGAAGCTGTCCCGCGTCAAGCCTTTGAATTGGATCAGTAATATTTACATAGATGTTATCCGGGGAACGCCTACCATGGTGCAGATCATGATTATTTATTTCATTATCTTCGCGTCAGTAGCCATTGACCGGCGGATTGTGGCGATTATTGGTTTTGGAATCAATTCCGGCGCGTATGTGGCGGAGATCATCCGGGGCGGGATTCTTTCTGTTAATAAAGGTCAGACGGAGGCCGGCCGGTCCTTAGGGCTGACCCATAACCAAACCATGTTCCGGATTATTTTGCCCCAGGCGATCAAGAACATTTTGCCAGCGTTGGGGAACGAGGCTATTGTATTGGTGAAGGAGACAGCGGTAATCGGCTATATCGCGAAGGTCGATCTGACTGCTGCGGCGCTGCAGGTACAAAGCCGGACTTATAGTTATTTGGGGCCATTGCTTGCGATTGCCATCATTTACTATGTCATCATTAAGATTATGACAATTCTTCTGGGGATTTTGGAAAAGAAGCTCCGGAAATCAGATATTCGATAAGGAGGGAGCAGATATGATACGGGTAGAGAATCTGCACAAATATTTTGGCTCCCTGGAGGTTTTGCGGGGGATCGACGAGCATATTAAAAAAGGGGAGAACGTGGTGGTAATCGGGCCCTCCGGTTCGGGGAAAAGCACGTTTCTCCGGTGCCTGAATTTGCTGGAAATCCCCACCAAAGGAGAAATCTATGTGGATGACGAGCTGATTACCGGCCCTAAGGTCAATGTGAACCGGATCCGGGAAAAAATGGGCATGGTATTTCAGCAGTTCAATCTGTTTCCCCATTTAAGTATTATGGACAACATCACCCTGGCCCCGATGAAGGTTAAGAAAATGTCAAAGGATGCGGCCCGGGAAAAGGCTATGGAGCTTTTACGCCGGGTGGGGCTTGTGGATAAGGCGGACGCCTACCCGGCCCAGCTGTCCGGCGGGCAGCAGCAGCGGATTGCGATTGCCAGAGCGCTGGCCATGGATCCGGAAATCATGCTTTTTGACGAGCCTACCTCCGCCCTGGATCCAGAAATGGTAGGAGAGGTGCTGGCGGTCATGAAGGATTTAGCCCACGCCGGCATGACAATGGTGGTGGTTACCCATGAAATGGGTTTCGCGCGGGAGGTAGCCTCCCGGGTGCTGTTTATGGATCAGGGCGTGATCATGGAGCAGGGGAAGCCGGAGGCGCTGTTCGGCGACCCGCAGAATGAGCGGACCAAGACATTTTTAAGCAAGGTTTTATAAGAATGCGGTCACTGCATGGGACATCGATTACGGTGTTTACATAAAAATAATAGTGTTTTAGGAGGAAGTAACATGAAAAAAGGATTTTTGAAAATCGCGGCAATGTCGTTGGCTGCCGTCCTGTGCATGGGCGCGCTGGCTGGCTGCGGCGAAAAAACAGAGCAGAACCAGGCGGAGGGCACACAGGCGCCGGCGGAGTCGGATAAGCTGATTATGGCTACAAACGCCGCTTTCCCGCCCTTTGAGTTTGTAACCTCGCAAGGGATTGTAGGCCAGTTTGACGGAATTGATATTGCCATTGCAAAAAGAATTGCTGACAAAATGGGAAAAGAGCTGCAGATCGAGGATATGGAATTCGAAGGCCTGATCGCCGCGCTGAACACCGGTAAGGCGGATCTTGTTTTGGCGGGGATGACTATTAAGCCGGAGCGGCAGGAAAGCGTAGATTTTTCGGAACCGTACTTTAACGCTGTACAGGTGATGGTTGTGCAGCCGGATTCGGATATTACCAAGGCGGAGGATCTGAAGAATGGGAAAACGGTTGGCGTTATCACAGGCTATACCGGCGATACCATTGTAACAGATAATCTGCAGCTGGAGGAATCCAACATTGTGCGCATGAGCCGTGGGATCGATGCTGTACAGGAAGTGAAAAACGGCAAGCTGGACGCGGTTGTCATCGACTCCGCGACGGGGAAGGCGTTAGCTTCTGAAAACGGGCTGAAGGTCGTTGAAGACGCAAGTGCGTTTGAAGCGGAAGAATATGCCGCAGCGGTACCCAAGGGCGACACGGAAACATTGAAAGTTGTCAATGAAGTTCTGCAGGAAATGAAAGAAAACGGTGAGATTGACGAGCTGGCCAAAAAGTATAATTCTGAGGTTGCAGCGCCTGCTGAATAAGAGTATTAGAAAAGCTGTCCGCAAGGGCAGCTTTTTTATGTGGAAAGTTACTGCAAGTTGCCCAATAATTGACCAAAATCGAAGAAAAAATGTTTTTTTTAGTAGAGCCGTATGTGGTATTTTATGATATAATCCAGAAAAAGGAGGGATGGCAGGATGACGGCGCTGCGGACACGGCAGATTTCTTCACTGGAAAAGGTGTTTTTGAACGGTTCATGCGGCCAGCGGCAGGAGCGGCTTTTGGCCTGCGGCAATGAAACTGTTTCTTATCAGGTTGCATATACAATGGAACCAGCCGCAGAGTATAACCGAATAACAATCAATTATCAGGTCACATCACCGCTGCCTGGGAAAATCCAAGTCTATCGGGTAGAGAATGTACCAGGGGAGCTTGCGGCTTATCCCAATCAGAATGACGATAATTATCTTACAAAAGAACCTGGTTTATTCCCGGACCCTCTGTTCCCCATCCCAGACCAGGGGGAGCTATATGCTATGCCCCGGAATTGGCATGCTTTGTGGATTGAGATCCAGGTGCCGTCGGGCTGTGCTCCGGGAGAATATCCAATCTGTGTTCAAATGGAGGGAGATGGCGTTTCGGCCATAGAGCACATGACTGTGGAGGTCATCGGTACGGATCTGCCTGCCCAGGCCATGCCTTGCACGAACTGGTTTCACGTGGATTGCATTTCCGAGATTCACCATGTGCCTGTTTATTCACAGGCCCACTGGTTGCTAATTGAGCAGTATATGGGGCTTGCTGTGGAGCATGGGATCAATATGATTTTAACGCCTGTGCTGACACCGCCGCTGGACACAGCGGTAGGCGGGGAACGGCCCACGGTGCAGCTGGTGGAGATCACAAAAAACGGGGAAGCGTATACCTTTGATTTTACCCTGCTGGAGCGGTATATCCAGTTGGGTCAGCGCCTGGGTGTACGGTATTTTGAAATCAATCAAATGTATACCCAATGGGGCGCCGGCGCCGCGCCGAAAGTGGTTGCCTGGGTGAGCGGCGAAAAAACCCGGATATTCGGCTGGGATACGCCGGCCCAGAGCAAGGAATATAAGAATTTTTTGGGCCAGCTTTTGCCGGCCTTAGTACAGTTTTTTGACCAGCGGGATATGCGGGGACAGGTGGTTTTCCACGCGTCCGACGAGCCTGATAGCAATCATCAAGACGCTTACCGGGCAGCGGTGGAAACCATGCAATCGTTCATCGATGGGTATCCGCTAATGGACGCCTTGTCTGACTTTGCGTTTTGGAGGAAGGGCTTAGCTCAATGGCCGGTGGTGGCGGTGGATCATATCCAGCCGTTTTTGGACGCGGGATGTCCCGATTTATGGTGCTACTATTGCTGTTCGCAGAATATAAATGTACCCAACCGGTTTCTGGCCATGCCGTCGTATCGGAACCGGATTTTAGGGGTGCTGCTGTATCAATATCAAATTGCGGGCTTCCTGCATTGGGGCTTTAATTTTTATTATTCGGGTTTGTCAAAATGCCTGGTGAATCCCTTTCTCACCACAGACGCTATGGGCGCATTCCCGGCCGGGGATCCCTTTGTGGTCTATCCATGGCAGGACGGCCCGATCCCCAGCCTACGGTTGAAGGTTTTCCGGGAGGCGCTGCAGGATATGCGGCTGCTGAAGCGAACGGAGGAATATGCCGGCCGGGAAGCCGTTTTGGCAATGATTCAGGAAACGGCCGGCGGCCCGGTAACATTTTCCGATTATCCCCACAGCGACGCATTCCTTTTTTCACTACGCCAGAAGGCATTTGCGATGCTTTCAAAATATATCCATTAAAATCACAGAGCTGCCGCGTTTTCAAAACGCCGACAGCTCTGTGGTTTTTTAAATTGTGCCTAGAAAATCGACCCAGGCCTGGATTAGCCGCTGAGCCTGGGCCCTGGCCTGGCCTTCGTCCGCCAGGCTGGCCTCCCGGCCGGGATTCCAGTTCCACGGAAAGTCGTTTTCCTGCAGGTGTGACATGTCATAAATCCCGGAAAAAGCCATCATAGCCTCCGTTTCCCCTTTGCCCGCATGGCCGGGGAATACGCCGGTATCCAAGGTAGCGTCCATCACCCGGACGGAAACCGGGGGCCGGATTGGCTTATGGTAGCTGTTGGTCCACCAGCCCTGGCCCGCGGTTTTATAAAATTCATTAAACAGCTCCTGGGCGGCCATGCGGAAGGCTGTGCCGCTGGGGCCGCCGGCACCCTGGTGGTGCTGGATGACAATAATTTTGTCAAAGCCCATGGTGTATAGGTTTTGGATGACAGCCTTGGCATAATCCTTGCATAGGCCCGGGTCAATATCAATCGTGCCCTGTTCCGGGCCGGAGGCCGCGTAGCCTGTAGAGCCGTAGGAAAAGGATGGCGCCACCACCACCTTTGTCCGGGCTTCAATTTCCTTAGCCAGATTTTCTACAAGCAAAAGGTCAGTTCCCAAAGGCAGCTGGCTGCCATGCAGCTCGATGCAGCCAGAGGGGATCAGGACGGGATACTGATTTTTTACGGCTTCAGATAATTGGTGGGGCAGCAGATTTGTTAAATAGGGCATATGGTTTCTCCTTTCATGGTCTTTTTGTACTGGTTGGGGGTGACCCCGGTGATACTTTTAAAGATCCGTTCAAAATGGGTCAAGCTTTCAAAGCCTACGGAGGAGGCCACCGCCTGGATCGAAATATTGCCGTCCGCCAGCAAACGCTGGGCGGTGATGATACGGATATTGTTGATATATTTCGTAAAGGGCATCCCCATCTGGTTTCGAAAGCATCTGGAAAGATGGCCGGCGCTGACGTGGAACTGGGCGGCGACGGCAGACAGGGAGATATTATAAATATAATTATTCTGGATATATTTTACAATATTCTGGATCTTGACCGACATGGCGTCCGCGTCTCCCGGCGCCGCAGGGGCGTTTCCCGAGCCGATTTGCCGGGAAAGCTCCAGCAGCAAGGCGGCCACATAAATTTTCGCAGTTTCCTGCCGGAGAAAGGGCATATTTTCTGTATCCAGCAGATTGTATAGGAGCTGCCGGACAACCCGGGCTTGATAAAAATTCAGTTTGATCACTGGCTGGTCAAAGCATATGGATAAATCGGCGGAAGTGAATTGAATGATTTCAGCTAAAAGCTTTTCCGAAATATTGACCAGGATCCGGGCCTGGGTCTCCTGTCCCGCGCTGATAGTCTTATGGATCCGATAGGGCTTCAAAAGCGCAATATTGCCGGCATTGATATCAAAGGACTGGGTATTGTGCAGCAAAAGCCTGCGCCGGCCGCTCATCATGTACAGGATCTCATAATGGTCATGATAATGGGCGGATTTCATGGAAACATCGCCCCGGTACTGCATATGTTCTACTTTAAAATCAGCGGTTTTTGTCAGCAGGTCATGGCTGAAGGTATGCACCATCGTTCACCTCTTTATTCCCATTATGGCAAATTGTACTGAAATTGTCAATCAGTAAATCATAAAATGTTGAAAAAAGTAACAAGTTCATCAAAAAATGTATAGAATATTGGTTAATTTTATGATATACTTTTTAATATGAAAAAAGGAGGCATATCATGCAGGAACAAATTATTGAACAGATCCAGAAGGTATCCGGACGGATGAAATCCATCGCAAACACGTCTGTACAGGAGGTTTGTGCCATCGGCATCATTGATATTCAAAACTGGGAATGGGCCCAGGGAGTTGGGATTTACGGGCTCTACCGGTATTATGAATACAGCCGGGACGAACAGGAGCTTGCCTGGATCCGGAATTGGATCGACAGGAATATCAAAAAAGGTTTGCCACAGCGGAACATCAACACCACGGCGCCCATGTATACGGTAGCGCATTTGGCGGAAACGGAAGGAAAATACATAGACCTTTGCCGGGATTGGGCAGAGTGGGTGATGCATGGGCTGGCCAGGACAAAGTATGATGGCTTCCAGCATGTTGTTACCGGCGGGGAAAACCGGCAGCAGCTCTGGGACGACACTTTGTTTATGACGGTGCTTTTTTTGGCGAAAATGGGGGTCATGGAGAAGAACGCGGAATATCTGCGGGAATGCGAACGACAGTTTTTGCTCCATGCCCAATATTTGATGGACAGAAGCACAGGGCTTTGGTACCATGGCTGGACCTTTGACGGGAACCATAACTTTGCCAATGCCCGGTGGGCCCGGGGGAACTGCTGGATCACTGCATTTATCCCGGATTATTTAGAGATGACGGGGATCGACTGCGGCTGCGGCCTGTATATGCGGGATGTGCTGCGGGCGCAGGCAGAGGCGCTGGTGCGGTACCAAAATTCAGACGGATCCTGGAATACGCTGATTGACGACCCGGATTCCTATGCGGAGATTTCCGCTACGGCCGGTTTTGCCTATGGACTTTTAAAGGGTATCCGGCTGGGGATCTTAGACGAGAGCTATCGGGCGCCGGCCATGGCGGCAGTACGGGCGGTGGTGCGCAATATCGCCCCGGATGGCACTGTGGAGAATGTGTCCTATGGAACAGGCATGGGCATGACTCTCCAGGACTATCGGGATATCCCCATCTGCCCCATGACCTATGGGCAGGCGATCACGATTATGATGCTGGTAGAGGTTTTGGAGCATCTGGCGTAAGGGATATATGATATGAAATTAAAGGATTATTTTCGGAAATACAAGCAAGGCGGGCTGTATATTAAAATACTGCTGGTCTTTTCCGCGATCCTGATTTTATCCGTGATCCTTTCTGTGGGCATTATCTACAGCTCTTTATCCAGCCAGGTGAAAAGTACAATTGTAAGCCTGGCGGATAACGCCTTGGAGCACACCCGGACTGTTGTAGAAAACGAGATGGAGGAGCTTTATATTTACGCGGGCACCGTGGGCGAGAATATCCCCATGGGGAAGCGTTACCGGGAAATGTCCATTGTGGAAAAGCAAGCCTTATCCAACGATTTTTTCGGACGGTTTTACTCCTACAGTTATTTTGATTCGGTATATTTATATTATATCGAAGATAAAATTGTAGTGTCAAATAAGTTCGGTACCAGTCAGTTAATGGATTTTACAGACCAGGGCTGGTATGGCGTCTATGCCCAGGAGCGTGCGGCAAGCCATGTGCCGGTGCTGATTTACGACCGGTATAACCCGGCCACCAGGCGGGATGTGATGACCTATATTTATGAATACCCCAAATACAGCGACAATCCAAAAGTGGCGCTGGTGATCAATGTCAGCCGGCAGCGTGCCTTTGAGGTAGGGGATGTTATGCCGGAAAATACACAGCTGATGATCTTAGACAATTCCGGCCAGCTGATCTATGGGGACAAAGCCCTGTACGCGTCCACAGAAAGCGGGACCCAATTAGGAGAAAACTACATTATGAAGGATTCCGGCAGCGGCTGGAAATATATTGCTGTGTTTGACGAGGCGCAGTTAGATCTAGACAACCGCCAGGCCGTCTGGCTTCTGATCTGGGTTTTAGCGCTGGGGATTCCGATCGCCATTGGCCTGTGGGTAGTGGTGTCCTTCAAGCTGTACTCTCCGCTGATCAATCTATTGGAGCGGCTGATGAGCATCAGCGGCAGCGGGCAGGTAGCATTCAATGAAAAGCAGCAGTTAAATTACGCGGTAGATAACATCCGGATACTGACGGACAAAATTTCCGATATCAGCAAAAGAAATGAGGAAATCACGCGCTGTACGCTGCTGACTACGTTATGCAGCGGCGATTTTGAGCAGGAGCGGGTCGCGGCGGATATGGCGTCAGTTGGGTTTTCACGAGCATATTCCCAGTATGCGGTATTCTTAGCGGAGCTGATCGAAAATCCGTCCAGCCCCGCAGAAAACCGGGAACAATACCATGTTATTAAAATGGGTCTGGCCAATACCTTGGAAAACAGCCTGGCAGGCGAGCAGGCAGTTTTGACGGAATTTGTCAGCCGGAACCGGATTCTGATGCTGGCGGAGCTGCGGGACTGTGCCAAAACCCCGGCAGAGCTTGCCGGGGAGATCGAAACGGTAATGAAGAAAGAGTATGGGATTGCCGTTTTGGTGGGATACGGCAATATCGCCGAGGATGTGGAGCAGATTTCGCTTTCGTATTTGGAGTCCATGGAATCGCTGCGGAAAAAGGCGGAAACCAGCCAGACGGCGGCGCAGGCAGTGGAATCTGAGTTAAAGGAAGACAACGCGATCAAAATCATCAAGGAATACATTGATAACCACTACCAGGAGGAAATCACCCTGGTTACCATGGCAGAAAAGGTATATTTGACGCCAAATTATCTGAGCAGCAAATTTAAAAAAGTTATGGGAATCGGCATGATCGAGTATGTCAATGACCTGCGGATTGAAAAAGCAAAGGAGGTTTTGTTGAATTCGACGAAAAATAACGAGGCAATCGCAGCGGAATTAGGGTTTGCCAGCGTACGCAGCTTCCTGCGGAGCTTTAAGAACAGCGTGGGCAAAACTCCGACAGAATACCGGGCAGCCAGCGCCAAAAATCAACAAAATACATAAAAACCGCATGAAAAAGCCGTATTTTTTGTAGTAATCATAAAAATTGTCACTTGATAACCTATGAAATCCAATGTTACAATTAAGATGTGGTGAAAGCCGCATCTTAATTTTTTTATTGCATAAGGAGTTGTGTTTTTGTGAGAAGTGCACAAATTGGAAAGGCGGTGCCCGGAGCAGTCCGGAAGAAAAGCTTATGGTCCCGGATCAAACGGGATAAATATTTGTTCCTATTATTTCTGCCGGGTTTTTTGGTTTTTATCCTGTTTAAATACGGGCCTATGCCAGGGATCATCATGGCCTTTGAGGACTATACCTTTAAAGGCGGCATATTTGGCAGCGAGTTCGTAGGCTTAAAGCATTTCCAGCAGCTCCTGTCCCTGCCGGATTTTGGGAACGCGTTCCGCAATACCATTACCATCAGCCTGCTGAAGATCGTCTTCGGCTTTCCCGCACCCATCATCCTGGCGCTGATCTTTAACGAGATCCGGAACGACAAGTTTAAGCGGATTACCCAGACCATTACATACCTGCCCCATTTTTTTTCCTGGGTCGTTATGAGCGGTCTTCTGATCAGCATCCTGTCGCCAAACTCGGGGATCATCAACGCGGTGATCAAAGCGCTGGGGGGCCAGCCTATTTACTTCCTGGCCAATAAAAACTATTTTGTACCAACCCTGGTAATTTCCGATATCTGGAAAGAGGTTGGCTGGGGCAGCATTATTTATCTGGCGGCCCTTTCGGGGATTCCCCAGGAAATGTATGAGGCCTGCGCCCTGGACGGCGCCTCCCGGCTCCAGCGGATGTGGTATGTGACCCTGCCCAGTATCGCGTCCACGATTTCCGTTATGCTGATCCTGAAAATGGGCAGCATCCTGGAGGCCGGCTTTGACCAGATTTTCAACCTGTATAACGCGTCGGTTATGGAGGTGGCGGATATCATTGACACCTATGTATACCGGATGGGTATTGAGTCCTTTGAATACAGCCTGTCCACTGCGGCGTCGCTGTTTAAATCTGTAATCGCCCTGGCGGCTGTATTATTGACAAACTACCTGTCCAAGAAGTTCAGCGACGGGGAAAACGGGATTATATAAAGGGGGATTAAGGAACATGAAACAGACTTTTGGCGAAAAAGTGGGGAATGTGTTTTTGGGCATATTCCTGATCCTGCTGTGCGCGGTCACGTTGTATCCTTTTATCCATTCCTTCCTGATGTCCATATCACCCCTGGGCATGGACTTCAGCATTGGGCTGGAAAAGGCGTTGAGCCGGATGAATTTTAACGCATGGCGGGGGATCGTAGGCTCCAGCTATATGTGGCGCGGGTTTTACAATTCCGCGGTGCGGACGGTCCTGGGTACGGCCCTTTCGGTCATGCTGATGTCTATGATGGCCTATCCGCTTTCCAAACGGGAATTTGTGGGCTGCAAGTTTTTTAACACACTGATTGTCATCAGCATGATGATCAGCGCAGGGATGATCCCCAACTACATATTGATGACGAACCTGCATTTGATGGATACTTTGTGGGTGCTGATCCTGCCCGGCGCCATCGCGCCGTTCAGCGTAATCATCCTCCGGAATTTCTTTACGTCTTTGCCGGAAAGCCTGGCGGAGTCAGCCAAAATCGACGGTGCAAACGATTTTCTGATCTTTTTCAAAATCGTCCTGCCCCTGTCTCTGCCGTCTGTGGCCACCATTACCCTGTGGTCTGCGGTAGGGAATTGGAATAGCTGGTTTGACGTAGTTTTATATATCAATTCCAGGGAAAAATATCTGCTGCCGGCTATCCTGCGGGAGCTGGTGGTAGACAGCTCTGTGGACCAATCCTTCCAGGAGTCCGCGGGCGGCGCCATCCTGCCCAATACGGAAAGTATGCAGGCGGCGGCAACCTTATTCACAACCATTCCGATCCTGATCGTTTACCCATTTTTGCAGAAGCATTTTGCGAAGGGCGTCATGGTCGGCGCGGTGAAGGGATAATCACGTTATTGTGTAATTAAAAAAAAGGAGAGGGAACATTATGAAAAAAATCATCAGCGGATTGCTGGTACTGGCATTGGGGACCACCATGCTGGCCGGCTGTCAGAAACAAGAGGAAACGGCGGGCAATGACGAAAAGATGACCATAACCTGGGTGGGTTCCTCCAGCCAGGCGGCGGAAAAGGACAGCGATGTAGAGAAATACCTGGAGGAACGCTATAATGTGGAACTGGAAATCATGAGCATTACCGGCAACTTTAATGAGAAGCTAGGCGCGATGATTGCCACCAACAGTATTCCGGACGTGTTCTTTGTCAATGAGCCGGAAACCTGGATGCCGCTGGCAAAGCAAGGGATATTAGCGGAAGTCAATATGGAATGGATCCAGGAATTTGCCCCGGACCTATATGAGGATACCAATGCGCTGGATGAAGCAATCTGGGGCGTATGCCAGTACGAAGGGACCAATTATGTGGTGCCCAGATACACAGGCGGCGAGACCACCGTTGCTTCCTGCTGGCGGAAGGACTGGCTGGATAAAGTGGGCATTACCAAGGTGCCGGAAACCATTGATGAGTTTGAGGAGGCGTTTATTAAATTCCGCAACGACGATCCCGACGGCAACGGCCAGAAGGACACCTATGCCCTGTCCGGGCAGGGGAACCACTCCGCCCGGTTGTTTGACGCGATTTTCGGGGCCTATGGCGTTATGCCGGGGCAGTGGGAAAATAATAACGGCGTGATTACCAACGGCACGGTCAGTCCTAAGGCAAAAGAGGCCCTGGAGCGGCTGCATTCCTGGTATGCCCAGGAGCTGATTGATCCGGAGTTTATTACGGATATTCCACAGACGATCACAGAAAAATATAACAAAGGGAAAATCGGCGTAAACTTTACCAGCGCGGACAGCTTCCTGGAGAGCACCGCTACAGGCCGGGAATATCTGAACGACTGGAAGGTCCGGAACCCGGAAGCGGAGTTTGTCGTAGGCGGCCTGCCCAAGGGCCCCAACGGCGACAGCGGCAGCTGGCTTTGGGGGCCCCGGTCCAACTTTGTGGCCTTTGGGGAACAGGCGGACGAGGCAAAGATCAAGCGCGTCCTGACAATGCTCAATGATATGTATTCTAATGAAGAGGTTGCCCTGCGGGTCGTTTGGGGTATCCAGGGGGAAACCTACGACTATAATGACCCGGCGGTGGGGGCTGCCAGCGGCCTGAAATATCTGCCCCCTTATGACAGCGACGCCAACGAACGGGCGAAGAAAGGTATCGGGCAGTCCGGCTTCTTCAGCATGCTCCAGCCGCTGGCTACCTGGGCCGCGCCGGATGTGACGGAAAAATACACCCCGGCGGATATCCGGGAGATCCAGGAAAAATATTTGCTGGGCGGGAAATACCAGGACGCGATCCTGCGGGTTGTTTTGCCGTCGGCAACCCTGTATTCCTCCAATCTGGATAAGCTGAAGGTGGTCAATTACAGTATGTTCATCACCGGGGAGCGGGATCTGGCCGAATGGGACAGCTTTGTTTCCGAGTGGATGTCTAACGGCGGCGAGGTCCTGACCAAGGAAGCCCAGGAGTATTATGACAAGAACCTGAAACAGTAAATGGATCATCCGATCAAAGCGGGGAGGAAAGGAATGGTTGAAACGATGAAGAATATAGCAAGGCGGATGCTGTACATACTGCTGAGCCTGAGCCTGCTGGCCGGGATATCCCCGGCGGCTGGGCTTGCGGCCGCGGATCGGGTGCCGGGGATTATCTATGTGCCCTGGCACATGGCTGCCGGTGATATCAGCGCGGTGTACGGCGGATACTTCGACGATTTAGCGTCGACAGAAGTGGCAATCCAGCCGGCTTCCAGCGGGGGACAGCTGTCTCCGGACACGGCCGCGTATAAAATCAAGCCGTTAAACGTGACTGAGGGCTTTGTCCAGTTTGAGGTACCTGCGGGCATCCCGGATGATGTCTGGGCTGTCTGGGTCAAGAACGGCAAGGGATGGAGCGCTGTAGAGTACACGAACCGGACGATCCTCTATTGGGTCAATGAGCATCAGATCTATCCCGGGCAAAAGCTTCTGCTCCACGGCCGGAATATGGCAAACCCCCAGAACCGCTCCGCCCAAGGCGTCCAGGTAAAATTTACGGACGCGGAAACTGGCGCTGAGCATTTTGGGGCAGTATATGACCTGACAGATTTCAGCGCTAGCTTTACCGCGCCGGCCGATTTGGAGGTTGGCCGCCAGTATGACATTTCTTACACCAACGGCGCCGGCGGCAGCCTGGGCTGGGTGTCGATGGAGCAGCCCGCCCGGGAACGGGTCACCGTTGTGGCGTTCAATGATAATATCCAGTATTTTAACACGAATTATGACTTAAACGTTTCCTGGGTGCAGGACATTAACACCCAGAATATTGTCAATGTACAGGAGCTGGGCGCGAAAGGCGACGGTATTACAAATGATACGGCGGCTGTGCAGATGGCGGTGGACAAAGCGGCCTTAGCCGGGGGCGGGATCGTGTATTTCCCTAACGGAACGTATATTGTAGACATGATCAATATTGGCGCCAACACCGTGCTGCAAGGGGAAAGCAAGGCTGGGACAGTCATCCAATGGAGCGGCGCGGATACCTCTGATACCTCCCGGACCACCGTCCGGCGGTCTGCCCTGACGCCATTAGACGAGCCGGGTTACGGCGAGGCCAACAAGCTGATCTATTCCGAAACCTCCAATGTGGGCGTACTGGACATGACCCTGCTTTCCGAGATTGGCCGGCCCAACACCTTTATTGACAATGAAAAGCGCTTGATTTACGGCTATATTGTCAGTATTGCCTTTTTCGGCTGGGACGTTTGGGGCGATGCGGTACTGCCGGCGGGACAAGAAAGCACAAAGGGCGAAGGATATATTATTAAAAATGTAGACATCAAGCTGGCCGACGGGACTTCGGCGGATATTTGGGCGCCGAAGCATTTGGTCATCGAGGATTGTAACTTTGACGTTACGCATTATGGTATTGAGGTGCGGGGCACGGCCTATAACAGGATCCGCAACAATACGATCAAAAATGTCTGCCGGCCCATTGTCATGTGGCAGAGTACTACCCAGGAGGGGGTAGAATATCTGCCGGACCGGTCCTGGTTCCAGGGGAACACCCTCATCGGCGATAACTTAAAACGGAAGGTGCAGCGCGGTGAGATACAGGATCCCGGCTGGCAGGAGCTGACTGGCGCCACAGAGCACAGAGGGACTGACTTTGAGGGCGATGACAACCTTTTGATGGGAAATACCTTTGAGGGTACCATTGGCGACTACCAGGACAACAGCGGCGAGGGCTTCCAGGGCCAGACCGGGAAATGTAAGATCGTTTCCCCGGTGGCCGCAGCTGCGGAGGACAGCCTGGACAGCACAAAAGAGATCACAGCCATCAGCTTTTCACCAGGCGTGGATTATGTGGTAATTACCAACGGCACCGGCTTAGGCCAGATCCGGAAGATTCGGGAAGTAAAAAATAATACCATTTATGTGGCGGAGCCCTGGGATGTCATCCCAGATGAAACTTCTGTCTATATGGTAAACCCATATATGCAGGCAAACTTTACGCTGGCAGATAATGTGTTCGCGGCCAATAATAATAAAGGCAGCATCCACTTCTACCGGTGCGGGTATAACGCGGCTATTCGGGACAATGACATCCGCGACGGCGGCGGGATCTGGATGGCTGGGATTCAGGGAAAGGATAACCGGCTGGATGTACAGTATTTTATGGACGTGGATAACAACAAAATCGTAGGCTCTACCAATAAAGGCCATGGCCGGCAGGGCGGCGCTACAGCTATCGGGCCGGGGATGGACGGCGGTATCGGTACGCTGATCGAAGAGGTTGAGGATACGTCAATCCTGTCTACATTGATGTACGGGATCCGGATCACGCATAATGAGCTCACTGGTATCGGTACCACCCCTTACGATAAAACCGGCCCATTCCAGGAGGACGCTAGGGCGGAAAGCAGCATTGAGGACTTTGCCCAGAACAGTGGTATCGTCAGCTCGACAGACGCGGCGGGCGTAAACCTGCATTTGACCTGGGGGGAGATCATTGACGGCAACAACGTGAAAAACACGGTTTCGGGCCTAAAGATTTCCAAAAACTCCGCGGACACCATTGTCCGGAACAATGACTTTACCGGCAACGGTACAGAAATCAGCGAAGTAACGCCCAGCGTGAACACCATGTATTTAGAAGGCGACGGAGGCAAGAAGGTAGGTACATATGACCGGGGCGAGATTGACAAATCCATGCTGGGCAAGCCCAGTACAGATACAGACAATGATACGGATCTGGGCGACGATTTCTATTTTGAGGACGAGAATCTTGATGGGGAAGGGCAAAGTGTTTTCGCGGACGTCACCGACCATTGGGCAAGACAGTATATTGAAGCTCTGGCCCAGAAAAATGTTGTCAGCGGCAAGGGCGACGGCTTGTTCGTGCCGGAGGACCCAGTTACCCGGGCGGAGTTCGTTGCCATGACAGTCCGGGCCTTAGGCCTGGCGGAGGGCGAATACAACGGCGCATATTATGACGTGTTTAAAGCAGACTGGTACGCGCCGGCAATGCAGGCGGCCAAAAGCGCTGAGCTGATCCCCGAAGCAATGCTCCAGTATAACAAGGCGTTCCCGCTGGCGCTGATTTCCCGGCAGGAGGCCGCGGCGGTTATGGCCCAAGCCTGCAAGAATAAGGGAAAGCTGCCCCAGGTGAATATTTATCTTGGCGTATTTGACGATGAGGACCAGATCGCCGCGTGGGCGCGGGAGAGCGTAAGCGCGGTGTATGCCTTGGACGTAATGCGGGGAACAGACCTGCATACCTTCGCGCCGGCTAAAAGCCTGACCCGGGCGGAGGCAGCCGTACTGATTTACAATTTAATGAGACTGTAAGACCGACGGAGGAACGATAATCATGATGAAAACAAAAATAAAACAAGCGACCGCCCTGCTTGGTGTGCTGAGCATGCTCAGCACAGGGCCGGCCTGGGCCATGGAGACCCAGCCCGGCGGTGCGGATGAGAACAACCGGGTAACGGTCACCTTTTATGTCGAAGCGGCAGCCACAGCCCGGACAGGGATGATTACTGTATATAAATCTCAACTTGCTGACAGTGATTTAGAAAATGGGACATTTTCCCCGAATGCGCTCTTGATCGCGGACACCATTGATATACCAGCCAACGCCCAGCAGGCCGCCTATGTATTGAATATGGACGGCGAGGAGCCGGGGCTTTACTATATCCGGACCCGGATCGGCTCGGAAACCGACGCCATTCCGTTCTCTTATATGGACAGTACCTCCTTCCAGGCATTTATGGAGCAGATGGCGCAGAACACAACGGCAGACAGCATGTATGACTTTTTCCTGGCCCATCAAGTAGAGCTGGACATTGATATCGAAAACGATTACCCGGATTATTCCCAGGATGCAATCAAGCAGGCTATGAATAACGTAGTAGGCCGGGAATATGTGAATTTAGGGCAAATCAAAACAGCCCTGGAAAACGGTCTGGCATTGACAGAAATCAATCAGGCGGCGGACGCGGCGGCCCTGCAGGCGGTTTTGGAAAAATACCAGACAAATTTTAAATTAGACCTGACAGGGAAATTTCAGGAGCTAGGCGCGGCGTATCAGGCTGCCGCCTTAGAGACCCTGATCCCTGTAGAATTTTTAACGCAGGAGCAGCTGCAGACCCAGTTTGCGGCGGCGGTAGACGCCAGCTTTGAGAAAAAGGCGCTGGCTGAGATCCAGGCGTCTACAGCCGATACGGTGATGGGCCTGTTTGAGAAGTATGCGGATATTTTGAAGCTGCACACGGAGTTTGGCGTTTATAAAAACCATGTAGAAAATAATGAAAAGGCAATGCTGGCGTTCCGGCAGAAAATGGCTGCCAGCCAATGCGCGACCGTGGCGGAGCTGCAGACCAAGTTCAAGGATATGGCTGCTGTGGCGGCATTCACCACCAACGCAGATTATAAAAAATATGTAGACCTGGTCAACGACGGTAAGGAATACCTACAGCTATCCGGCGACTACTTCTCCTGGACAATCCCGGAAGCGCGGTATGAGGTCAATAAGCGGATGTACAGCGCGGCAGCGGAAATGGTCAGCGCCGCGGCAATCAAAACAGTGTTTGAACGGGAACAGGAATATGTA
>CBCTZG010000006.1:0-59611 GCA_965151315.1 uncultured Clostridia bacterium
CTTCAAAAACGAGATCAAGACCCAGGCAGTCGCCTATTGCCTTGAGATGTTTACAGCCGGCGAGGCCGATAAGGATTCCATCAAGGATCAGCTGGCGGCAGCCGGCGGCACCCTGACGATTGGCCTGCTGGCAACGATTTTGGCAGACCATCTGGTTATGGCCGACTAAAAATTTGCAGAAAAAACAGGAAGTGAAAACTTCCTGTTTTTTTGTACTTGCAATCCAGCGGAAGCTATAGTATAATAAAAGTACTCTCAGGAAAGGATACATATTGCTATGAAAAAACCATTAACGGCCGGAAGGGTGATCAAGCGGATCGTGCTATCCTTGCTGGCTGTAATACTGATTGCGGCGGTTATTGTATTTTTATATATAAAATTCAAAGTTTTTCCGCAGATCCAAAAATTTATGAATGACCCGGAAGTTATCTCCATGCTGGATGATTTGCAGCAGGAGGATATTGATTCCGTGCTGAACACCATTGACGGCGTGATTGACGGAACTGAGCTGCCTGCTGGAGAAGACTCGTCAGCCAACAGCGGACAGGGAACAACAGATCCTGCGGCGGTTGGGAACAGTCCGGCCGGTGCGGAGAATATGCCCACAGAAGAGGAGATCGCCCAGGCAGTGATTATGCCCACGCCACCGCCGGAACTGAAAAAACCGACATCCACACAGGCTGCCCAGAAGGATTCCGGGCAAACCGATGGAAATAAAACTAGTGATTTGGCTAAAGATATTCCGGCAGGGGATATGGCGGCGGCAACATCGCTGGCATCTAAGGTCGATCCGGGGTATATTCTGGGCTTGCTCAGCGGCGGGCTTACACCAGAGGAAAAGAAAGAACTGAAAGACTATCTGACCGGCCGGCTATCCGGCGCGGAGATCAGTAAGGGGATTGAGCTTTATAACAAGTATTCCTACTTGCTGCGGTAAACCGATACATAAAATCCTTTGATCCGGACATAATAGGATTGAAGGAGGGATAAAAGATGAATTGTAATAAGGCAAATGAATGCATTAAGTGTACGGTTCAACAATGTAAGTTCCATTGTAATGACAAAGACTACTGTTCTTTGGACTGCATTACAGTAGGGACTCACGAGATGGATCCGACAAAAAAGACCTGCACAGACTGTAAGTCTTTTCAGATGGGTTAATGAGAAAATAGCAGGAGACCCTGTCTTCTGCTATTTTTTATTGAATCATCGAACCAATGGGAGAAAATCATGGACAATCAGTTTCCATACTCGGATGACAATAAACGCTACCATACCTGGAATTACCATCTCCGGCACAAATTCGGCGGAAAGGTGTGCAAGATCCCGCTGAACGCCGGCTTTACTTGTCCGAACATTGACGGGACAAAAGGCCGCGGCGGCTGTATATATTGCTCTGCCGCAGGCAGCGGCGATTTCGCCGGAGACCCTGCCGAAAGCCTGGTCAGCCAGTTTGAGACAGTGCGGGAAACCATGGGAAAAAAATGGCCGAATGCCAGGTATATCCCCTATTTTCAGGCCCACACCAATACATATGCGCCCGCGGCGGTGCTGCGGGAAAAATTTGAACCGGTTTTGGCGCTGCCGGGCGTAGTAGGCTTGAGCGTGGCTACCCGGGCAGACGCCCTGGCGCCGGACGTGCTGGACTATTTGACGGAACTGAACCGCCGAACCTATTTAATTGTAGAGCTGGGGCTCCAATCCATTTTTGATGTTACGGGAGAGCGGATCAACCGCTGTCATACCTATGAGGAGTTTTTGGTGGGCTACCAGCAGCTTACTGCCCTGAGGATCCCGGTCTGTGTGCATCTGATTGACGGACTGCCGGGAGAAACCCCGGAAATGATGATTGAAAGCGCACGGCAGGTCGGCCTGCTCCGGCCGCACTGCGTTAAGCTGCATCTGCTCCACATCTTACGGGGGACAGCGATTGCCCGGCAATACCTGGCGGGGACGGCGCCGGTATTGGGCCTGGAGGAATATGTGGATATTATTATCCGGCAGCTGGAGGTGCTGCCGCCGGAAACGGTGATCCAGCGGCTTACCGGCGACGGCGCCCGGGACAGTCTGTTGGCGCCGCTGTGGAGCTTGAAAAAATTTGTAGTGCTGAACGAGATTGACAAGGAAATGGTGCGCAGGAACACATACCAGGGAAACAAATGTAATAAAATCACAATATAACTTTAATTTGACATTCAGGACGGTGTATGTTAGGCTTATTATGGGAGCGATTCAGCTGCCAGCTGGCGGCAAGAAAGGAATCAATTTCTATGCAGAATCGAAAACAGGCGTTATTCAGCGTATGTTCCATTGGGCTAATCATCGTGTGCTTTGCGTCCAGCCTTTGGCTGGACAAGCAGGCGGAGCCTGCCGGCGGATTGCCGCAGGAACCGGTGCCGACAGCGGAGGCGGTATATCAGGTGACCTTGGCGGCTGTGGGGGATAATCTGCTCCATATGCCCGTCGTCAATAGCTGCAAGCAGGAAAATGGCGGCTACGATATGACACCCCTTTATGAAAACATTCGGCCCATACTGGATCAGACAGACATCACTGCCATTGGGCTGGAGACGGTTTTAGCCGGGGAGGAATTTGGCTACTCGGGCTACCCGGCGTTTAACTCCCCCCAGGCTGCCGGCCAAGCTATGGCGGAAGCCGGGTTCGACCTGATTTTGATGGCTTCGAACCATGCCATGGACATGGGCAAAAAAGGGCTTTTAAATACCTTGGATTTCTGGGGACAGTATCCGGGGGTCACCACAGCGGGCGCCCACGCGACCCCGGCAGATCAAGCGGCGATCCGGGTGCTGGACAAAGGGATCCGGGTTGCGGCGCTGAACTATACCTATGGCCTGAACGGGATTGAGCTTACACCGGAACGGGCCCACCTGGTGGACCTGACGGATCCGGAACGAATTCGGCGGGATGTGGAAGCGGCCCGGGCAGCGGCCGATTTTGTGGTGGTCTTTATACATTGGGGAAAGGAATATGTGCGGGAAATCCAGCCGGACCAGCAAAAGCTGGCGCAGTATATGGCGGATTTAGGAGTAGATCTCATCATCGGGGCGCATCCCCATGTGCTGGGGCCGGCGGAATGGCTGACGGGGCTGACAGGGAACAAAACGCTGGTCTATTATTCTCTGGGCAACTACATTTCCAGCCAGCGCAAGGCCGACAACCTGCTGGGCGGTATGGCCCGGGTAACGGTTACGGGTGTGCGGGATCAATCCGGGAAAATGCGGACGGAGATCACGGAAGCCGCCCTGACCCCGCTGGTCACCTACTATGATAAAAATTTGAAAAATTTTACGGTCTATCCATTCAGAGATTATACGCCGGAAATTGCCGCGGGCCACGGCCTTTCCGGAATGACCCCCCAGGCGCTGCAGGCTGGTTTGGACGAGCTGTATCCCGCGGGCTGTGGGGTATGGGTGGATTATTGATTTTGCACAAGGAAACGGGATTTTTTTGTGAAAATATAGCAAACTACTTGACAAATTTTAGATTGGGTAGTATGATTAGGAAGACTGAATGTTCAATTCAAATTAGATGGAGGTAAAATTTATGAAAAAAGTAGTATCCACAGTGCTTGCGGCGGTAATGGCGTCAGCCTGTCTGGCAGGCTGCGGCACAAACGGCCAGCAGGGCGGCCAGAGCAATAACGAAGCGGGCGGAAACACAGTCAAAATCGGCGGCATCGGCCCGTTGACCGGATCTGCGGCGTCCTACGGGATTTCCGTACAGAACGGCGGCCAGCTGGCGGTGGACGAGATCAACGCGGCCGGCGGGATCAATGGCATGCAGATTGAATACATGTTTGAGGATGATGAAAACGATCCCCAGAAGGCAGTCAACGCTTACAACCGGCTGATGGACAACGGTATGCAGGTGCTGATGGGGACGGTAACCAGCAACCCCTGTATTGCAGTAGCGGACGAGTCCGTGAACGATGGGATCCTGCAGGTATCGCCCAGCGGCTCCGCCCAGGACTGCACCAAGCACCCCAACGGCTTCCGGATCTGCTTCACGGATCCCCAGCAGGGCGAGAAAATGGCCGAGTATATTAAGAATACAGACAACCTGTCCAAGATTGCTGTGATTTTTGACTCCTCCGACTCCTACAGCACGGGAATCAAGGACGCATTCAAGGCCAAGTTTGAAGAGCTGGGCGGCACAGTTGTGGCGGAAGAAGCGTTTACCAGCGGCGACAAGGATTTCAAGGCCCAGCTGACAAAGATCAACAGCACAGACGCGGAGGCCCTGTTCCTGCCCTTCTACTATACCGAGGTGGCTTATGTGGCTGACCAGGCGAAGAACCTGGGCATGAACCTGCCCTATTATGGCTGCGACGGCTGGGACGGTGTGATCGATCAGCTGAACGGCGATACCAGCGCCATTGAAGGCGCCGTGTTCCTGACGCCCTTTATTGCTACTGCGGAAAAAGAGAACATCAAAAAATTCGTAGAGGCTTATGAAGCTAAGTTCAATGAAACGCCGGACCAGTTTGCGGCGGACGCTTATGATGCCATCTATACGATTAAAGCGGCCATTGAAAAGGCCGGCGAGATGGACAATGATAAGATTATCGCGGCCATGACCCAGATCGAGGTAGACGGCGTGACCGGTACGATGACCTTTACAGCGGACGGCGAGCCGGACAAGATTGCCAACTACGCGATTATCCAAAACGGGGAATACATTGTAAAATAATTCTGGGACCAGGGGACGGCGCGGCCGTTCCCTTTTGTTTTGGCAGTTTGCATAAACCGAAGCTTCCATGTTTTGGGAAATGTAAATATTTCACAAAAAATTGGGTTTTTTGGGAGAAAAATAAAGCCGGGGAATCCAGTTGCTGCCTGTTTTTCCGGGTTTTTGGGAGCCGGGGTGGACAGGGGTTGTGAAAGTTGCATAAAAATTAAATTTTGCTTCTGTAATTGTAACAAAATTTACGGAAATTTGTGAAATGGGATTGAAATCTTCGGGTAAAAACGCTATAATAAGGGTAGGATGTGTGGCATAGGATAAAAAGGGTTGTGGGTTTTACTTCTACATAATAATTTTTATCTGTTTATGCGGGCGGGCGTTGTGGTGACGGCCGTGCAAGCCGTTGTGGTGACGGATGCGTTTTGTGTGGGATATGTATGGCGAAAAAGAAAATGTGCTTATTGCGTAGAGTACATAAGCAAACGGGCTTTGGCACGAGGCCCGGCAGGCTTCCGCAGAGCGTTTGGCGGAGCCTGAGGCGGCGGATGATCTTCCGCCGCAATCTAAGTTTAGAAAGGAGACCCCCGGAATGAGAAAAGCGTTGAGAAAAATTGCGCTGGGATGTGCTGCGGCAATGTCTTTGTCGGCTGTCCTGTCCGCCTCTGCTTTTGCGGCAGACCTGGTAAAAGATACGGATTTTACGGTTGATTCTGCGGCAGGTACCGTTTCTGTTACAGAGTCTTTCGCGTCCGACAAGGATGCCGGCCAATACACAGTGCTGATTTATAAAAATGGCGAAGGCGTGGACGATACGAATCTGCAGGCTGAGCAGATTTTATATATCAACCAGGACGCTCTGGAAGCGATCGCCAATGGTGAAAACACCGGTACGTTCCAGAACATGGGCCTGAAGACCATGGACGACGGCGAGTACACCATTAAGATCGGCGGAGACGCACTGGAAGAAATCTTCGTTGGGACATTTACCGTTGGTGGTGGCGGTACGACAATCATGATTGGTGATCCAACAGGAAATAAAATAATCAATGGTGAAGATGCCATTGCAATTTTGAAGCATGCAGCAGAAATTGAAACGCTTGAAGGTGATGCTTTCACAGCGGCAGACGTAATAAAGAATAACATAGTAAACGGTGAAGATGCTATAGCTGTTTTGAAGCATGCAGCGGAAATTGAATTTATTGTACAGCCGCAATAGTATATTGTAAATAATGAAAGGAGAGTTAAGGTAATGAAGAAATTGATTTCATTTATTTCTGCAATTGCTATGGTTTGTACAATGAGTACGGCCTTTGCAGAAATAAAGCCGTCGGCTCCTGCACTGGAATTAAAATTAGTTGACGTACCAGAAACGCTGGAGATTGGATCTACATTTAAACTACAGTTACATTGTACAGGAGTTGATGAATTATCTAACGAAGTTTTTGGCATCACTAATATAGATGCTAAAGTACAAGTACCTGAGTATGGAACTACTATTAAAACAATTACACCAAAACAATACAAAGATATTTTAAATAAGGGTGCAACAACAGCAGTTACTACAGATGGAAAATTGACTTATTCAATTGCAGTTACTCCTGCATATAATCTTGCGGTGTATGAAATTCCTAATAATATAGTTTGGGAAGCCACCATTACTTTGAATGCTGTTCCAACAAAAGATTTAACGTTTGAATTTGGCGGACAGGAAGCTATAATGTTTGCTGAATTTGACTTTGATAGTGGTTCGTTGCTTAATGAATTAAAATATAACAATTTTGATTCCGACGCAACAGGGGCATTAAAAGTTACTCCTGTAACGCTCAAAGTTGGAACATCTGAACCTGTAGTTACCAAGATTACTGTTACTGGTGCGGATACTGTCAATGAAGGCGAAAAGGCTGCTTACACAGCAACTGTATACGACGAGAAAGATCAGGCGATGGCAGAAGAAAAAGTTACTTGGTCTGTTGACAATACGACAGCGGCAAGTATCAATGCTGAAACCGGTGAACTGACTGCAAATGCTGTTGAAAGTGACACAACTGTTAAGGTTATCGCAACTTCTGTAACCAATGGTGAAGTAAAGGGAGAAAAGACAGTTACCATTAAGGATGTTCCGGTAGTTGTTGAGCCTGAAGTTACCAGCATCGAGATCACTGGCGCGGCTGAGGTAAATGAAGGCGCTGAGTCTACTTATACCGCAGTTGTAAAGGATCAGAACGGCGAGGAAATGGCTGGCGAAACTGTTACCTGGTCTGTTGACAATAATGAGGCTGCTGCTATTGATGCATCTGGTAAGCTGACTGCGAAAGATGTAGCAGAAGATACAGTTGTTACAATTACTGCAACCTCTGCTTCTAAGACGGAAGTTACCGCGACTAAGCAGGTTACAATCAAGAACGCTGCACCGGTTGTAACCGATCCGGAGATGGAACTGACCGTTGCAGATGGTAAGGATTCCAAGGCTGGTGCGTACACATTCTTCTATAAGGCTGTTATTACACCGGGTACAGAAGATGTAACTGCTGCTGACGTTACAATCACCAGCGGCAAGAACAGCAGAAGAGCCTATGTATCTGCAGACTGGCTTGCAAATATGGAAGGCGCTGGCTTCACATTCTATGTCGGCAACAAGACTGCGGACGCGAGCCGTGAATTTAGCGCGGTTGGTACCGTAACAGCTGGTGAAACTACTGTTACAACAGATGCTGTAACATACACAACTCCGGCTGCAGAGTAAGAAAGGTGGTAGACAGATATGAAAATATATGAGAAGCCATCCGTGGAAATCAAGAAGTTTGATGTTGAAGATATCATTACCGCAAGCGTAGAAATGGAAATCGGTACAGGCACAGACAATAGTGATTTGAAGTCCATTACCGGTGAGACAGCTCCGACTGGCGTTGTATTTGAGTGGTAATGCGCGGCATTGTGAAAAATTGATTTGAACACTGGTTTTAATCAAAAAAAGGGAGGCCTTTGGCCTCTCTTTTTTTGTGCGGGGCGGGCACGCCCTTCAGCCAGCCGCCGGGCCGGCAAAAAAATAAAACCCGCGTAACGCAGGTTTTCCAAGCGCATTTCCGCCGGGCCGGGCAGACGGCAGAATCACACTGCCTGTCAATTTTGGCCCCAAAAAACATAAAAGCATCGGGCACCGATGCTTTTAGGCTTGATATGTATAGGATAAAAGGGTAGAATGTAATTTCCTTCTACGCTTATTATTATACCACACCTTCACGTGTTTTGCAAGCCTTTTTTCAAAGATATTGGGGATTTTTTTAAATTTTTTTTTCTATACTACAACATGTCCGTGTTTTTCAGGCGGAGAACACAAGCTGTACCAATATCATGTACAGCGCTGTGCCCGCGCCGATACTCAAAAGCATATTGTGCCGCCATTTGTGCAGCAGGATGACAGCCAATACAGCGATAACCTCTGCGGCGCCGAAGGGCGCCCGGGCCAGCTGGATGTCCCGCAGGCAGTACACCACCAAGAGTCCCATCACCGAAAATGGCAGGACGCGGCCCAGGTATTCTACCGCCGGCGGCACGGTTTTCCCCCGGCCAAACAGCAGGAAGGGCAGCGCACGGGTGAGGAAGGTGACGGCGGCGACAGTACCGATCAGGATCAGGGAGTGGATCGTGTCAAGACGCATTCGACTGCCCCCTTTCAATCCGGCCCCGCAGCATAAACAACAAAAGCAAAATTACCAGCATGGCGGGAATAATGAAGCTGTCCGCCCCAAAAAGCCAAACGCAGCCAACGCTGATCAAAACGCCGGCCACAGCGGGCAGGCGGGACGGGGCGCTCTCCCATTGCTCCACAAAAATGACCACAAATAAGGCGGTCATGGCAAAGTCAATGCCTGTGGTGTTGAAATGCACCAGGCTGCCGAACAGCCCCCCCAAAACAGAGCCCAGCACCCAATAGCCCTGGTTCAGCAGCGCCGTGCGGAAATAGTAGGCCTCCCGGCCCATCCCCGCCGGCGGATCCTTGGCGCACAGCAGGGAGTAGGTCTCATCGCTGAGCGCAAAAATCAGATACGGCTTCTTCCGGCCCAGCCCCCGGAACCGGGTGATCATGGACAGGCCGTAAAACAGATGCCGGGCATTGACGCTCAGGGTCATCAGGATGGCCGCCGGCAGGTTAAACGCGCTGGTTAAAAGCCCCACCAGCACAAACTGCATGCTGCCTGCGTAAACCACCAGGCTCACAAGTCCAGACCAAAGGGCGTTATAGCCATTGCCCTGCATGAGGATGCCAAACGCCAGCCCTAAAAATATGTATCCCGTCATGACCGGAATCGTGTCCCGGAAAACCTGCCCCATGCCTTTCGTAAAATCAGCCCCTTTAACCTTGTATAAAATCGAAAATATTATACCATGTTTTTCTGTGGTTTACAACACTTGATTTTTTTTTACAGGTCTGGTATAATTTTTTTATAAAGAAGGTGTGATTTTTGGAACTTTTTATTTTTTATAACGTCTTACATAATGAAGCGTTACAAGCGGTCATTGCGGGAGAGCGGACTTCCGCGATGCGGCGGCTGATCGAATTTTCCGAGACAGAGGGCGTGACGGAGGAACCGTTGACCGAATTGATCGTGTCACTACTCGCAAACGATGACAACGTCCTGTCCAGGCTGGCCCAGGAAAATAAACAGATCGGCCGGGACTTATATGAATTTGCATTGGCGGATATCCGCCAGATCTTTGGCCTGATCAACCAGGACGGCGGCTTCGCCTATGCAAATTCAAACAACGCACCAGTCTTTGCCGATGCTTACTACGCTTCGATCCACAGTATGACCTTGGCAAAAACTCCAGAGGCGCTGTTAGACCTTTTGATTGCCCATTACAGACAGCTGGGTGTGGGTGTTTTTGCCAAGTACATAGCCTTTCAATTTGATGGACAGCTGACTGGGATTGAGATGATCGACACATCGGTTACGTTTGATTCCTTGATTGGGCTGGAATATCAAAAACAGGTTTTGATTGATAATACAAAAGCGCTTTTGGCTGGGAACCGGGCAAATAACGTCCTTCTGTTCGGCGACCGGGGGACAGGGAAATCTTCCTCTATAAAAGCGCTTTTAAACATGTTTGCCGGGGACGGCCTGCGGATTATTGAAACCCAGAAGCAGCAGATCCAGGCGCTGCCGCCGCTGATCGCAAAGCTGGCGCCCAGGCCAAACAAATATATTATTTTTTTGGACGACCTGTCCTTTGAAAAGCAGGACAGGGAATACAAGGCTTTAAAAACCGTTATGGACGGCCAGCTGCAGCCTATGCCGGATAACGTGGTGGTTTACGCCACCTCCAACCGGAAGCATTTGGTGAAGGAGAGCTGGAACGACCGGGAGGGCGGCGACGTCCATGTGAACGACAATATGCAGGAGACACTGTCCCTGGCGGAACGGTTTGGCATCAGCCTGGTGTTCTCCGCGCCGAATCAGAAGGAATACCTGCATATCGTGGCCACGCTGCTGCGCCGGTATGGTATTGAGATGGATGCGGAAATCGAGCGGAAAGCAATCGTCTGGCAGATGAACTACGGGAGCAAATCGCCCCGATGTGCCACGCAGTTTGTTCACGCGTATCGGAAAGGGTGAGAGTAATGAAGAAATTTTTGACAATTATTTTGACAATTATGATGCTGTTTGCCGCGCTGCCGGTCTCGGCGGCTGAGAATGGGCGGACGCTCCGTTTAAAGAATACAAATGCCCAGGGCCCTGTATTTGTAGCGGTGTACAGCGGGAACCGGCTGACGGCAGTGGCGGCGGCAGAGGCGGAGATGGATGGGAAGGACGCGCTGGTCACGGCTGACGGCCTGGAGGCGTTCCGTACGGGATATACGTTGAAGGTATACATCCCCCAGCTGAATGTACTGGTAGAGCCGGCGGCGGAAGAACCGGAAGCATCTCCCAGCCCGGCCCCGGAAGAAACCCAGGCGCCAACCCAGGAGCCGGAAGAAACCCTGCATCCCGCTTACGAAAGCGAGGCGGCGGCCATGCTGGCCTTTATGGTGGTGAAGGACGTAACCACTGGCCTGGAGGAGGATATGCCGGTGACAGTGGTTACCGCTTATTATCAAGGCAGGGAGGTCCAGTTTACAGCGGAGGACGGAGCGATTTTAGATTCTGTACCGGATGCGTACAGTGATTTGGGCGATATGGAAATTGCCAGCTTGCAGGAGGGCGATGTGATCTATTGCCGGGCTTCCTTAAGCGGGCAGCTGGTAGGTGTTGATCTGCTGTTCCGGCCAATGGAAAACGATATTGTGGCGGAAGAGCCAGATTACCCGTTTACAGAGCTGTATACGATTGGCGGTAAGGTCGCCGGGCGGTGGTCAGTTGTAAACTTCGGCGGCGATACGGCGAATGAAAATCAGTATGCCTTTGGGGTCGTGGAGGATCGGTCGGGTAATATCCTTATTTTAACCGATCAGGCTGGACGGGCGCTGGACGCTTTGTACTTAGGGATGTTAGACGATACGGTGGTATATGTATATGACAAAACGGCCCGGGATAAATTGTCTATTGGGGCTGTCGGCGATATTTTCCCATCCGATATCCCCGCCGATACCCGGGATGAGGAGGATAATATTATCCGCTGGGATCCGGAGGACGACCATCATTATGCGTTTGTCCGGCTCTATAAGGGGATTGTGACAGATATTGTGTTATACACGAATTATTAAGGCTGGGAAGAGACAATGGCAGGCGCGGGATGTGCCTGCCATTTTTCCGTTTGGGATAATGCGGTGCAGAGAATATGCGGGCTGCTTTTTATGTAAAAATTTTTTAATTTTTATTTAAAATTTATTTGACAAATGCAATTTTATACAGTATAATAATATACAAAAATAGGGTATTATAAAAAGGAGATGATTTTATGAAGAAAAGAATATCCATTTTAGCTGGCTGCGTGATTGGCATATTGGGTGTGATTGCCGGCGTTTCTGCGGCGGGCGTGGTGCAGAAAATTCAGTGTGAGCTGCGTCCTGATTTTACAGTTGTGATTGATGGAAAAGAGCAGACATTTCGAAATGCCCAGGGAGAAGTGGTATATCCTGTATTATATGAAGGCACAACATATTTGCCAGTCCGGGCCATTGGGGAAATGATGGGAAAGACTGTTTATTGGTATGAGAATGAGAAGCGGGTGGAGCTGCGGTCTGAATCCACAACAGTGACCGACGCGGATGTGATTATTACTGGTGACAGCGGCAATCCGCAGCAGCCTGCGGCCGGTGAGATTACGCTGGAACAGGCAAAGGAAATTGCGGCAAAAAAGGCCGGCCTGGCAGCGGCGGATGTATATTTTACGGAGGCTCGCCTGGAGCGGGATGATGGGATCCGGCAGTACGATATAGAATTTGTACAGGATGGGGTGGAATACTCCGCAGAGATCCGTGCTTCTGACGGGGAGATCCTTTCCTGGGATGTAGATCAAAAAGCATCCATGCAGCAGAATGAACAGGCTGCCCAGGGGATCGGACTGGAGCAGGCAAAAGAAATCGCTTTGAATCGGGCCGGCGTTTCAGAAGCAGATGTCAGGATTACCCAGGCAAATTACGAGATTGATGACGGTGTACCGGTATATGACATCGAATTTTGGTACGGGCAAATTGAATATTCGGCGGAGATCCGCGCTTCTGACGGGAAGGTTCTTTCCTGGGACGAGGATCGGGATTGAGACGTAAAAACCGGAGCGGCGCCGCTCCGGTTTTTTTGATCTCTGAAAAGGGATCAATCTGGGCAGGCCGAAGGTGTAGCCGGAGCGTCATCAATGCGGGAGCTTTTTGCCCACCGTAAGAGCAGGGCAGAATTGATGATGACGGCAACTGAGCCGGCGTTATGCACCAGCGCGCCTACAACCGGATTCAGTGTACCAAGCATTGCCAGGATGATCGCGAGAAAATTCAGTCCCATTGAAAAGGCAAGGTTATGCTTGATGGTTGTCATCATGCGTTTGGAAAGGGCAATTAAATGGGGAAGCGCCCGGATGTCATCATTAACAAGGGCGATATCCGCGGCCTCTATCGCGATGTCGCTTCCTATACCGCCCATAGCGATCCCAACGGCGGCCTTTTTGAGGGCGGGAGCATCGTTGACACCGTCGCCGATCATACAAATGGGGATGTTTTCCTTTTGGGTGCGGTCGATATAGTTTAGTTTATCTTCCGGCAGGCAATCGGCGTGGACTTCTTGTATATGTAGTTGATCCGCAATATTTTTCGCGGCATTGGCATGATCACCAGTAAGCAGAACCGCTGGCGTACCCAGTTTGGAAAGCCTGTCAATCACTTTTGCACTGTCTGGCCGGAGGGTATCGGAAAGCGCAATGTAGCCAACCAATACGCCGTCGATGGCAATATAGGTGATTGTACTGCCCTGCCGCAGGAAGGCTTCTATCTCCAGGTTGGGTTGTACAGCGATATTATGCTGGGCAAGCAACGCTGTATTGCCGGCCAATACAGCCCGCTGCTCGATTTTGGCGGAAACACCGCGGCCGGGCAGCATTTGGAAATCAAGCGCATGCATTATATCTTGGCTCCGCTCCTTTTGGTAGCAACGAACAATCGCTTTTCCCAATGGATGTTCGGAATATTGTTCCGCCGCCGCAGCAACCGCATAAATCGCATGGTCAGTATACTGTTTTGAGAGGCTTTTCGCCGCGGCCACTTCCGGTTCACCAAAGGTTAGCGTACCTGTTTTATCACACGCAATTTTGCGTACTGCGGCCAAACGCTCCAGAGCATCCCCCGCACGGACCAGGAAACCATGCTTTGCGGCGTTGCCGATAGCGGCCATGATGGCTGTGGGCGTGGCCAGGACTAAGGCGCAGGGGCAGAATACCACAAGGATTGTTACAGCGCGGATAATCTCGCCGGTCAGCAGCCATATCAGCGCGGCGGCAGTCAGCGCGATAATAACGATCCAGGTTGCCCATCGATCCGCCATGCTGACGATTTTTGCTTTCCCGGCGTCGGCTGACTGCACAAGCCGGATCATACGCTGGATAGAGCTGTCCGTACCGGCTTTTGCCGCTTCCATTTCGAAAACGCCGAACTGGTTGACTGTACCGCTTGCAACCGCGTCGCCGGCCGCTTTATCCACCGGCATAGATTCGCCTGTCATGACAGCCTGGTTGATGGAGGTCTGGCCGGATAAAATGACCCCATCTGCCGGGACGCTTTCGCCGGGCAAAACCCGCAGGATATCCCCAATCTGAACGTCCTCCGCCGGGATCATTGTTTCCGTCCCGTCTCGCAGGATTCTCGCGGTCTGGGGCGTTAAACGCGCCAATTTTTCGATACCGGCCCGGGCTTTTGCAACGGTCAGATCCTCCAGCAAGGCTCCCAGCTGCATAATAAAAGCCACTTCCCCGGCGGCGAAATCCTCCCCGATACCAATGGACGCGATCAGGGCAAGGGAAACCAGTACGTCCGCCTTGATATCAAAGGATGTAATCAGTCCCACAATGGCCTCCAGAATAATTGGGACACCACACAGGATTATAGCGATCCATGCTGCGTCAAAAGGCAGCGGGATCCAATCGAAAATGCTGATAATCAGCGCTGCTCCGGATATGGCAAGACAGGCAATGTCTTTTTTTGTTCCGCCCATTGCTAGAAAATATTCAAGCTGCGTTATAAACCGGTCCATAAAAGCCTCCAATAGAATTGTTTTACGAAATTATACCATAGGGGGTATGGGTTTGTCAACCAGTAAAAGAAAGGCAGTTCAAATAGAACTGCACAGATTGTCGAAAAACTCGTCCTACCGCAAGCAGGACAATAAGAAAAGGCGTTCTAAAAATGATTGTTTACTAAAATGCGGGCTTTATCGAGAAACACGCATGGCTGCTTGCTTTTTGCACTGTACGCCAACGGGAACATTTTTACAAAATATCCCTTTGTTTTTCAATAGTTTCTCGGCGTGTCGGCTTTATCGACACGCTGAGCAGTTCAAATGAAACTGCATCCGTTTGTTTATCCCATGTTGGAAAAGCGCTCTACCGCTTTGGTGAAGCTTTCAATCGTCTTGTCTGCGTCGCCGTGTTCGATACCATCCCGGACACAATGCTTGATATGCCCCTCTAAGACGACCTGCCCGCATTTATGCAGCGCGGATTTAGCCGCGTTCAGCTGGGATAAAATGTCTTCACAGGGGATGTCCTCATCAACCATTCTATCGATCGCCTGCACTTGTCCGATGATTTTTTTCAAGCGGCGATGCAGATTTTCAGCGTCCATACATTGCTTCATATTATGCCCTCCTGTCTACATATAAGTATTACCAAACAGATTTGGTTTGTCAATAGACGGCCAATCCGGCCTTAAACAAGCAAAAACGGATAAGCTCCCTGGGCAGGTACTGCCTGCAAAGGGAGCTATCCAATTTGGAAAGATCAGTTCAGAATTTGCCGGAAGCGCCCCCGCCGGAGAAACCGCCGCCCCCACCGGAAAAGCCGCCGCCCCCGAAGCCGCCTGAACTGCCTCCGAAGCCGCCGCCCCAGCGGCCGCCGCGCCATCCGCCGTAAAAGCCGCCGGAAAAACCGCCGCCTGGGCCGTGGCCGCCTTTTAAGCGTTTCAAAATATAGAGGAAAAATAAGAATCCGGCAACAGCCAATATAGTGCCTGGGATATTGGAGGTATTCTCCGTATTGGGCGTCGGGTTTTCCAGCTCGCCGATCACAGCGGTATAAATCATTTTCAGGCCGCCGTCGTAATCATTGGCGGAAAGCTGATCTTCCGCGCTGCGGATAAACCGGCCGGACTTGGTATCGGTCAGCGTCCCTTCCAGCCCGGTACCCACCTCGATCCGGACCTCCCGCTCCCCAGTGGACAGCAAAATTAAAACGCCGTTGTCCCGTTCCTTGTCGCCAATCCCCCAGGCGCGGGCCATATCCAGGGAATAGCTTTCGATATCCTGATTTTCTAAAGAGGCAACGGTGGTAACGACCACCTGCGTCCCATCACTTTCAAAATAAGCCTTGCTGGTTTGAAAGATATAATCCTCCGTTTCCGGAGAAAGTACCTCCGCGAAGTCATTGACAAAAAAGCGGTCGGTTGGCTGGGGCGCCGCTTGTACAGCAGTGCAGAACAGCAGCGCCAAAACAGTGAGAATATACAAAAATTTTTGTAGATTTTTCATAGCACTTCTTAGTCAAATTGGACCTGGGGAACCTGCTGGGCAGAATCCTGGGCCTGGAACATTTCCTGAGCTTCAAAGCCAAAAATATTCGCCAGAATATTGGATGGGAAGGAACGGACTTTCTTGTTCAGCGCCTGGACCGCTTCATTATAGTCCAGCCGGGCCGTATTTACCCGGTTTTCACTGCCTTCCAGCTCATCCTGCAGCGCTAGGAAATTTTCGCTGGCCTTTAGCTCGGGATAAGCCTCGCTGACAGCAAACAGACGGCCCAGGGCCTGGGTCAGCTCCCCGTCAGCCGCCAGACTGTCCGCTGGGGTCTGCGCGTTTATCATTTTTGCCCGGGCAGCGTTGACCGCGTCAAACACCTCTGTTTCATGGGCAGCGTAGCCCTTTACGGTATTCACCGCATTTGGAATCAGATCCGCTCGGCGCTGCAGCTGGGACTGGATATTGGCGTAGGCGTTTTCCACCGCCAAATTCTTTGCCACCAACGCGTTATAGCCGCTGATGACCCAAATTACGCACAGCAGGATCACGGCGCCGGCTGCTAAAAGGATCGTAGTTTTTTTTCTTCATGGTCATATACCCTTTCCAAAATATATTTTCAGATTTATTGTACCATGGATTGAGAAAAAAGACAAATAAAATTTTTATAAACGGATATGAAAATATTTTACCGCGGCTTTGCCGCCAAAACCTTGCGGATTTGGAAAAAGGAGGATACAGCCATGATCCCCAGGCCAATGGCAACCGCGGTATACAGCGCGTCCAGGCCGGTGCGGAGAAAGGCCAGGATGTCCCCATTGATGGCATAGTTCATCGTATAGTAAAGTTTGCCTCCCGGCAACAGGGGGAAGATGGCGGAAACCAGGAACAGGGTAGCCGGACATTTAAAAATCCGTGCCATGCCCTCTGCCCAGGCGGTAGCGGCGATACTGACAAAAAAGGTTAAAACGGCCTCCGTGATAATGGTCTGTTGGGCGGCCATGACCAGCAGCCAGGACAAAAGCCCGCCCAGTCCGGCAAAGATCAGTTTTTTCCCACGGATGTTGGAAAGCATGGCGATCCCGACGGTACCGACAAAAGCGGTGATAAGCTTCAGCATAAAAACTCCCTTCTGCCCGGAATACTGGGCGGCAGCTTATAGAAAATGCCAGCCAAACCGGGCGGCAAAGGCAAACCCGGCGCTGACCGCTATGGCTAAAAGCCCGGCATCGATCAGACGCATCAGCCCGGAGACTAAATCCCCGCCCAGCATATCCCGGATTCCATTGGTAAAGGCCAGACCGGGAATGATCAGCATGATATTACCGATCATAATGGTATCCAGGTTCTGCCCCAGGCCGGTATTAACAGCCAGGACGGCCAGCAGGCCGCTGAAATAGGAAAATAGGATGCTGGAAAAAATAGTATTGATGCCGATTTGTGCGCAGAGCCGCAGCAGTGTCATGAGAAAGATTCCCAAAAAACCGCTGATCAGGGCGTCTGGAAGCGTACCGCCGAAAAACAGGGAAAAGGCGCCGGCGATGACAAAATATAAGACGCTTTTGCAGGGGATGGAATAGGTCTTTCCGGTATGGATCAAACGAAGGGCAGCCTGCGCGTCAGCAAGCGGGGGCCGCTGCCGGCAAATTGTCCGTACCAGGTCGTTTAGCCGGTCTAACCGGTCTAAATCTACGGCATGGCCGCTGATCCGGCGCATTTTTGTATAGGAGACGCCGTCCCTGCCAACTACGGTCAGAATAATACAGGTGTTGACAACAAACGCGTCCGCCCGCACCGCGCCCATGGCCGTGGACATTCGAAGAAGGGCTTCTTCTGCCCGGTAGACCTCGCCGCCGCACAGCAGGAGATCGGCGCCGATGTCCACAATTAGATTGAGTGCATACAGATCCATACGCTTCCCGCCCTTTCATTTCCTGTGTATATTCTGCCCAGTATATGGACAGATTATGAAAAAAGAAACAGGGCAGGAAATTTTTAAAATTTTTTTGGAAAAGGCCTATACAATCCGGAATGTTCGTGGTATAATCAGGGACTATAGGGAGAGATAAATGATATGGAGAAAGTGATGGTATGAAGACAAATCAGCTGTTTCTGCGCCTTACATATACACGAATCATCGCCCTGAGCTTTTTCGGGATCATTTTGGCTGGATCCGTACTGCTGACGCTGCCCGCCGCGGCCCGGAGCCTGACGGCAACACCGTATATTAACGCGCTGTATACAGCCGTATCTGCTACCTGTGTGACAGGGCTGGTAACCTATGATACGTTTACCCATTGGTCCGTATTCGGTCAGGTGGTGATCCTTTGCCTGATTCAAATCGGCGGCTTGGGATTCATGACGATCGTGACCATGCTGGCTATGATCCTGGGAAAAAATATTGGGCTTCATGAGCGGCGGCTTTTGATGGAGTCGGCAGGGACATTGCAAATTGGCGGTGTTGTGCGGCTTTTGCGGCGGATCGCCGCCGGGACAATCCTATTTGAATCCATCGGCGCGATTCTGCTGGCCTTGCGGTTTTGCCCTAAGATGGGTCTTTTGGAAGGGATTTATAATGCTGTATTCCATTCCGTTTCCGCGTTTTGCAACGCGGGTTTTGACTTGATGGGCAAATACCAGCAATATTCCTCCTTTACGCTGATGCGGGACGATGTGCTGGTCAACGTGACGCTGATGTTTTTGATCATTATGGGCGGCTTAGGGTTTATTGTGTGGAACGATATGTTTACCTGCCGGCACCATCTGCAAAAATACAGGCTCCATTCCAAGCTTGTGCTGTTTGTCACGGCAATGCTGATTTTTGGTGGGACAATCTTGTTTTTCCTGTTTGAGAATCACCACAGCCTGTCCGGTATGGGTATGGGCGAGAAGATAGTAGCGTCCCTATTTGGGGCTGTCACTCCGCGGACGGCTGGATTCAATACGGTTGATTTTCAGAATATGAGCGACAGCGGAGCGCTTCTGACTATGATATTGATGCTGATTGGCGGCAGCCCAGGGTCTACGGCCGGCGGTATCAAAACCACTACGTTTGCGGTGCTGATTATCGGGACCTTCGCCTCAGCCCGGCAGGACCGGACCATCCATGTATGGAAGCGCCGGCTGGAGGAAGATGTGATCCTGCGGGCAAGCGCGGTGTTCATTGTATATGTGACGGGGATTTTGGTCAGCACTATGCTGATCTGCGCTATGCAGCCCCTGCCCCTGAAGGCGGTATTATTTGAGACAATTTCCGCCGCCGGGACGGTGGGGCTTTCCGCTGGGGTTACCCAGGCGGCAAACCCGGTCGCAAAGGTTTTGCTGATGATTTTGATGTACGGCGGCCGTGTAGGGGGACTGTCCTTGGCTCTGGCTTTGGCGGAGCGGCGAACCCGGGTCCCTATAGACCGGCCTGTGGAGAAAATATTGATTGGTTAAAAGGAGCGTATTCTAATGAAATCTGTATTGGTGATCGGTATGGGCCGTGTAGGCCGGCATTTAGCCATGAAAATGATGGATCTTGGCAACGATGTGATGATCGTGGACAAGGATGAGGAAATCATTGAGTCGTTAGCGCCCAATTTTACGGACGCGAATATTGGGGACTGCACCAATGAGGATGTGCTGCGGTCTTTGGGTGTCAGTGATTTTGACATTTGCTTTGTGACCATCGGGGAAAATTTTCAGTCCTCCCTGGAGGTGACCTCGCTTTTGAAGGAGCTGGGCGCCAAGCGGGTTGTTTCTAAGGCCAGCCGGGATATCCAAGCAAAATTCCTGCTGCGCAACGGGGCGGATGATGTATTTTATCCGGAACGGGAGATCGCGGAGCGGCTGGCTATCTGCTATAATAAAGAAAATATTTTTAATTATGTGGAGCTCACCCATGATTATGGGATCTTTGAGATACCGGTCCGGCCTGGGTGGGTCGGCAAAAGTATCCAGGATATCAACGTGCGGAAAAGGCACAATATCAGTGTATTGGCGGTCAAGCAGGGCGAGGCGGTTACGCCGATTCCTGGGCCGGACTATATATTCCAGGCGGAGGATCATCTGGTGGTGATCGGGAAGCCGGATGATGTATTCCGTACTTGTTCTAAATAAATGAAAACTGTATAGGACGTTTTGCGTTCCGGCGGGCCAGGCTCCTGGCCGCGCCGGCTAAGATGGAAGACCGGTGCGAAACCGGCGCGGTGCCGCCACTGTGAAAACGGAGGCCCGGTCCTATGGCTGGAAAACAGCCGCCACTGGCAGTTCGCCGGGAAGGCATGGATCGGGGCTGATGATGTTTAAGCCAGGAGACATGCGCAAAACGGCGGAAAACCTGCGGTACACAGGCTGTTTCCGAAATTTGGCAAAGCAATCCTTTGCCTGTTCTTAGCGCGCGAAAAACGGCTGCGGCAATTGCCCGGCCGTTCTTTTTATGGAAAAAAATAGCCTAAATGGCTTTTAAATAAATTAATGTTATATTTGAGGAGGAATGCAGATGAAAAAAATTTGGATGGGTGTCCTGCTGGCAATCTGGATTGCGGGGGCGGCTCCCGCCTTGGCAGCGGGGCTGGAAGAAATTAATGGGGCATACCAAATCGGAAGTGCGGCGGATTTCCGAATGTTTGCTGACTTGGTGAATCAGGGGGCGTATACGGCAAACGCCGTCCTGACGGCAGATATTGACCTGGCGGATCAGGCCTGGACGCCTATCGGCTCGAAGTATGCAGATAGTTACCAAGGTTTTTTTGACGGGCAGGGATTTTCTGTTCGGGGGCTATCTGTTTCAGGAAAGACAAACCAAGGGTTGTTTGGATATGTTAGCACTGGAACAGTGAAAAATATTCGCGTATACGGCCGGATAGAAGCCAGCGGAAACTACGCCGGCGGGATCGCGGCTGTGTTGAACGGCGGTTTAATTGAAAATTGCGCTAATTATGCGGAAATTACCGGCCAGGGCAGCACGGGATGCGTCGGCGGGATCGTGGGAGAACATGTCAAGGGAACGGTACGGCGCTGCTGTAATTTGGGGCAGATTACCGGGACGGGATGCACAGCGGGGATTTCCGGCCGGGTTAAACCGTCGGCGGGCACCGCACAGATTTCCAGCTGCTATAATGGTGGTACGATCTTGGGAAATATGAGCAATGTTGGCGGGATTGCCGGCTATGTAAAGGGCGCACAAACCAGTCTGAAGAACTGCTATAACTACGGCGCTGTCCAAAATACGGCGGGTGCTTTTACCGGCGGGGTCATCGGCAATTTCTATTCCGGGGCCTGTGAAAATTGTTTTTACCTGGAAGGTACATGGGACTTTGGCCTGGGGGCGTATGCACCCGAAGATCAAACAGACGGCAGTACGACACGGATGCCGGCGGCAGATATGCAATCGGCGGAATTTGCGGCACAGCTGGGCGGTGAATTTGTTCCGGATGCAGAAAAACAAAACGGTGGATTTCCGCTTTTAGCCTGGCAGTGCGAGTCCGGCAATGCCGTTGAGATCAGCTATGAACAGGGTACAATCCGCGTAAAAGCGCCGCAGGGAATGGAAGCGGCGGTTTATGCAGCCGTAGTGCGAGGGAATACGGTGGTGGATGTATATAAAGCCCAGCTTGCTGGAACGGAAACAGAAATTGCGGACACGGTACTGCAATTGGAGCGGGCGGACACACTGCAAATATTTGTCTGGCATGCGGATATGAAGCCCGCTTGCCCGGCAGCGCGGTTTCGCTTGACAGAATAGGAGGAAATTATGAGAAGATTACAAAAATGGATTTGGCTGCTTTGCGCGGCAGTGATGCTGGCGCAAAATCTGCCTGCCGCCGCAGCAGTAGAGCCGGCTGATTATTTAGCCGCGGCAGCAGAGGCGTTAGGAGCGTATTACCGCATAACACCGGTATACGGGCAGGATACCAATGTCTGCCGGATGCTGGAGGAGGATCTGGCGGCGGCTGGCTATGGGGCGATAGAAGCCGCTGTTCAGACTGTGGAGATCCGGCAGGATGGCGGCAATATTGCGGAAAACGGGGATATTACATACTTTTATGCGGATCCGGACAGCTTCCGTGGCTATTGGGGCGCTGCAGCCTATGTTACCTTTACGCTGACCTATCAGACTGCCAGCATGGCGTTCCGTCCTGCGTATACGGTGAATATCCCCTGGGATGAAGATCAGGTACGGGCATATATCGAGAAAAATGTAGGAGATGATTTGACTTTTGAGGCGATTCGGGGGGGAAATGAAGATCCTGGGTCGGTCCGGGAGAATCTAGTGCTGCCCCAGTACTGCAATGAGAACCGAAACGTACGGATCCGATGGGAATCCAGTGACCCGGCGGCAATCGCGATCCAATCGCCGGAAGGATCTGTGGACGAAGTCCTGTACGGGAACTATACGGGCCTGGTTCAGCCAGGGAAAAATCCAAAGACCGTGACCCTGACGGCAACACTTACGTTTAACCGGGCGGACATTGCCCTGACCAAAACCCTTACGCTGACCGTACCGCCCCTGGGCGGTTCCACGGAAGAGGAGGAAATGCAGACGATTTTGGCGGGCTATACCTTGGACAGGATCCGGGATCTGTCTACCGGCGAATCCATCGGGGACGGCAGCAGGGTGACGGGCGATCTGGGCCTGCCCACGCCGGCGGAGATCGGGATCTATGACCGTCGGTATGACGTTTTGCTGTCGGTAGAAAATCCGGCGGATATTGCCTATATCAATGTACCGAATCTAAAGAACGCGGGCAGAGTCTATATTTTTCGGCCACTGCCGGAAGAAGGGGACAAGCGGGTTTCGTTTACCGTCACTCTGCAAAGCCGGCAGAATGGAAATCTGACCGCGTCCAAAACCTTTTCGGTTACCATATCCGCTTTGGATCAGCGGGAGCTGGAACAGGCGGCGGCAGATATGGAGACCGTAAAGAATCAGTTTTTTGATTTCATCCGGGGGAATAATACGGATCCGGCGAATATTACAGAAGATTTAAACAGCTTCTATGGCATTTACAAAGAGAACGGCGCGTTAACAGCAAAATCCTACAGTGAGCGGGGGACAAGCGGCATTTTGGCCGCAGTCATCAATCCAGAGCAGCCGGTGCCGGATGATCAGCGGTATTTTGCCACTAGCCATCCCCAGATCATCGCGGAGGAGAGCCTGCGGGTTACCCGTCCCCAGCAGGATACAGCGGTTACCATTTCGGCTTGCTTGTCCGATGAGCGGTACAGCCCGTATCTGGAGAATGATGGGTATCCCCTGCAATACCCGTATGACTATTCAGCAAAATACGGCGGGAATCAACAGCTGCGGAGCCTGTACCGCCAGCCGGTGCAGGCAACGGTAACAGTAAAGGCGGCTCCGGCCGCCGGGGATATTGTAGTGACAGTCAATTGTCAGGGCGCTGTACCGATGGTACAGGGAACACGGATGGCCCAGGTGACGGTGCGGACAGAGGATCTAGACGATAATGGGCAGCTGACGGTCCATGAGGCTTTAACGGCCTTGCATGCACAATATTGCCCGGCCGGGTATGAGACTGGCAGCCGTGGAGAAATTACCCGGCTATGGGGCGTAGACGAGGGAGAATTTATCCTTTACCGGAATCATGCGCTGGTCACAACACCGGCCCAGACCATTTTGGATGGCGATTATTTGGAAGTATATGCGGTATCTGCGGAGAAATCGGAGGGCAGATATTTACGGTTTGAGCAAGACCAGATACAGACAGAGGCCGGCGTGCCGTTTTCTATTGTGCTCATTGACGGAAAAGGACAGGCCGTTCCCGGTATTCAGATTGGATATTTAGATGAACAAGGAGAGCTTATGCCGGTCCCTGGAGAAGTTACGGATGAGGCGGGCCAGGCGGTAATCCGTTGGGAAACAACGGGTACAGTGTACCTATCCATATTGTCGGAAGACAGTTTGGCACCCGTCTGCGCGGTACAGGTTGTGGATCAAATTTTGCCGGCGGAAACAATTACCGTGTCTCCAGGAACAGTGACCCTTGCCCCGGGAGAACAGGCTTTCCTGCAAGTTGAAATCTATCCCCAGGAAGCCGGCGGGCAGATTTTATACTGGAAGAGCAGCGATCCGAATGTGGCGGCGGTGAACCCCAAGGGGACCGTTTCTGCTGTGGGCGCGGGCAGCGCGCTGGTGACGGTCACCAATGGACGGGGGCAGGAAGCCGGCTGTTTGGTTACGGTAGAACGCAAAAACGAAGGCAGCGGAGGCGGTGGAACGGAGACCTTTTCAGCGGCATTTACGCTTAAAGCCGGCGACACGGTTTGGATCCCTAGGATGACGGTCAATGGTTTGAAACCAGGGGATACGGTATTTGACGTATTTCAGCAGGCGCTTAAAAAGAAAGGCTTCACCTATACTGCCCAAGGCGGATATGTCAGCGCTGTTACCAATGCCCAGGGCATAACGCTGGCCAGCTTTGACTATGGCGCCAATTCTGGCTGGATGTATATGGTCGATGGAGTCGTTTCTCCGGTTTATATGGAAGCGCATAGGCTCACTGGGGGAGAAGAGATCATATTTTTCTATACGGGAGATTATACAGAGGAAGAGCAATGGAACGGGGGCGGTTTACCCAGCGGCGGAAAACAGAATGGAACCGTGCAGCCGCAGACACCGGATGCGGAACAAACGGAGAATATGGATATGCAGGAAATATCCAAGCTCCCCTTTACGGATGTGCCGGAAGACGCTTGGTATTATCCGGCGGTACGCGCGGTGTATGAAAACGGACTGTTTTGCGGAATAACGGAAACGGAATTCGCGCCGGCGCGGTATATGAGCCGGGCTATGCTGACCGCTGTCCTGCATCGGATGGCTGGTATACCGGAAGCCGTAGGCAAGGCGGTATTTTCCGATGTGAAACAGACGGACTGGTACTACAGTGCAGTGTTGTGGGCGGCGGAGCATGGCATTGTCAGCGGTGTCAGCGAAACGAAATTTGCCCCCGATATGCCCGTGACCCGGGAACAGGCGGCGGCCATGCTTTATCGGTTTGCTCAGGTGCGGGGGACCGGAACAGCCGAAACAGCAGGTCTACAAGGGTTTTCAGACGTCAGCCTAGTTTCCGCATGGGCGGCCCCGGCGGTAAGCTGGGCGGCAGCCGCAGGTATTATGCAGGGCCGGGATGACGGCAGGCTGGATCCGCTGGGCCGGATAACCCGGGCAGAGGCAGCGCAGGTTCTAACCAAATTGATAGATAAAACTGTTTAAAAATGCAGCGATCCTGGAAAGTTTCCAGGATCGCTGCATTTTTTAGAAAATACACCTTTTGGCATACTTGCATTTTCAATAAAACCGGGTAAATAAAAAGCTTTCTACGGAGGGTTTGTGCTGCATCATGTAAGTTAAAATGGATCCGGTATCATCCGGCAGGGAAAGGATGAGGAGCGGCAGCCAATCAAGTGAAGCCGTGTTTTTATACAAAAATACGGCGAACCAAAAGGCTCGCCGCGACGTGGGTGCAGGGGCTGGACTTGAACCAACGACCTCCGGGTTATGAGCCCGACGAGCTACCAACTGCTCTACCCTGCGATATCTATAAAATCAATTTGCTTAATAAGTATAGCACAAACAATAACCAATGTCAAGTACATTTTAAAAAAATGTAAATTGTAAACTAAAAAATTATATATAGTTGACAATATGCAGAAAATATGCTATAATGCAATTATTATAACGATCTGGAGGGATCCGCATGCGGTTAAAGACAAATGAAATGATTTTATGCGCGATTTTCAGCGCGGTGCTTTGTATTTTTTCTGTGATGACGATCCCAATCGGTACCATACCGATTACAATGGGTGTGTTTGGCGTATTGATCACCGCGGTAATCTTAGGAGGAAAAAAGGGGTTGGTCTCTACGGTTATCTTTATCTTGTTGGGAAGCGTCGGACTGCCGGTGTTCAGCGGGATGAAGGGCGGCTTGCAGGTGCTGGCCGGACCTACCGGTGGATATATTACAGGGTATGTGCTGATGGTCTTGCTGGTGGGATGGCTTGGGGAGAAAGTAACGGCGGGCAGATGGGTTTTGGCGGTTTTGCAGCTATGTGGTATTTGCCTTTTGGGGGTTGCAGTTTGTTATTTATTTGGAACGCTGCAATATATGTGGATCAGCAATAAAAGTTTTGGCCAGGCTTTGGCGCTCTGTGTGTATCCATTTATCCCCCTGGATATTTTAAAAAGCGTCGGCGCCGCGGCCATCGGGTATTCTGTCCGTATCCGGTTAGAACGTTGGAAGACCTGATCGGACGGCGGAACGGGAAGCAGCTTGCTTCCTATTTTTTTATTCTTAAATTTTGTTTCAGCATTGATTTTTATGGAAAAACATAGTAAAATGCAACATAGAAAAGCGTGAGAGGAGGATTTTACAATGGCGCCAAACAACTGGTACAAGGATGCACGGATGGGGCTGTTTTTACATTGGGGGATCAACACGGGGAATTTACATTGGGCGGAGCATGTCCCCCTGTATAAAACCCCTGCGGCATTTGAGGAGGCATTTGAGGCGGCGGGCTGGCAGGCCAAAAAGTGGATCGATGCGGCCCGGCGGCTTCACGCCTCGTATGTGACTCTGGCTATTTTCCATTGCTATTTGGGCTATATCAAGGCCTGGCGTTCCACGATCCCGGGCACCTATACCACCAAACGGGATATATTGGGCGAGCTGATCGCAGAGGCGGAAAGGTATGGGATCAAAGTTGTTGTATATATTGGAGGACAGTCGGAATTTCATTCTTTCTTCCCGGAAGCCCCCTGGATCGATCCCCAGGCTTACAGAGACTATATTGGTGACAGTACGGTGGATATTACCCGGCGGGCAGATTGGCAGAGCCGGTATGCCCGGGATGTGATCGGCGAGTTGATGGAGAACTATCCTAAGCTGGCTGGATTTTGGTTTGACGGCTGGAACCAGGACGCCATTTGCCGGGATCTGTTTGCGTATATTCATCAAAAAAAACCGGACATTTTGATTTTCCGCAACAACTTTGGAACGGAACGGCTGGCGGATGAGGATGTTATGAGCTTAGAGAGCTTTGGAAAGGTTTACGATCCGGCATATGATTTTGCCAGCGGCTGCTGGACGGAGCCAGGCGGCCCGCGGGAGTGCTGCTATACCATGCCGGAGCTCAGCGATTGGTGGCATTGGTACCCGGCCGGGACATATGACCGGAATCAGCTGCTGCGCCGGATGATCACCATCACCGCTAATGGCTGGGTAGCCAAAATGGGCCTGGGGCCGGAGATCGGCGGTGATTTCCCGACGCCCATCAACCAGTTTATCGGTGATGTGGCGGCGTATTATGCATGGGCTGCGGAGAGCATCTTCGGGACAGAGCCGGGCGGCTTGCCCCAGGGACGATGCAACGCGGGGGCATATGTTGTAACCACACACCGGCAGGATACCCATTATATCCACATTTTAGAGGCTCCCGCCGCGGACGGACTGCGGCTCCAGGACGGCGGCCTTCAGTTTGCCGGCGCGGTAAATTTAAAGACTGGTGAACCGGTAGCCTATACGCAGGAAAATGGGACGCTGTATTTCCCGGGGGATTTTTCCCTGGGATGCCAGGCGGACGCAGACGTGGTGATCCGCCTGCAAAGCGTCGGAAGCCGGGTTCTGGAAACGGCTGCGGTACCAGAATGCGGGCAGGCGCTGCCGGCAGAAAGTATAAACGAGCTTGCGCGGCCAGCTAAGCTTAACGGTCTGATTTTCTACGAAAAAGAAAATGCCGTCACCCACAACGGCGGCTGGGCCTCGATTGACAATAACCGCCTGCGGGATTTCCGGATTTCTGTCAGTGTGGATGGAACGAATTTCAAAACAATCGCGGCAGGTACCTTTCCTGGGAATCGGGGGATCAAGCAGATTGATTTTCCCTTTCAGGAAGCAAAATATCTGCGGGTCGACTGGATAACCTGCCAGGACAGCAAGGCAGGAGAAGTCCGGCTGTTTTCGGCGAATACCTGGCGGTGTGCCGGATATGCGGGTGCCGTCAGCTATACGCAGGATCCGGCGGGGATCGAATATGCGCTCCTGCCTGACGGAACGCTGCGAATCAATTCTGGGGACGTTTGCCTGTACCGGGAAACAGCTTACCGGCAAATCTTCTGTGGAAAAGACGGCAGGGTTTATGCCGTAGATCAGAATACGGATTTATACCGGCTCGGGGCGGAGAAAGACAGAAAGATCTGCGGGCAGGTGCACCGGGCGGATGTAGACAGGGACGGCACGGTATGGCGGATTTATCAGGACACCCTATACAGGGAGGAAGAGCCAGTATGGCGGCAGGCGGCAGACGTGGCTGTCCGGGCGGACGGCAGTGTGTGCTGCTGCGGCAGCGGATATATCCACATTTTTGACAAAAACGCGGTGAAACACTGGGATATCCCCTATAATGCTGTACAGATCACTTCCGGCGCCGGAATGTATATTTTAGACGACCAGGGACGGGTATTCGGCATTGGTGCGGATGAAACGGATATTTATATTATCGGCAACGGCATGGCCGCGATTGAAAGCCTGCCCAACGGTTTGCTTTCCGGGGTACTGGCATCGAGTACAGGCCGGCTGCAGGTTTGCCGGATCAAATTGTTGGGCGCTCCGGCGGCGGACGGGGCAAATAGATAAAAAAGGCAGGATAACCAACAGTTATCCTGCTTTTTTAAGTGATTCTTTCCATTACTGTGGGCACATCCCTGCGTAGGATATATCGGCTGCTGCTGGATGCATATTGCATCCTAGCCGATAAAAGGGGACGCTATCTAAAAGGTCGTTCAAAGTGGAAAGCATCTGATCCATCCGCTGGATATTGCGGGGGCGGACAGTTTGGGTGAGAAGCGTGTGCAACGCCGCCTGGGGCGGGATGGGGACAATGATGTTTTCCGCAGCCCGCTCTAAGATGCAGATCCCTTGGATGGGGACATTGATATTGGTATTTAAGCCCTCCTTGCCGGACCATGGGGTGCCGCAGGCGTGGAATATACCGTTCAGCTTCCGAATAATGGGTTTATCGCCGTTGACGACTGCCGCTCGGCTGCCGAATTTCCGCAGCCATAGATTGATATGGGTGGTTTTTCCGGTTCCGCTGACCGCCGTAAACAAATATGCCCGGCCGTCCACAGCAATGGCCGCCGCGTGAAGGAGCAAGGCGTCGTAGTCTAAAATTTGATCGCAGATTTGCCGGTACAGGCACAGGGACTCGATATAATCCAAAGAAAATTCTGGCTGCTTCTGGATCTCGGCAAGCATTGTCTCCCGAGTGGACTCTACCGTAAAATCCACTGGACGGGGACCGGTATAGATATAGTCCCTGCATATTTGGGCAGTGTAGTCCTTTTTATGTTTGATTGCAATAATCAGGTCTGCAAGCTTTACGATCACGGGGCATTCACTCCTTTCCATTTATTATATATCAAAAATTATCTTTTTTCAACGGCTCCCATGAACATTTTCCAATTCTTTTAATATGATATACTAATCTTATAATTGGGAAAGGATGGTTTATGCATGGTATATAACAGAGAAAAGGCAGTGGATTACGCCAAAATATGGGCGTATAGGCGGAATCCAAAGTTTTATGATTTTTCCCAGTTAGGCGGAGACTGCACAAACTTCGCGTCACAGGTGGTATATGCCGGGGCGGGAGTCATGAACTATACGCCGGTATATGGCTGGTATTATACGTCGGTAAGCAACCGGGCGCCAGCATGGACAGGCGTCAATGAATTTTACCGGTTTTTGGTTAATAATACCGGCCCCGGCCCGCAGGCTCGGGAAACGGGGCTGGCGGAGGTGATGCCGGGAGATGTAATCCAGCTGCAGTTTACGCCTGGCGTTGCCTTTGACCATTCGCCTGTAGTGGTGGACATAGGCCGGCGTACGCCGCAGACGATCCTGCTGGCGGCCCATTCCAATGACGCGGACTGCCGGCCGCTGGCAACCTATAACTACGTGCGTTACCGGTGCCTGCATATTGTGAATGTGAATCCATAGAGATTTTGAAAACGGATTGACTTTTGCCGGTATATCAGGTAAAATATTGGCATATACTGTTATAAGGGGGAGATTTTTGTCATGCCGATGATTGACATGCCGGTGGAAGAATTAAAGAAATATCAGGGAAGAAACCCGCGGCCGACGGATTTTGACGAGTACTGGAAGCGCGCTTTGCAGGCGCTGGACGCCACGGATCCGGCGGTGGAGCGCAGGCCGGCGAAATTCCAGTCGCCTGCGGCGGACTGCTATGATTTATATTTTACAGGCGTAGGCGGCGCACGGGTTTATGCGAAGCTGCTGATCCCTAAGAACGCTAAAAAATGCCCCGGGCTTCTGCGGTTCCATGGCTATGCGGGCAGCAGCAGGGATTGGACTGAATATCTTGCTTACGCGGCTTCCGGAGTGGCTGTAGCGGCTATGGATTGCCGGGGCCAGGGCGGGAAATCGGAGGATCTGGGCGGCGTGAAGGGTACCACCTACCATGGCCAGATCGTCCGGGGCCTAGACGACAACCCAGACAAGTTTATTTTCCGACAGATTTTTTTGGATACAGCGCAGCTGGCGCGGATAGTGATGGGACTGGACGCGGTGGACGAAACCAGGGTGGCTGTGTACGGCGGCAGCCAGGGCGGCGCATTGACCCTTGCCTGCGCGGCGCTGGAGCCCCGAATCAAGCTGGCGCTGGCGCAGATGCCGTTCCTATGTGATTATCAGCGGGTTTGGGAAATGGATATGGCAGTGCGGGCGTATTCGGAGATTGGGGAATATTTCCGGAAATTTGACCCCAGGCATGAGCGGGAACAGGAGATATTCACCAAGCTGGGGTATATTGACATTCAGAACCTGGCGCCCCGGATCCAGGCAGAGGTCGTGATGTTTACCGGATTAATGGATAACGTTTGTCCGCCGTCTACCCAATTTGCCGCTTACAATAAAATACCCGGCAAAAAAGAGATCCTTTTATATCCAGATTACGCCCACGAGCACTATCCGGAAATGGACGATATTGTATATCAGCGGATTATGGGTATGTAAGCACAGAGTGCGGCGGTCTGTTTGGGGACAGACGCCGCATTTCGTTTGATAAAGAGGAGGAACGGGATGTACAGCTATATCTGGTATTTTTTCATCTTTGCTTTTTTGGGATGGTGCACTGAGGTGGCCTTTGCCGCGGTGAGTAAAGGGAAGTTTGTAAACCGGGGCTTTTTGAACGGTCCGATATGCCCAATCTATGGTTTGGGCGTCGTGCTGGTTTACGCGGTCCTGCGGCCGGTTCGGAATCATTTTATCCTGCTGTTTTTGGGAGCCGTGCTGCTAACTTCTATATTGGAATGGGTCACGGGTTTTGTGCTGGAAAAGATTTTCCACCATCAATGGTGGGACTATTCTGACAAAAAGTTGAATCTGAACGGATATATCTGTTTGCAGTTTTCCCTGGTCTGGGGCATCGCGTGTGTATTTATCCTGCAGTTTATGATCCCGCTGGCGGATATATTGATTGGACTCCTGCCGGAGGTAGCCGGTGTCGCGTTGCTGATTTTTTTCGGTGGCCTGCTTCTGGCAGACCTGACAGTAACTGTAGTGGCGATTATCGGGCTGAACAGGAAGCTGCGCCATCTGTCTATGATCGCCCAGCGGCTCCGGCGGGATTCTGATGGGATCGGGCAGCGGGTATCCCGCGAATCCATAGAGCTGAAAGAAAAATACGATGAGATTATGGCTAAGCAGAGCGCCCTCCGGATTCGCATCCTGAAGGCGTTTCCCAATATGCGGTCTGTAAAGTACGATACCCAACTGGAAGAGATCAAACGGTTTTCAGTTTATCTGCGGGAAAAGGCTGGGGACTGGAGCCAGCAGCGTGACGCGCGTATGGATCAGGCATACTGCGGGAAAATTGTGGACCCGCAAGACCGTCCCTTTGCTTACGGGCTGTGTTTTTCCAAGCTGTTCTGGCTGTTTATGATCGGCAATGTGCTGGGGTTTGTGATTGAAACCCTGTGGTGCCTGGTTACCGGCCGGGGATTCCAGCTTCGGGTGGGCGTGGTGCTGGGGCCGTTTATCCCTGTCTATGGCTTTGGGGCGGTGGTGATTACTTTATGCCTGTACCGGCTTTATAAAGCCCGGGATCTAAAGCTGTTTTTGATCAGCGCGGTGATCGGCGGAGCGTTTGAATATTTATGCAGCCTGTTTCAGGAGGTAGCCTTTGGGACGGTGTCCTGGGAATACAGCGGCACGACCCTGAACATCGGCGGCCGGACGAATCTGGAATTCGCATTATGCTGGGGGCTTTTAGGCTTAATCTGGATCAAGGATCTATACCCCCGGATATCCAAATGGATTGAAAAAATCCCGAAAAAAACCGGCGGGATCTTAACTGCAGTTACCTGTGTGTTCATTGTGCTGGATATGGCAGTTTCCTGCGCGGCGGTGGCCCGGCAGTCAGAACGGCGGCAGGGGATTCCGGCGGACAGCCATATGGATCAGCTGATGGATCAGATATTTACGGATGAACGGCTGAAGGTAATTTATCCCAATATGCGGCAGGTGGAAAAATAGCGGGGCGCATTGGCAAGATTTTAGGATTGCAAAACGGGTCGGTATATGTTACAATATGTCTTGTTTGGAAGGAGGGGCGCTGGATGCTGTTTAATTCACTACAGTTTTTGATTTTTTTCCCCATTGTGGTGTTGATTTATTTTTGGATACCGCAGCGGGTTAAATACATCTGGCTTTTGGCGGCCAGCTACTATTTTTATATGTGCTGGAACCCCAAATACGCTCTTCTGATGCTGGCTTCTACGGCGATCACCTACGCCAGCGGCCTGGCCATTGGCCGGGCGCGGCGTGCAAAGAGCCCGCGGCGGGCGAAGGCTTTGCAGAAAACGGCGGTGGCTGTCAGCTTCATTTTAAATTTAGCCATTTTAGTATTTTTTAAATACTTTTACTTTATTTTTGATAATATAAAAAATATTTTGCTGCTGTGGAATATTCAATTGGCAGAGCCTGCCTTTGACATTATCCTGCCGGTGGGGATTTCCTTTTACACCTTTCAGGCTCTCAGCTATACTATGGACGTATATCGGGGGGAAATTTACCCGGAGCGGAATTTTTTGAAATACGCTTTGTTTGTGTCCTTTTTCCCTCAGTTGGTGGCCGGGCCTATCGAACGGTCGAAAAATCTGCTGATCCAGATCAGCCAGCCGCATAAATTTGATTACAACCAGGCGCGGCGGGGACTTTTGCTGATGCTTTGGGGCTTCTTTGAGAAGCTGGTGATCGCGGACCGAGCGGCAATTTTAGTCAATCAGGTATATAACAGCCCCGGGGATTACGGCGGCATGAGTATTTTACTGGCTACGGTGCTGTTCGCGCTTCAGATTTACTGTGATTTTTCGTCGTACACAGATATTGCCAGAGGCGCGGCGGAAGTAATGGGGTTCAGTCTGATGAAGAATTTTCAGCAGCCCTATTTTTCAAAAAGTATTGCGGAATTTTGGCGGAACTGGCATATCTCCCTGTCCAGCTGGTTCAAGGACTATTTGTATATCCCCTTGGGCGGCAATAAGCGGGGTGTTGTGCGCAAATATGTCAATGTGATGATCGTGTTTTTAGTCAGTGGACTTTGGCACGGCGCCAGCTGGCATTTTGTGTTTTGGGGCTTTTTGCACGGCGCCTATCAGGTAATTGGCGCGCTGCTTTATAAAACGCGGGTTTGGATCACAGATCATTTGCATATTACCCGGCAGTCCCACGCGCACCATCTGTTTCAGCGGCTGGTCACGTTTGGCCTGGTATGCTTTGCCTGGATCTTTTTCCGGGCGGACAACCTGTCGGTGGCTATGGACATGGCGGGCAAGATCTTTACCCAGTTTGATCCCTGGATCCTGACCGACGGCACATTGTTCCAGCTGGGCTTAGACGGGCTGAATTTCTTGGTTTTGGGGTTGTCTGTTGCGGTCTTATTTGGGGTAAGCTGCTGCCAGTATTATCAGAAGCCTGTCCGGGATGGGGTGCTGGCGTCCAATTTGATCGCCCGCTGGTGCGTGTATTTCGCGCTGCTGTTCGCGGTGCTGATTTTTGGGATCTATGGCCCGCAGTATAGCGCCAGCCAGTTTATTTATTTTCAGTTTTAAGAAAGGAGGAAAGCGGAATGGCCTGGAAAATGCTTTTAAAACCGGTTGCTTTTTTGGTCTGCTTCTGTCTGCTTTTCTCCGGGGCGCAGAATCTTTTATGCCGCAAGGAAACAGAAGGGACATGGAATTCCACCTCGAAAATCGCGGGGTTTTATAACGCGCCGGAAAATGAATTTGACGTGATTTTTTTCGGCTCTTCCAATACCTACTGCTCCTTTAACCCGCTGGTGCTTTGGGCGGAGCGGGGAATTAAATCCTATGTATTCGCCACGCAAAACCAGCCTATGTGGGCCACTTACTATTATATGCGGGACGCGTTCAAGCGGCAGAAGCCGAAGGTGGCTGTCCTGGATGTTTTGATGTTGACCAAACATACTGAATATTATGACGATGGCGTAAATTATTCCTTTGCGGACGATATGCCATTTTCCTTGGACAAGCTGCGGCTGGTACAGGCGGCCGCGCCTTGGGGCAGCCGGTTTGACCTGTTGTTCAATTTTACAAAATACCATTCCCGGTGGAATGAGCTGGAGGAAAAGGACTACACTTTTCGCCGGTGGGAAGAACGGGATCCGCTCAAAGGGTATGTGCTTTTGGAAGAAACTTTTTCCGGCGCTATTCAGCATGATGTTTCCGGGGTGACGGCAGAGGCGGCGTTGTATGAAAAAAACGTAGCGTATTTTGAAAAGATTGTGGAGTTATGCAAGGAAGAAGGGGTAGAGCTGATGCTGGTAAAAACCCCCAACAACAAAACTACCGCCCAGGAAGCCCATTATCGGGTGATCCGTCAGCTGGCCGCCGAAAAAGGTCTGGAACTGATTGATTACAACCAATATTATCCGGAAATAGGTCTGGATCTGGCAACGGATTTCTACGATAAATCTCATTTAAACTATCGGGGCGCGGAGAAATTTACCCGCTTTTTCGCCCAGAATCTGACGCTTGCCCCAAGCGGGGATGAAAACGGCACCAATGCCCAGTGGGACGCGGATTTGGCGTGGTATCAGGATTATATAAAAAATTTGGGATAAACAAAAAGACAGCTGTAAAACCAGCTGTCTTTTCGTTTGACAAGAAAATTGTCAAATGAAATCAGAATGAGCGCCGCATACCTTTTACCAATCCAAAAATACGAATCCGCTGTACGTCCTCTCCTGTAAACCGGCGGGGCGGATACATGGGATTCACCGAATGAAGCTCTATAAAGTCATTTCCGTACTCTACGCGCTTTATGACGCCGTCTTCATCATCAACAATGACAACCGCATAGCTGCCGGAATCAACACTGGGCTGATGCTGCACCAGCACCAAATCTCCCGGCTTAAACTCAGGATACATACTATCGCCGACAACCTTCAGATAAACATAATCCTCGCCCGGCGTCAGATTGGTATCGTCTTCGTGAATATAACCCATAATCTGGTCCTCGGCAAACGCGCCCTGACCAGCCGCAACCAACCCCACAATGGCAATGGGAGCGCGGGAATCTCTATTTTCACTGGGTATCAGGTTTATTGGCAAATCCGGCTCATCTGACTTTCCTAACAGCCAATCTGACGAAACATGCAATACCCGGGCAATCGCCTGGACAACAGGAACCTTTGGAGTCTTAATGAGACCCGCCTCATAGCGCTGTATTGTGGACTTGGCAACGCAAACCGCAATACCTATATCGTCTAATGTTAACCCCAATTCCTTGCGCCGTGCTTTTAATCGTTTTCCGATCAATGCGGTGTCATACATTATACTCTCCTCATTTCGTGATTTTATTCATAGGTTTATTATACCATATAGAATCGCACAATGCAATAGTTTTTTGAAAAATAGCATAATGCTCTTGACAAAACAAAAAAATTGTGGTATAATTTGGTCAAAAGTTGCACAAAGCAAATGTTGGAGGTGAGAATATGTATCCAAATGATACCCACGCGGCGCTGCTGGAACTGGAACGGCAGCGGACAGGCGGTGTATATGAGAGCACGGGAGATTATCGCTGTGAAAATGGATGTGCTGGCGCGCAGGCATTGTTTTTTGTGGAGGGACAGATTCTTTGCGAAAAATGTCTGGCGGATTACCTGCGGAAGGCGATGGCTGCTGTGATCGAAAATGCCAGAACCGCAGAAACATATCCAGAGGTACCGGATGTATTGGCAGATATTATTGACGATATGGCAGAAACCGAGTTGCTCAATTATGCCGAATATTATTATTCCAGGGCTGTATAAAGTGTTTTATTTTTTGCAGATTGTGTTGCATAATGCAATAATGGAAGCAAGGTGATAACATTAAAAAGAAAAATTACAATGTAAAAATTAAAATGATGCGGTATCTGGCCAGGGAAGGCATGGATGTTGCCAAGATCCAGAAACGGCTGGATTTGTCGGCCCGGGATATGATTAAAATCAAAAAAATTGAACCGGATATTATAGACGAGCTGGCGGCCATGAAGGAACTGACAGATTACGCGGTAGAGGATGCGCTTTTGAAACGGGCCCTGGGATATGTAGCTACAGAGGTTCGGGAAAGCGAAAAGCCCGGCGGAACGGAAATCGTGACAACCAAAAAAGAGGTGGCGCCGGACGTCAGCGCCGCATCGGCTTGGCTGAAGATCCGCCGGGGCAGCGTATGGCGGGAAAAGGCCCAGGACGAGCAGGCGCTTAGCAAGGTGGATCAGATTATGGATAGTCTGAACCAGGAGGCCGGGCAATAATGCGGTTTAGTGAAAAGCAAAAGGAATTTTGGAATCACGCGGACCGCCGCTGGAATATTAAGCAGGGTGCTGCCCGGAGCGGCAAAACCTACCTGGACTATTTCCTGATTCCCCGGCGGATCCGGGCATGTACCGGCAGCGGGCTGATCGTGCTGATTGGTAATACCCGGGGGACGCTGAACCGGAATATCCTGGAGCCCATGCGCAATATCTGGGGAACGGCGCTGGTGGGGAATATTGGGAATGACGGGACGGTTATGCTGTTTGGCAGGCTTTGCCATGCTATGGGGGCGGACAAGGCAAGCCAGGCCGCCCGGCTTCAGGGCGCGGGAATTGAATATTGCTACGGTGACGAGATTACCACCTGGAATGAAGACGTGTTCACTATGCTCAAATCCAGGCTGGATAAGCCGAATTCCCGGTTTGACGGCACCTGCAACCCGGACAACCCCAATCATTGGCTGAAACGCTTCTTAGAAAGCGACGCGGATATTTTCCAGCAGCACTATACGATCGACGATAATCCATTCAACAGCCCGGAATTCGTGGAAAATCTAAAGCGGGAATACTGGGGGACAGTGTTTTACCAGCGGTTCATTCTAGGGGAGTGGACGCTGGCCCAGGGGCTGGTCTATCCCATGTTCTCTCCGGAAAAGCATGTGGCGCAGTTTACCGAACAGCCAGGGGCGGCGTATTATATTTCGGTGGATTACGGGACAGTGAACCCAACGTCCATGGGGCTTTGGTGTGTGGCAGAGGGGACGGCGCACCGGATTCGGGAGTATTACCACGACAGCCGGAAAACGGCACGGCAGCTGACGGACGAGGAGTATTACGCGCGGCTGGAGCAGCTGGCCGGGGAACTAGATATCCGGGCGGTGGTAGTGGATCCCTCAGCGGCAAGCTTTATCGCAGTGATCCGGCGGCATGGCCGGTTTACAGTCAGAAAGGCGAAGAATCAGGTTTTAGACGGTATCCGCCTGACAGGGGGCTATCTGCAGAATGGCCGGCTGCGGTTTGACCCGTGCTGCCGGGATACAATCCGGGAATTCGGCGCGTACTGCTGGGATGATACTGCTGAAGAGGACCGGGTGATCAAGCAGAATGACCATGCTATGGACGATATTCGGTATTTTTGCAGCACGATTCTTTGCCGCTTGCTTTAGGCGGTTATGCAAGGCTGGGAAGATCTGATTTTCAGCCGATTTCAGGAAAGGAGAGAATGGGTATAAACATGAACTTTTTAACACGGTACATGCAAAAAATGAAACCAAAACCCCGGGAAGCCGACCCCATGATGGCGGCCATCGCTCGGTGGGGCGCGATGTACGCGGACAGGCCTCCCTGGCGGTCGGAGGAGGTGCGGAGCTTAAATCTGCCGGCGGCGATCAGCTCAGAGCTGGCGCGGCTGGTTACTATTGAAATGCAGTCGGCAGTCAGCGGCAGTTCCCGGGCGGAATACCTGAACGGGCCATATCAGCGGGTTCTTCGGAACATCCGGCAGTTTACGGAGTACGCTTGCGCCAAAGGGGGTGTAATCTGGAAACCGTACGTCCAAAATGATGTCATCCAGATCGATTTTGTGCAGGCTGACTGCTTTTTGCCGGTGCAGTTCAGTCCGGAGGGGGAAATTACCGGCGCGGTATTTGTAGACCGGATTTCCCGGAAAAACAAGACCTATGTCCGGCTGGAGGAGCATATCCTTCAGGGAACCCAATATACGATTACCAATTCCTGTTACGAGGGGGAAGGCTTGGGGAAGGAGATTCCGCCGGCGCTGGTGCCGGAATGGGCTTCCCTGCAGCAGCAAACTGTATTAGACGGCATTTCGCGGCCGCTGTTTGCCTATTTTAAGATGCCGATGGCAAACACGGTGGACGTTACGTCGTCCTTGGGGGTTTCTGTTTTCTCTCGGGCGGAGGATCTGATCCGGCAGGCAGATTTGCAGTATTCCAGACTGTTGTGGGAGTTTGAAAGCGGTAAGCGGGCGATCTTTGTGGATGAGTCAGCCCTGCGGCGGGACCGGACCGGCCAGCCGGTACTGCCGGACAAACGGCTTTACCGCACACTGAATACTGGAGACGACGCGCTGTTCCACGACTGGTCCCCCCAGATGCGGGAGGAGGCTTTGGCCAGCGGGCTGAACCGGATCTTCCAGCGGATCGAGTTCAACTGCGGCCTGGCTTATGGAACGCTGTCAGATCCCCAGGGCGTAGATAAGACAGCGGAAGAAATCCGGGCATCAAAGCAGCGAAGCTATGCCATGGTCACCGATATACAGGCGGCAATGCGGAAGGCCCTGGAGGACTTGGTATACGCCATGGATGTATGGTGCAGCCTATATGGACTAGCAGAGGCTGGGGAGTATGCGGTATCCTTTGATTTTGACGACAGCATCGTTACGGATCGAAGCACCGCGTTTCAGGAAAAGAAGGAGCTTTTGCAAAATGGGATCCTATTGCCTTGGGAGTTCCGGGCATGGTACATGGGCGAAAGCGAAGAGACGGCAAAAAAAGTATTGGAGGTGCAGGAATGACAGAGGAGTTTTTAAAGGAATTCGGAATTCCGGAAGAGGGAATTGAAAAAATTTTAGCGGCAAACCAGGCGGAGTTGGAAGCGCTTAAGCTGCAGTATGCAATCCGCAGCGCGGTGGAGGCGGAAAAGCCAAAGAATCTGGAGCTGGCGTTGTCTTTACTGGATACGGAGGGGCTTGTATTCCAGGGCGGCAAGGTGATCGGATTGGAAGAACGGCTGGCCGAACTGAAAAAAGCCCATCCGTACCTGTTTGCGCAGGAAGCCGATATGCCCAGGATCGTGGCGCCGGCCAACAGCGGCAAAGCCGGCGGCATCAACGCCGCGCAGTTTGCCCAGATGGGCTATCGGGACCGGGTGCAGCTTTACCGGCAGGATCCGGAGCTATATAAAGCCTTAACAGGCGATGAGTAAGAAAGGAAGGAAATGTATGGCAACAAATACAACAACAATTCAGGATTTAGTCAATCCAAAGGTAATGGCGGATATGATCTCTGCGAAAATTGAAAAGAAAATTGTGGTATCTCCCTTCGCAAAGGTAGACGATTCTTTGGCCGGCGTACCGGGAGATACGATTCTTGTGCCGCAGTACAGCTATATTGGTGACGCGGAGGATGTGGGCGAAGGTACAGCGGTAGGGACTACCAAGCTGGTGGCCACAACAACTTCAGCAACCATTAAGAAAGCGATGAAGGCGGTAGAGCTGACCGATGAGGCGGTGCTGTCCGGCTACGGCAACCCCCTGGGCGAGACCAACAACCAGCTGGCCCTGGCGATCGCCTCCAAGGTAGACGGCGACGCCATGACGGCGCTGCAGTCCGCTACGAACACATACGACGGTTCAGCCGGCGTGATCAGCTATGATGGAATCGTAGACGCTTTGGATCTGTTTGAGGAGGAAACCAATTCCGAAAAGGTTATGTTTGTCCATCCCAAGCAAATGACCCAGCTCCGGCACGATGAAGACTTTATCTCCGCTGATAAGTACCCTGGCAACCTGGTGATGACTGGTGAAGTGGGCATGATCGCCAATACAAGAATCGTACCCTCCAAGCGTGTTCCTTTAGATGCGGGCAGCAGCTGCTACATCTGCCCTATCGTACAGCTGGAAGGGGAAGAACAGGGCGGCGATGAAACGCCTGCGCTGACGATTTATATCAAGCGGGACACCAATGTGGAAGTAAACCGGCAGACACTGAAGCGGATTACCGACATTTCCGTAGATAAGTTTTATACGGTGGTCCTGTCCAACGCGGGCAAGGTTGTCCTGGCAAAATTCAAGTCCGCCCCGGCGGACAAAACCGAGCCCACGCAGCAAACAAAATAATTAAGAACCGGCAGGGGGAAAGCTATGATTGGAAACAGTGCAGTAACAATATATCATCAGACGGAAACGGGATTTTGCCGGCAGTTTTTCCCACGGGCCAGCGTGTATCGGAAGACGGGTATCCAGACGGGGAACAGCGGCCAGGATCGGTCGGATCAGCTGATCATAAGGATTTTTACGCAATGTGATGTACAAATCGAACCGGGCGACAGGCTTGTGATTGGGTACAGCGAAAGCCTCCTTCCGCCGGGAGAACCGGTTTATACCATTTTGGAGCTGACCGATAATCGGCGCGGCACCGGAAAGATGCAGCATTATAAGCTGACGGCGGCATAATGGGCAGCGTTACATTTACGATTAAGGCGCCGGCGGATATCTTGAAGAATAAGGGCTTGGATGCCCACGGGGCGGTACAGCGATACATCGACCAGTCGGCGCTATCCTACGCGGAACCGTTTGTCCCCCGGCGGAGCGGCCGGCTGATCGCCAGCGGCAGAAGCGCCACCCGGATCGGCAGCGGTGTGATCTGCTACGGAGCGCCGTATGCCCGGTATCAATATTATGGGGTGTCCAGGACGGGCAAAAGCCTGCGGTATCACGGCGGCGGCAGCCGAGGGTCGTTTTGGTTCGCCCGGATGAAGTCGGCGTATTTACAGAAAATCCTGGCCGGAGCGGCCAGGATCGCCGGGGGATATCCGGATCTAAAGACCAGCAAGCTGTTTGATCCAAAGCAAAACCCCATGCAGGTCAATCAGCCGATTAAGAATAAATTCAATTTTGTACCCAAATATCCGGAGCCGCAGAAGCCCCCCACCGGCAGGGCCTATACCAAGATCAAAATGCCGTTTATTCAATTATAAAGGACAGGTGAAAATGTGATTATTGACAGCATCAAGGAATATTTTGAACTATGTCCCCTGATCAAAAAAGGCAGGATTCAAATTGATTTTCTGAACCGGAAAACGGCGTGGTATACCATTGACGCCATTCCCTGCGATCCTATTCTGAAACGGTATGCCACCGGCGGCAGCATGAAGCAGTTTTGCTTTGTGTTTGCCGGCCGGGAAGGCTACCGGAGCGATCTAAACGGGAAAAACGCCGATTTTTATGAAAAGCTGGCGGAATGGATTGAGCAGGAAAATCAAAAGGGACATTTGCCGGATTTGGGGACGGAAAAAACTGTCCAGCGGATGGAGGTGGTCTCCTCTGGCTATTTGTTTGAGGAGAACATCAACGATGCCCGTTATCAGCTGCAATGCAGGCTGATCTACACGGAGCTATAAATTATACAAGTTTTGCTATAAAGGAGAAGAATATGGATAAGATTGCAAAAAGAAGCGATAAGATAGCCTTTTATGGCATCCAGAGCGGTGAAAGCATCACCTATCAGAGAATGCGCGGCTTTACGGAATTTTCAATGAATAAAAATCCTACGGAATACACCCGGCGGTATGTGGATGAAAAAACGGAGCGGAGCGATATTGTCGGCTACGCGCCGTCCATTTCCTACAGCTTTGATAAGTTCAGTGAGGATCCGGTGCATCAGGATATGATTGCCATTACAGACGATGAACTGGTAGGCGGCGACGCGGTACGCCGGATCCTGATTGTGGATATGACGGAGGAAGAACAGGGAAGCTACCCCGCCATTGACCGGGCGTGGTCCGTGATTCCGGACGCGGAAGGAACAGATACAGACGCGTATACATATTCAGGGACGCTAAAATCTAATGGGGAAATTGTCAAAGGAACTGCCCAGAGCCAGGATTCCTGGCAGACCTGCACCTTTACAGAAGCATGAGCATCTTGACGGAAGGGTTTCCCCAGACAGTCTGTATTGACGGCAAGGATTATGCCGTCAATACAGATTTTAGGATCTGGATACGATTTAGTGAGATATTAGAGGATCCGGCAATGTCCGCGCCGGAAAAAGCACAAAAAATACTCCTGCTTTGTTATCCGGAAACACTGCCCCCGTCATTTTTGCAGGCGATAGAGGGGCTATTATGGTTTTACGGCTGCGGAAAGGAAAACAAAAAGGGACATAAAAATAAAACAAATCAGAGAAAAAAACCAGTTTTTGATTTCGCGGCGGACGCGGCGCTGATTTATTCGGCATTTTGGCAGGAGTATGGTATTGATCTGGCGAATGCCGGGCTGCACTGGTGGCAGTTTTGGAGCTTATTTTCCGGGCTGGGGGAGAATACCCGGCTGATGAAAGTGATTGGATACAGGAGCGCCGAGCTTTCCCAGATTGCGGATAAAAATCAAAAACGGTTCTATCGGGAAATGAAAGCCCTTTACAGGCTGCCGGACAGGCGCAGCAACGCGCAGCGGGAAGAAGATTTCACACAGCAGCTTGCGCTGCTGTTTGAGGAGGGATGAAATGGCGGACGGAAGCATTCAATTTGATACGGCGGTCAACACAGACGGCGTCATATCCGGACTGCAGTCTTTGGCAAAAAACGCGGAGGGCGCGGCACGGGAGGTGTCAAACGCCCTGGATGGCGGCATATTGGGCGGCATTGAAAATATCGGCGTAACAGCCCTGGCCTCCATGCAGACCTTATCCGGTGCCGCCGGCGCGGCGGCCCAGGCGCTCATCGATTCGGGAACACTGACGGAAGAGGAGATCGCTAAGATCCGAAAAAGCGCCCAGGAAACCTATTTAAAAAATTTACAGAAGCAGTCCGCGGAAAAGCAGGATATGCAGGACCGGGAGTTCCGGTATTTGAAAAACAGCCTGGACTTGGGATTGATCAGTGAAAATGACTACTACAAGCAGCTGGCTGTGCTGCGGGATAAATATTTTACCCAGGGCAGCGACGGCTGGGAGCAATACACCATGGATATTTTGGAGCATAACCAGAAAATGGTGACAGAGCAGAAAAAGCTCATTCAGTCCATTTTTGAGGAAATGTCCAGTGAGATTGCGGATAACGCGGAAGAGATCCAGAAAACCCAGGAAAAAATGGCGGAAAAGCTGTCGGACTTCGGGGGGCTGTATGACGAGGTTTCCTATAAGTTCAACGGGCAGAAGGGCTCCTTTATGCGAATGCATGATATTGAGAGCGATATCGCCGTTTTACAGGAATACAACGACGCGTTATCTACGCTGAAGGGCAGGGTCGACCAGCTTTGGACGAAAGATGGTGTGTCCCCGGAGGAAGCGGCGAAAAACGCGGAGATCCGGAAAGCATTTTTTTCAGAGATCCGGGATATGTCTGTAATCGAGGGGCTGAATTTTGCTGAATATTTTTTGCAGCAGCCGGATACTAAAATTGACAGCTATCTTCAAGCCTGGGCCGAAAAGCAGGATCTTTCCAAGGCCATTGCGCAAAATTTATATGGAGAAGAGGCCCAGGAATTTTTCACGGAGTCGGTGGACAATATGGCCGGCCAGATGCTTGCTCAGCTGAAAGAAAAATTCGGCCAGCTGCCGGAGAACTTTTTCGAGGAAGGCGTTGCTTCGGCGTTAGGCTTTGGACAAGGCTTTTTGAATGAATTAGACGCGGTATTTGCACAGCTGAAGACAGAGATCGCCGCAAAAACAGCGGAATTATCGGCCAGTGTAAATGGTGGTATAGGGACGCAAAATATGCAAAATATTTCCAACTATACCATTTACGGTGCGGAATCGCCGTATAAAACAGCGATGCAGATCCAGCGGCAGGAAACTATGAAACGGATGCTGGCAGGAGGCTGAATATGAAAATAACATTTACAAATACGAGAGGCACAGTTGCGTTTTATGGCGGCGGCGTCCATGACGGGTTTATGCTGACCTCCGTTACCGGCTTGGATTTGCCGGAACGTGAGCGGTCCTTGGCTAACCATGCAGGTATCGATGGCGTGACAGAACGGTCGGCGCAGTTTGGGCAGAGAATTATTACGCTGTACGGGGATTTTTTTGACGCGGCCGGGAAAGAAATGGCTGTTCATGCGGCCAGTATATTGGCACATAAAGGGACGCTAAAAATAGAGGGAAGCGAAAAAACAAGAGAAATCGCCGTGGACAGCGCAAGCTTTACCTTGGGGGAGAAAAAAGGAAATTATCAAATTTTTTCCGTACAGCTGACCTGTGATTTTCCCCATTTCACAGATGGAGAGGCCAGGAGCCAGGGGGTTTATTCCCGAATTAACCAGATTACCGCCCAGAAGGTTCTACCATATGTATTTACGCAAAGAACCGGGAACGCTACGACGGTGTTGAATACAGGTGACGTCAATACGGAGCCTGTAATACTATTTGAAGGGACACAAAATCTGGGATCTGATGCGGGAGCGCTGATTGTGGAAAACAAAACGACGGAAAAAAGCATGCGTATCACCTATGTCCTGCAGCAGGGAGAATTGCTGACCTTGGATGTGCCGGCACGGACACTGATTAGCAGTCTAAACGGCAATGTTTTAAGCAGTCTGGATCAGGATAGCTTTTTCTCCGATGTGTATCTGCAGCCTGGCGTCAATCAGATCACAGTATATGGCGAAGGCGGCAATGTGAATATGCAGGGGGTTATCCAGTTTCAGCCGCTGTATGTGGAGGCGATTGTGTAATGGATATCCGGATCTATAATTTTGAATTTACGCTTTTGGCGGTTGTACGGGACGTGGTGTCCTCCAGCTGGACGCTGCGCTATAATGGAGTGGGTACATATGAAGGGCATTTTAAATTGAACAGTCCGGCGGCGGAGATGATTTTAAACAACCGATACCTGGTGCTGACAGAAGGGGAGAACCAGGCTGTCTGCACCGGGAAAATCGTCGGAGATGAAATTGTGTTCTGCGGCCGGACGGTCAATTGGCTGCTGGAAAAGCGGGTAATCCCGCCGTTTAAGACCAGTGTTCTATTTGGCGAGTTTGTAAGCCCAGAGGACATTCTATGGTATGTACTGAAAACCGGGTTTATCCAGCCGCCGGAAATTGATACAGAAACCGGTGCGTATATTGAAAACAGCATTGATACAGCGAAACAGGTGGAAAATTTTGTACTGTGTCCGCAGATTGGTGCAGACAAGCTGGACAGGCATTTTTGGCGCATATCCGCCAACACGGTGTCGCGGTTGGTTTTGGATTTAACAGATATGATGGCGGTTGGCCACAGGCTTGTATTTGACATTGAGGAAAAATGCTGGCGGTTTGAATATATTGTTGGTGAAGAACGGGAAATCGTAATCGCGGAGGATTACCAGAATGCCTACAATACGGAGTATACAGAGGATTTGTTAGACCTTGCGGCCGGCGGCTGGTATCAGGAAACGAACCAGAATGACGACGGGGATATGTATTGGAATTATGTCAGCCGGGACAGTGATCTGCAGGGGATCTATTACTGGGAGGCGGTACTGTCCGGCAGCGGCCGGACAGAGGCGCAGAACAGTCTGGAGACCCGCCAGAAGATTAGCGCGGCCGCGCTGGATACAGCCAAGCTCCGGTTCGGCGTGGATTATGGGCTTGGCGATATCTTTACCATTGGGATCCGGAAGGGCGCGTATCAAAAGAAATTCCGGGCCCAGGTTACAGGCGTGAATATGTGGCGGATATACAACGACAGCGGTGAGGAACCGGTTTTGTCGGTTTTTGAGGAGGAATAATATGGGATATACCTTTAGCTTTGCAGATAATGAAACATATGGAACAGATGATATTAACGCGGCGTTTGGGCGGCTGATCCAGTCCGGCGTGGGATTTTACAGCGGCAATACCAATTTGATAGCGGGCATGAATGAAACGACAGCCGATTATTTGGAATCCGGCGTAAATTTAGACGGCTGCCAGGCGGAGCTGCTGGCAGAAGACGGTACGGTAAAGATCCATCCGGGATGGGCATTTTTCCAGGACGGAAGCACGATTACCATCGACGCCGCCGGCGTTACACTGCCGTATGCGTCCGGCAGTCCCAATTACATTTATCTTCTGCGCGATCCGGCTAGAAATATGGCAGAGCCAGTAATATCGACAGAGGCCGGCAGCGGTGATTTTGTCCCGATTGCGCAGATCTCAGCCGGCGGCGTTTTAACGGATACGCGGAAATTTGCCGTAAGCAAAATTGCTCCGAATGCGGCTAATGTATATTTGGAACGCGGCATCCCTGATATTACCCTGACCTCCAGTATGGATACCACCGTCCCGATCGCGACTTTTGACGCCGGCGGCGCCTGGTTCCGCTATATCTTGGTCACCCATGAAAAGGGGAAGGCGATTCCGGGGGCATATCAAAAGATGGAAGACGGCGTGAAAACAGAATTTATTAAGCCCTATCCCGGAAGCGATTATGATCATTCCCGGCTGGCTTTCCAAAAGCGGGGACAGTATATTGATGTGTATGCGAAGCTGGCGATTCCGGGCGGAGAATCATATTCATATCAATTTGTAATTTGCTGACCGGACATAAATTGCCGGCGGAGCGAATATGGTATTGTATAGGAAAAGAGAGGATGATATGGAAATGGAAATTTTCGGCGGTATGTACATACCAATTGTGATGGCAGCCTGCTTGATCACGGGCTTTATTTTGAAAAAGTGGATCAAGGATTTGGATAACAAATGGATCCCTACAATTTTGGTGGTTTTCGGCGCCGTGCTCGGCTGCCTGGCAAACCGGGGGATCACGTTGGAAAATGTGGTGGCCGGAGCGTTTTCCGGACTGGCGACCACGGGGATGCACCAAACCTTTAAGCAGCTGATCTCGAAGGAGAAAAAGCCGGAGTAAGCAGGACGGGCAGGAAAATATAAAAATTTACACTTTGTTCACACAATCCAAAACATTCCGTATTATAATATATTTATATCGATCCGAAAGAAAGGAATGTTGACCGCATGTATGAATACCAGTGGTATCAGGACGAATTTTCCTGCCCGTCGAATCATGATGACTTTGAACAGCCAAAATGCAAGCCTTCCAAAGGTGGATGGCTTCGGCCGTTTCTGATTTCTTTGGGGACAAGTATTGCCTGCCTGGGGATATTTTCTGTGTTCATCCTGCCCCATCTCCGGCCTTCAACGGTAATTTCCTACGCTCCGCCGCAGGCGGGCCAGACACAGGAGCCTATGACGCAGCAGCAAACTGCGGGGACGAATACAATCGGGGAGATCGGCTCTCGGGCCTTGAACAGCGTGGTGAAGATCACAAATCAGGGGAGTATCGGCGGCTTTTTCAGCCAGATGGTTTCTCTGGGGGACGGCGTTGGTACGGTGGTGAGTGAGGACGGGTATATCCTTACCAGCAACTATATTGTGGAGTCCAGCGGCGAGATCACGGTAACCATGCCGGACGGCGCGGAGTACAATGCGAAAGTTGTAGGTACGGATACAACCATGGATGTAGCGATCCTAAAAATTGAAGCTAACGGCCTGCTGCCTATGACGATTGGGGATTCGGATGGTGTGCAGCTGGGAGATCCGGTGATTGCTATTGGCAGCGCACTGGGGAAAAAAATGACCAGCCCTGTGACCCGGGGCATCATCAGCGGCGTGAACCGAGACGTCAGCCTGCAGGATGGCACCATCGTGAATCTGTTCCAGACGGATGCAGCTATGATCGCGGACAGTGTAGGCGGCGCGCTTTTAAACAGCAGCGGGCAGATGATTGGTATGACGACAGCATTGGCAAAGGACTCCAACGAAATCAATCTGGCTACGCCGATTAACGATATTAAGCCGATATTAGAATCCATCATTGACTCCCAGGGTTCGCCCCGGGTGCCGGAAATCGGGATTTCCGGGACGGACGCGGACTACGGCGTAAGCGTGACCTCTGTAGCGGAGAATTCCCCGGGGGCCAAAGCCGGCCTGCGGGTAGGCGATTTGATTATTAAGGTGGACGGTGAAACGGTAACCTCTGTGGCAAAGATCAACCAGCTGCGGCTTCGCCACAAGCTGGGAGAAAAAATGGTCCTGACGGTTTACCGGGACGGGGGACTGACGGATATCGAGGTTACCTTGTCTGAATAGAGAACAAAAAGTGCAGGGGTTCCCTGCACTTTTATATTGCAAATTTATGCCAGATAGGATATACTATAAGAAAAAACAATGGGGAGCAATACGATGGTACAAATTGGAAACGATTGGGACACTTTGCTGGCCGGTGAATTTGAAAAGGAATACTATTTGAAATTGCGGGAATTTTTAAAGTATGAGTATAGCCATTACAGGATCCATCCGGACATGTACGACATTTTTAACGCCCTGAAATGGACGGCTTATCAGGATGTAAAGGTTGTGATTTTAGGCCAGGATCCCTATCATGGGCCAAACCAGGCACATGGTCTGGCTTTTTCCGTGCAGAAAGGGGTGGAGACGCCGCCGTCCCTGGTCAATATCTACAAGGAGCTCCAGGATGAGTTGGGCACTTTTATTCCGGATAACGGCTATTTAGAGCACTGGGCGCGCCAGGGTGTGCTTTTGCTCAACGCGGCCCTGACCGTCCGGGAATACCAGGCCAATTCGCACCGGGGCCGGGGCTGGGAGATATTTACTAACCGGGTCGTAGAGCTCTTAAACCAGCGGACGGATCCGGTGATTTTCCTGTTATGGGGCGCCAACGCGAAGGAGAAAGCCAGCTTGATTACCAATCCGCAGCATGTGATCCTGACCGCCGCCCATCCCAGCCCGCTTTCTGCGTCCCGGGGCTTCTTTGGCTGCGGGCATTTTAAGCGGGCCAATGCCCTGCTGGAATCCATGGGGAAGGCGCCCATTGACTGGCAGATCCCCAATATAGGAGAGTAACATGAAAAAGCTTTTAATTTTAGACGCTAACAGTATTATCAACCGGGCCTTTTACGGCGTCCGGTACCTATCCGCTAAAGACGGTACGCCCACAAACGCGATCTATGGATTTTTAAATATGCTGTTTAAGCTGATTGATGAGGTAGAGCCAAACTATATCTGCGCGGCCTTCGACCTGAAGGCCCCCACCTTCCGGCATAAGCAGTTTGCTCAATATAAGGCCCAGCGCAAGCCCATGCCCGACGGACTGCGGGTGCAGATGCCGATTGCCAAGGAGCTTCTCCGGGCTATGGGAATGCGGATTTTAGAGCTGGAGGGCTACGAAGCCGACGATATTATCGGCACAGTATCCCAGAAGTGCGAGGAAGCGGCGGTAGAGTGCCTGATTGCCACCGGGGACAAGGACGACCTGCAGCTGGCTTCCGAAAAGACAAAGGTTATTTTGACCGTGACGAAAAGCGGCGTCAATGAAACAGTGTATTATGACGACCAGGCGGTGCTGGAAAAATACCATGTGACCCCGAAAGAGTTTATTGATGTGAAAGCGCTGATGGGCGATCCCTCCGACAATATCCCCGGCGTGGCGGGGGTAGGGGAAAAAACAGCTATATCCCTGATCGAAAAGTATAAAAGCATTGAATATATTTACGCGCATATTGACGAGCTCGGCCTGAAGGGCGCTATGCTGGAAAAGATGAAAAACGGCCGGGATATGGCCTTTTTGAGCAAGCAGCTTTCTACCATCGTACGGGACGCCCCGATAGAATTTGATTTTGCCGGCTGCGCCTTTGGCGGGAAGGTGTCGGACTGCGCTACAGCGCAGCTATACCAGCTTTTGCGGCAATATGATTTAAACAGCATAATCAAACGGCTTAGCTTAAAACCGGAGAAAACGCCGGAAAAAACCGATATTCTTTCCGGGATCCGGCTGTTAACTGCCCAGAGCCCTGCGGCGCTGGAGGCCTATATCCGCAGGCTGGAGCCGGGGCAGGCATGCGCCTGCGTCCTGCGGCTGCAAAACGGCCGGCCAGCTGTTTTGGGATTGTTTTCCGGCGATACGGCAATAGAGGCGGAAGCCGGCAGGATCGGCGCGGCTGAATTCACCCGGCTTTTGACGGCGTTCTTGGAAAATGAAGAGATCCCGAAAATTATGTTTGACAGCAAAGAGATTATGATCCGGATGGCGGATGCCGCCAAGATCAAAAACCTGGCTTATGATGCCGCCATCGCTGCGTATCTGATCAACCCCGCCCGGCAGAGCTATGACATTGAAGGACTGGCTCTGGAATATCTGGGAGCTGATATCGGCGGCGCGGAGACGGAGAAGCAGGTTTCCTTATTTGAGGACGAAGCGGGTGATGGCCTGACGGCTAAGCGGGCAGTAGCAGTGATGCGGCTTTACCAGTTTACCAAAGAAAAAATCGCGGAAAACGGCCAGCAGGCCTTATATTATGATGTTGAGCTGCCCCTGGTGCGGGTGCTGGCGGATATGCAGCTGTCCGGGATCCGGATCGACCGGAACAGTCTGGAGGAATTCGGGAATACTCTGTCCGCCCAAATCGACGTGCTGACCCGGCAGATTTATGACTATGCCGGCGGGGAATTTAACATCAATTCGCCAAAACAGCTCGGCGTGGTGCTGTTTGAAACCTTAGGTCTCAAGGCCGGCAAGAAAACGAAAACCGGCTATTCCACCAACGCGGAGGTGCTGGAAAAGCTGAAGAATGCGCATCCGATTATCGGCCTGCTGATGGAATACCGGCAGCTGACCAAACTGAAAAGTACCTACTGCGACGGCCTGGCGGCGGTGATTAACCCGGATACCGGGCGGATCCATTCCGTATTCAACCAGACGGTGACGGTAACAGGACGGATCAGCTCCACGGAACCAAACATGCAGAACATCCCCACCCGGACCGCTTTGGGCCGGGAGCTCCGGAAGATGTTTGTAGCCGATGGGGAAGATATGGTTCTGGTGGACGCGGACTATTCCCAGATTGAACTGCGGGTCCTGGCCCATATTGCCGAAGATGAAACTATGATCCAGGCGTTCCAGGCTGGCGCGGACATTCACACGGTTACGGCCGCCCAGGTGCTGGGGATCCCGCCGGAGGCGGTTACGCCGGAGCAGCGGAGCAGCGCCAAGGCGGTGAATTTTGGGATCGTTTACGGGATCGGGGAATACAGCCTCTCCCAGGATCTGAAGATCAGCGTCAAGGAGGCCAGGGGCTATATTGAAAGCTACCTGGAAAAATACCACGGCGTACGGGCGTATATGGAGCGGATCAAGGCCCAGGCCCAGCGGGACGGGTATGTGAAAACCATGATGAACCGGATCCGGTATATACCGGAGCTGAAGTCCACAAATCATAATGTCCGTGCTTTTGGGGAGCGGGTGGCGTTGAATACGCCGATCCAGGGCACGGCGGCGGATATTATCAAGCTGGCTATGGTGCGGGTCCACCGGCGGCTGGCGGCAGAAGGGCTCCGGGCTAGGCTGATTTTGCAGGTGCATGACGAGCTGATTATCGAGGCGCCGGCAGAGGAGGCGCGGCAGGCGGCTGAACTCCTGCGGGAGGAAATGGAGCATGCCGTGGCGCTTCGGGTGCCCCTGGTGGCGGATACGGCCATTGGGAAAAGCTGGTATGACGCGAAATAAAGGAGGTAAAGGCATGGTAATCCTGGGAATTACCGGCGGCTCCGGCTGCGGCAAGACAACAGTATCCGCCGCGTTCCAGCGGCTGGGGGCAGACGCGGCGGACTGCGACATCATTGCCCGGCAGATCGTGGAGCCGGGCCAGCCGGCCCTTGCTCGGATCGCGGAGCGGTTTGGGACAGAATTTCTTTGGCCGGACGGTACCCTGAACCGGCGGAAGCTGGCCAACCATGTATTCCAAGATCCTGCGGCGCTGGCAGCGTTAAACACCATTACCCACCGCTATATCAACGCGGCGCTGGAGCAGCGGATTCAAAGCAGCCGTGCTCCGGTGTTTTGCATTGACGCTGCCGCGCTTTTGGAAAGCCCGATTACCTGGCATAAGCTGTTGGCCGTGCTGGCAGACCGGGACGTCCGGGCGGCGCGGATCTGCGCCCGGGACGGGATTTCCATGGAGGAAGCACTGCGGCGGATTGACGCCCAGAAGCCGGATCAATTTTATATTGAAAAGGCGGATTTTGTGGTATATAATAACGGGAGCGTTGATACAATGGAAAAGGAAGCGGAAAAAATTATGAACGAGTTGAGGAACTGGCATTGAAAACGATCAAAAAACTACTTGGGCTAATCATCTTTGCCGGCGCTGTATTCCTGCTGATCAACTGGGGACAGGACAGCATGTATAAAATGCTGTATCCCCTGCGGTATACGGAGCTGGTAGAGAAATACGCGGATCAGAATAATCTGGATCCCTATTTGGTCTACGGTGTGATCAAGGCGGAGAGCAATTTTATCCACGACGCCCATTCCGGCGTGGCCCGGGGACTGATGCAGATCACAGACAGTACGGCGGAATGGATCGCGGGGAAAATGGGCTTAAAGGATTTCGAGCCCGCGCTGTTAGATGATCCGGCGTGGAATATCCAAATGGGCTGCTACTATCTCCGATATCTGCTGGATTATTACGGGGACAGGGAGCTGGCCCTGGCGGCCTATAACGCCGGTATGGGGAACGTAGACCGATGGCTGGCCGACGAAGCCCACAGCGCTGACGGCGAGACCTTGGATAATATTCCCTTTGGGGAAACCCGGGAATATGTAAAGCGGGTAGAAAAATATACAAAAATTTACCGGGAACGGTATGGAGGGCTTGTAAAATAAGCCAAATTTGTGTATAATAAAAGCAGAAAACGGCGGCTTTGATTTTTAGAAAGGGGTGACCGATATGATTATTACCATTGGAAGACAGTATGGAAGCGGCGGCCGGGAGCTTGGTGAAAAGCTGGCCAAGCGGCTGGGCTATGATTTTTATGATGAAAACCTGGTAGATATGGCGGCCAAGAAAAGCAATATGAGCCAGGAAATCTTAAAAGAGGTGGACGAACGGGCCACCCGGAGCCTTTTGTATTCGATTGTCACCGGCGCCGACATCCGGGGCTTTCATTCCCCGATCGTTTATGAAATGCCGATCAACGACAAGCTGTTTCTTGCCCAGGCGGAGATCATCAAGGACCTGGCCAAGCATGGGAACTGCATAATCGTTGGCCGGTGCGCGGATTATGTTTTGCAGGATATGCATCTCAACTGCGTGAACTTGTTTGTGTACGCGCCGCTGGAGGACAGGATCCAGCGGATCATGCGGCTCTACGGCCTGAGCCGGGAAAAGGCTAAGGATCAGATTGTCAAAACGGAAAAAAGGCGCCGCACCTATTATAATTATTACACGAATAACGAGTGGAACCGGATGGAGAATTACAATCTTTGCATCGACACCGGCAAGATCGGCGTAGACGGCGCGGTGGATGTGGTTTGCGCCTATTTGGAAAAAAATCAATAAGGGAGTTTCTATATGTATTTATTGGAATTGATCAAAGCCGTGGTTTTGGGAATTGTGCAAGGGATCACGGAGTGGCTGCCGGTGTCCAGCACCGGGCATATGATCCTGTTCAATCAGTTCCTGCACTTGAATCAGGATACGGATTTTATCAACCTGTTTTTGGTGGTAATCCAGTTTGGCTCGATTCTAGCGGTAGTAACCTTGTTTTTCCGCAAGCTCAATCCGTTTTCACCCGGCAAAACAGCGGCGGAAAAGCGGGAAACCTGGTCGATGTGGTTCAAGGTTCTGGTGGCGGAGATCCCGGCAGGGATCATTGGCCTGCTGTTTGAGGATGTCATCAACGATTATCTGTACGGGCCTATAGTCGTGGCCGCGGCCTTGATTCTTTACGGCGTAGCATTTATCCTGATTGAGAACCGGTCCCGGGCGCCGAAAATCGAAAGTATCCCGGCCATTACATACAAGACTGCCTTTTTGATCGGCATGTTTCAGATTTTGGCGTTGATTCCAGGAACCTCCCGGTCTGGATCCACAATTTTAGGCGCTGTGATTTTAGGTACGTCCCGGGTAGTGGCAGCGGAATTTTCCTTTTTTCTGGCCATTCCAATCATGTTCGGCGCCAGCCTTTTGAAAATGGTGAAATACGGCTTTGCCTTTGATGGCGGCCAGATTGGGCTCCTGCTGGTAGGGATGGCGGTGGCGTATATCGTGTCTGTGGCGGTGATCCGCTTCCTGATGGATTTTGTCCGCAAGCATGACTTTAAGCCCTTTGGCTGGTACCGCATTGCCTTGGGTATTTTGGTGATTTTGTATTTTGCCATATCCGGCGCCCAGGTCATTGCATAGGATTAAAGCGGGGCCTGGGTAAAAAAACGATCGGCGGTCCTGCTGCGGTGTTTGAGAGTGGAATCCATGCGGGATAAAATCAACGCAAGCCGGTTTTCCGGCTCTGCGGATCTATGTAAGCCAATCGTCCGCCGGTTCTGGCTGTGGCCTGCGATATTTTAGCGGATTATCTGGGCCCTAAAGCTGGGCATCGTTGTAGATCTGGGATGCGGTTTTGCTGCCGGATGCGTGTAGGGCGAGACTAGTATTTTGAAAAAACACCCATGGAAATGCGAAAAGAGCGTTTCCATGGGTGTTTATTTGTAATTGTCTGGTTAGCCTTGGGCGGCAAACACGATCCGCTGGCTGTCCGGCCTGGGCGGCGAAAACGTTAGCTCCTCAAAGACCTGGAGATTGGAAAAGCCAGCCTTTGTCAATATACACGCAAGCTCCGCCTGCCGGTGTGCCCGCTGGACATGGCGCTCCGTAAAGCGGCGGTAGGCCCCGGATTTTTCCCGGACAAAAAAGTTAAGCGTCATATCAGAGATCCGCTTTTTCGGGAAATACCGGTTTTCCCAGGTATAGAAAATATCATCAGTGTCATAAATAAAGGTGTTTCCGCCGATAGTGGTGGAAAGCTTATATTCTGTACTGACATCAAAAATCACCAGGCCGCCGGGATTTAAAAAACAGGTTTTGATCCGCTGGAGCATGGAAAAAAGCGCGGCGGGAGGCAGTACATAGTTGAAGCCATCAATCATGCACAGCACGGCGTCCACAGTACCATACAGGTCCAGACGGGTCATATCCTGGTTTAAAAACAGAATATCCGCATTGGCCCTGGCGGCCTTTTCCCGCGCCGCCGCCAGCATTTCCGCTGACAGATCTACCCCGATCATTTCATAGCCCCGCTGGGCCAGCGGGATGGTCATGTTGCCTGTACCGCAGGCCAGTTCACAGATCAGCTGCGGGTCTATGCCATATAGAATAAATAGGTTTTCAATATAGTCGGCCCAGCGGGCGTAGGGGATGTCACGGGTCATCAGCCGGTCATAAATGGAGGAAAAATCCCGATAGCAGTTATTCATGGGCTTTCCCGTCCTTCATCCGCCGGATGGCTGTTTTATATCCGTCGCTGCCGTAGTTTAAGCAGCGGTTTACCCGGCTGATTGTGGCGGTAGACGCACCAGTCTTGGCCGCAATATCCGTATATACGCATTTTTGATCCAGCATGAGCGCTACCTCCAGCCGCTGGCTCATGGATTTTAGTTCCGAAACCGTACACAAATCTTCAAAAAAACAATAGCATTCCTGTTTTGTTTTTAAATTTAGAATCGCTTCAAATAGATTGTCCATATTTTCATTGATCAGTTTTGGATTCATGGCGGGTCACCTCTTTTATTATTGTAACACGTCAATGTGTGAAAGTAAATAGTTTTGTATGATATTTTGCAAAAAAGGAAATAGTATTAAAAACAAGATTAGGAAGGACTATATATATGCTGGTTTTAGTTTTTCGGACGCTGATTTTATATACCATTGTTGTGACCGCTATGCGGATCATGGGGAAGCGGCAGATTGGGGAAATGCAGCCCTCGGAGCTGGCGGTAGCTATTATGATCTCCGATTTGGCTTCTGTCCCTATGCAGGCCATTGATATCCCCCTGCTTGCCGGTGCGATTCCCGTGCTGACGCTTTTGGTGGCCGAGGTGCTCTTGTCCTTTTTAAGCTTAAAAAGCCGGGTGGCCCGGCGGATTTTCACCGGCCAGCCCAGCATTATTATTTATCAGGGGCACTTGAATGAAAAGGAAATGCGGCGGATCCGGTTTAACATGAACGACCTCCAGGAGCAGCTCCGCAGCGGCGGATACCCCAATATTTCGGATGTGGAGGTGGCGGTCTTAGAAACTAACGGCACCCTGAGCATTATTCCCAAAAAGCAGGCGCGGACGGTAACGGTGCGGGATTTGGGCGTAAAAGGCGCGCAGCCGGAAAGCCTCCCATATATGCTGATTTCCGACGGCCGGCTGAACCAGTCGGAATTGACCCGCAGCGGCAAAAGCAAGGACTGGCTGCTCAAGGAACTGAAAAAGCTGCATGTATTTGCGATCCGGGATGTATTTTATGGCTGCTACGATGAAAACGGCGGCCTGCAGATCCAACGGAAGGGCGAGGAGGACAAAAAATAATGAAAAGCTTTATCACAGCCCTGGTGATCGCGGCGGTGATTTTCATAGGCAGCATGTTTTACAACCGGGAGCTGAACAGCCTGTCTGAAACTATGCTGGATTACAATAACCAGATTATGAATATGCTGCACAATGAAGATTATCCCGGCGCCGCCGGCCAGGTGCAGGCCTTGACGGATTATGTGGAAACAAAGAAAATTCCGCTTTCTATGATTATTGACCATGCTACCCTGGATAAGATTGAGAACAGCTTAGCAGAACTGGCGGGCTATGTGGAGGGCAGGGCCAAGACGGATGCCCTGGCGAAAAGCCGGACGCTGGACGTTTTGTTCCAATATATCCCTAAAAATTATAAGCTGCGGCTGGAAAATATTTTGTAGAAGTTTGGGGCTTTTTGGGGGATTGGACGGAAATCTTTGGTTGGTTTTAACTATTGCAAAATGTACACTTTTGTTGTATACTATATACAAGATTGAAAATACTTCAATCACACCATATATAGTGTTTTTAGAACGAATGTATACAAGGGAGGCAACCAAATGGAAAACGCATACCGGGGATTTCGCGGTGAGACCTGGCGCCGGGAGATCAACGTCCGTGACTTTATACAAAATAATTATACCCCGTATACAGGCGACGAGTCCTTCTTGGCCGGAGCGACTGCCCGGACAAAGGCGTTGAATGGCAAATACAACGCCTTGCGGAAGGAAGAAATGGACCGGGGCGGCGTGTACGATATTGATACGGAAACCGTGTCTACCATTACGGCTTATGGGCCGGGATACCTGGATAAGGACCAGGAAATTATCGTAGGGCTCCAGACAGACGCGCCGCTGCGCCGGAACGTGAATCCCTTCGGGGGAATCCGGATGGCCCAGCAGGCCTGCCGGGAGTACGGCTACGCCGTTTCGGAGAAAATCTTAAACCAGTTTAAAAACCATACCACCCATAACGACGGGGTATTTAAGGCTTATACGCCGGAAATGCGGAAGGTTCGCCATGCTCACATCCTGACGGGGCTGCCGGACGCCTACGGCCGGGGCCGGATTATCGGCGATTACCGCCGGGTGGCCCTGTATGGCGTTGACCGGCTGCTGGACTGGAAAAAAGCGGATTTAGCCGGCCTGGATCAACTGGATATGTCCGAGGGGGTGATCCGCAAGCGGGAAGAGATCGCGGATCAAATTAAGGCGCTGCAGGATCTGAAGGCAATGGCCCAAAGCTATGGGATTGATATTGCCGGGCCGGCGCAGAATGCCCGGGAGGCTGTGCAGTGGACGTATTTCGCGTATTTGGCGGCCATTAAGGAGCAGAACGGCGCGGCCATGTCCTTAGGCCGTACCAGTACATTTTTAGATATTTATTTCGAACGGGATCTGGCGGAAGGTACCTTAACCGAGGAAGGGGCCCAGGAAATCATGGATGATTTTATCCTGAAGCTCCGCATGAGCCGCCAGCTGCGGACGCCGGAATATAACGAGCTGTTTGCCGGGGATCCCAACTGGGTGACGGAATCCATCGGCGGCATGGGCGAGGACGGCCGGACATTGGTGACGAAGAATTCCTTCCGGGTGCTGCACACGCTGTATACCTTAAATCCCGCCCCGGAACCCAATCTGACCATCCTTTGGTCGGAGCGGCTGCCGGAAGCGTTCAAGCGGTACTGCGCCAAGGTGTCTATTGATACCGATTCTATCCAATATGAAAACGACGATATTATGCGGCCGGACTACGGCGACGATTACGGCATCGCCTGCTGCGTATCTGTGACCAAAATCGGCAAGCAGATGCAGTTTTTCGGCGCCCGGGCAAACCTGCCCAAGATCCTTTTAATGGCTATCAACGGCGGCAGAGACGAGATTGAGGGCGCCCAGATTGGGCCTGCGGGCGAAAATTTAGACGGCGTTTTGGATTACGATACAGTCATGGAACGGTTTAAGGTATATGCGGCCTGGCTGGCCAAGCTGTATGTGAACACCATGAACGTGATCCATTATATGCACGACAAATATGCCTATGAAAAAATCCAGATGGCGCTGATTGATTCCAGCATGCGCCGGGTCATGGCTTTTGGGATTGCCGGCCTGTCTGTGGTGGTTGATTCTCTGAGCGCGATTAAGTATGCCAAAGTGACGCCCATCCGGGATGAACGGGGAATCGCGGTAGATTTTGACGTCCGGGGAGATTTTCCTAAGTATGGGAACGATGACGACCGGGTAGACGCCATAGCGGTGGAGATGTGCGAATATTTCCTGTCTGAGCTGCGGAAAACGCCGGCATACCGGAACGCGGAGCATACCCTGTCCGTGCTGACCATTACCTCCAACGTGGTATATGGAAAAAATACCGGCGCCACGCCGGATATGCGGGTCAAGGGCGAGGCTTTCGCGCCAGGGGCAAATCCCATGCACGGCCGGGACCGTTCCGGGGCGCTGGCGTCCTTGAATTCCGTAGCGAAGCTTCCGTATGCCTGCTGCCAGGACGGGATTTCCAATACCTTCACGATTACGCCGGCGGCGGTAGGCGCCACTATGGCGGAGCGGCAGGATAACCTGGTCAGTGTGCTGGACGGCTATTTCAGCCAGAAAGCCCATCATCTGAATGTAAACGTATATAACCGGGACCAGCTGCTGGACGCCTATGAGCATCCGGAGCTGTATCCCAACCTGACCATCCGGGTATCCGGCTACGCCGTGCATTTTACCCGGCTGACCCGGGATAAGCAGCTGGAGGTCATTGCCAGGACGTTCCACGATCATATGTAATAGGCCAGCTAAGAAAGTCAAGAGTTTTTTGAAAAAAAGCAAGAAAAATTTTT
>CBCTZG010000007.1:0-58740 GCA_965151315.1 uncultured Clostridia bacterium
AGGGCTATGCCCGAAAATGAAATACCCCCCGTTATACGGGGGGATATTTATTTTTTTGCATAAGGGGGTCCGAAACAAACCTCTTTTCTCCGTATATCGAAGGAGGTTTTATTATGACACCCGAACAAAAAACAATAATACAAAATATGAGACGTAGGCTTTGCAGTTACGCCGAAATAGCAGGAGTGTTGGGGTTTTCTTCGGTAAACACAATAAAGTCATACTGTTACAGAAATAATTTAAATACCGAAAAACTGTTGAAAGATGTGGGAATTTGCAAAAACTGCGGTAAGCCTTTTGTAAAAGCAAATAAGACAAAACCGCGTATTTTTTGCTCCGATGCTTGTAAGCTTGTCTGGTGGAAAAGTCATGCCAATGAGCATAAAAGAACTTGTAAAACAGAAGTTGTGTGCAAAAACTGCAGTAAAAGGTTTCTCGCCTATCCGAGTGCTGAAAGGAAATATTGCTCCGAGCAGTGCTACAGAAGGAGAAACCGTCATGAATAACAAGGAATTTTATACTGCGTTAATGAAGTATAAGGCATCAATAAAACAGGCGTCAATGCTGTTAGAAATGGGGTTCATATCCGCAGACGATTACTCTAAAATTAATACAATATTAACCGAAAAATACGGTTTAAGTTCGTGCAGTATATTTGTAGGAAATACGTTGATAAATGCCGAAATAGGCGGTAATATAACATCCGAGGAGGTGCATATTAGCAATGAAAATAACAGAAATAAAAGCTGTTCCGACCCTTGGTAGGAAGAAAAATGTTGCCGCCTATGCCCGTGTATCAAGCGGTAAAGATGCGATGCTTCATTCGCTTTCGTCACAGGTGAGCTATTACAGCGAATACATACAATCTCACGGCGATTGGGAATATGCGGGTGTATATGCCGATGAGGCTATCACCGGAACTAAGGATACTCGCATAGAGTTTCAAAGAATGCTTACAGACTGTAAAGACGGCAAAATCGACATGGTGATAACAAAGTCAATTTCAAGGTTTGCAAGAAACACAGTTACCTTGCTTAAAACCGTTCGGGAACTGAAAAGCTTAGGCATAGCCGTATATTTTGAAGAACAAAACATCAACACATTAAGCTCGGATGGCGAACTGATGCTTACGATTCTGGCATCGTACGCACAGGAAGAAAGCCTTTCGGTAAGTGAAAATGTCAAGTGGCGAATTCAAAATGATTTTAAGCAGGGTATCCTTCCGTTGTCGGTTCAAAATATTTACGGATATAAAAGAACTTCGTACGGCGGACTTGAAATCGTACCGGATGAAGCCGAAATCGTAAAACAAATTTACGCACTGTTTCTTGACGGATATGGTATTCATAAAATAGCAAGAGAACTGAATAAACAAGGTATTAAGGTAAATTTATCAGAAAAATGGACAGAAAAAAGGGTACGATATATACTCTCCAACGAGAGATACATTGGCGATTTATTGTTACAGAAAACATTCGGCACAGACCATTTGACGAAGAAAAGAAAGCAAAATCAAGGTGAGAAACCGCAATACTATGTTAAAAACGACCATGAGCCGATTATTTCAAGAGAAATGTATAAGGCTGTACAGCTTGAATTTGAACAACGAAGAGAAAAGCATTACAAATCGTTTGGAAAACAAAAGTATGCTTTTACAGGAAAAATAGTATGCGGTAACTGCGGAAAAAATTTCAGAAGAAAGGTAACGGCAACAAGGGTTGTTTGGATATGCTCTACTTTTAATAAATACGGAAAAAAAGAATGTCCCGCCAAGCAAATTCCCGATGAAACACTGTGTGCAACAGTTGCCGATGTGCTCGGGACTCCCCATTTTGATGAGGATATTTTTGAGGAGAAAATAGAAAAAATAGTTATTCCGAAAAATAACAGCCTCATGTTTGTATTTAAAGACGGACAAACTGTCGAACGATCATGGAAAGACCGCTCACGCAAAGAAAGCTGGACACCCGAGATGAAAGAGCAAGCACGGCTTAAAGCACTCGAAAGGAGGAATGCGGAATGAAAAAATCAATAACGGTAATTCCCGCAACAAAAAATAAATTCACATCCATTCCGACCGCCTCGGTTACCAAAAGAAAAGTTGCGGCATATGCGAGAGTTTCCACCGACAGTGATGAGCAGTTCACAAGTTACGAGGCGCAAATAGATTATTACACAAAGTTTATAGAACGCCGTGAAGATTGGCAGTTTGTTAAAGTTTATACGGACGAGGGAATATCCGGTACCAATACAAAAAACAGAACAGGCTTTAACGAAATGATACAGGATGCACTGGACGGTAAAATAGACCTTATCGTTACCAAGTCCGTCAGCAGATTTGCGCGAAACACAGTAGACAGCCTTGTAACGGTACGCAAGCTGAAAGAAAACGGCACCGAAGTGTTTTTTGAAAAGGAAAATATTTATACCTTTGATTCAAAAGGAGAACTCCTTATAACCATTATGTCAAGCCTTGCACAGGAAGAAAGCAGGTCACTTTCCGAAAACGTAACATGGGGGCAAAGAAAAAGATTCTCTGACGGCAAGGTGCAAATGAACTATACAAGGTTTCTCGGATATGAAAAAGGTGCAGACGGAAAGCCTGTAATAAATGAAAAAGAGGCACAGACCGTAAGGCTTATTTACAGACTGTTTATGGAAGGAAAAACTCCATGCGGGATTTGCAGAGAACTTGAGATGCTTGGTATATTAACCGTTTCAGGTAAGGAAAAATGGAGTGCGTCTACGGTTCGTAGCATCCTCACAAATGAGAGATACAAAGGAGATGCGCTGCTTCAGAAAAGATTTACCGTAGATTTTCTGACAAAGAAGATGAAGGTAAACGAAGGTGAGGTTCCGCAGTACTATGTGGAAGACAGCCATCCGCCGATTATTTCTAAAAATGAATTTGATATTGTTCAGGCTGAAATGGCAAGGCGAAAGAAACTCGGAAGAGCGTACAGCGGGAACGATATATTTTCCTCAAAAATTATATGTGCCGATTGCGGTGGATTTTACGGATCAAAATTGTGGCATTCCAAAGATAAATATAAACGCTTTATTTATCGGTGCAACAATAAGTTTAAGAACATAGAAAAATGTAAAACACCGAATCTGACCGCCGAAGATATTAAAAATGCGTTTATAGATGCTTATAACATAGCTATGGCGGATAAATCAACCGTGCTTGAGGATTGTAAAATAATGATAGACACCGTTTGCGACTTTACTGAATTGAATGAAGAAATTGATGCATTAACCGCCGAACTTAAAGTCGTATCCGAACTTGTAAGCCTTTGCGTAAACAAAAATGCACGTCAAAAACAGGCACAAGACGAATATGCAAAAAAGTATAACAGTCTTGTCAGACGATACGAAAAAGCGGAAAAACGATTAAGCGAGGCAACTGCCGAAAAAGAAGATAAGTTAAATAAAGAACGGGAACTCAGACTGTTTTTTGAAACCTTGAAGAGCAAATCACAACTCATTGAAGAGTGGGACGAAGATTTGTGGATAACACTGGTTGAAAAAATGGAAGTGACACATGATAAAATGTGTACGGTTTTCTTTAAAAACGGCGTAAGTGTTAAGATAAATGCTATTAAAAAATCAAATTAAAACATATTGTATATAATCTATTGCAAGCTTGGAAAAATTATGATATAATGTAAGCAATATATTATATTTTCAGCTTCAGATTTACGGTTGGAAAAGATGGCTTTGATTAAGATATTCTGATGTTGAATTTCTATGTGCATTTATACAGTCAAAGCCGTGTGTTCTCGAGTGTGCGGTTTATCAAAACCACACACTTTTTTGATTTTTGGAGGGGTTTTTATTATGAAAAAAAGATTTTTAAGCTTACTGCTTGTAATCAGTGTCTTAGCTACTTTAATGACCGCCCTGCCGATTACGGCAATTGCGGCAACAAGTGGCACCTGCGGTGATAATCTTACCTGGACTCTTGATGATAACGGTACGCTTACAATAAGAGGTATGGGTGAAATGAATGATTACGACTATAAATGCGCGCCATGGTATTTGAAAAGGGAGTTTATCAGAACAGTTGATATAAAAAACGGTGTAACAACAATAGGAGATTATGCGTTTTATAATTGTTCAAGTTTAATAAGCGTAACGATACCAAACAGCGTAATAAGAATAGGAGATAGGGCATTTTATAATTGTGCAAGTTTACAAAGCATAGCAATACCAAACAGTGTAACAAGCATTGAAAATGGGGCATTTAAGTTTTGCGACAGCTTACAACGTATAACAATACCAAACAGTGTGATAAAAATTGGAAATGAGGTATTTTCTTATTGTAAAAGTTTGCAAAGCGTAATAATAGGAAACAGTGTAACAATAATAGGAGATTCTGCGTTTTCTGTTTGTGATCGCTTAACCAGCATAACGATACCAGACAGCGTAATAACAATAGGAAATTATGCGTTTGAAAAATGTGGCAGCTTAACAAGCATAACAATACCAGACAGCGTAATAACAATAGGAAATTATGCGTTTGAAAAATGCGGCAGCTTAACAAGCATAACAATACCAAACAGCGTAACAACAATAGGAGCTAGTGCATTTTCAGATTGTAGCAGTTTAGAAAAAATAACGATACCAAATAGTGTAACAAGTCTTGGTGGGCTTGCATTTTATAATTGTCGCAGTTTGCAAACTATAAATGTAGATGAGAAGAATTTATATTATTGTGATATTGATGGAAATTTATTTAATAAAAATAAAACAAAATTAATACAATACGCTATAGGTAAAATATCTACTTCATATGAAATACCGGACAGTGTGACAGAAGTAGGTAGGGCTTTTTCTTCTTGCAGTAGTTTACAGACTGTAAAAATAGGTAGAAATACAACATATATTGGTTATGGTGCATTTGAGTATTGTAAAAATCTAACAAACGTAGCGATGTCCGGTAGTATATCATTAATATGGAATAATGCATTTTCTGAGTGTGACAACTTAACAGATGTGTATTACAGTGAAAGCGAAACAGAGTGGTTAAATATAGATATTAGGTATGGTAATTATGATTTAACAAGCGCAAATATACATTTTAACAGTATACCGCCCGATACTAACGCAATAAATTGCTTTGCGCAAATCACATATAGCGGAACCACATATGATTTATTGGCACAGCCCATCAATATAGACAAGGAAAGCAAAGCTGAAGTGTCTGTTAAAGTAGACTACAAAGACGGAACCGGGAAAGAAAAAATATATCTGACGCAAAATGCAGAAAATGCAGTGATACTTGAAAATAACGTATCAAAAAGCTTTATACCGACAGATGTGTTTGATGCAGATAAAGATATATACATATTGATTGTAAATGAGGAAACGGGAGAGACATTTTCCGAAAGGACAAGGCTTAGAATTGTTGACGATACGGCGAGCGGTGAATTATCCCCGGACAGCGGCGTTTCGGGACTGAATTTTAAATTGGGCAATGAAACAGGTTTTACTATTCCTGACAAGGTACCTTGCTTCGGCGGTGCCCAAATTAAATGGGATTTTGATTTTATTCCTATTTCCGTTGAGTATGACAGGGAAGACAACAATAAAATCAATGTGGTTTTCGGCACCTCCATTGCCAAGTCTGACGGTGAAGAAGATAAATATTTTGCGGACTTTGATTTTAAGGAATATAAAAAAGCTTTCAAGAAAGCGGCCTCGAAACAGGGCAGAACATTAAAACAGCTTCGCAATGATTTTAAAATGTCTAATGCGTATAAAATGAACCTGTTTGGCGGAAGGGTGCTCGGCGGCGGTACGGGTAAGCCGAATTTTGAAGGCGATGTTGCAGGATATGCCGAAATGAAGATTATTGACGGCAAGCCGACATTTATTGAGGGGCAATTATGCCTTGAGGCAGAAATTTCCTATACCTATCAAGGACAGCTGTTTATATGGGTTGTCCCCGTATATTATGAAATCGGCGCAGGAATCGGCGCGGGCTTTGAGGGAAATATGATAAATATCGATCCCCAATCCTTCACTCCGGAATTTGAAGCGTATCTGACGGCAAAAATAACGGCAGAATTAGGCGCAGGCGTTGGCGTTGCTAAGGTTGCGACGGTAGGAGTCGGCGGGGAGGGCTCGTTAAATCTCAAGACCGCCCTGCATGAAGATTATTTAAAGGCTTGGGGAGAAGGCACTGCAAATATTAATGTAAAAATATTCTGTAAAGAAGTCGCAAAAAGCGATTTTTTGAGCGGAGACTTTCTTATTTATGAAACGGGAAATGCAAACGGCTTAATTCCCGACAGCGCGGTTACCCTTGCATCGGTTGAAGAACAAGATTTGTATTCTGAAATAGATATAAATGAAGTATATGAAAACGAAAGCCGCGCATATACGGCTTCACAAACAGAGTGGTACGGGGATATGCCTGCAATCAGCCTTATGAGTGCAGAGTACACCAACAGGGATACACAGCTGCTTGCCGAAAATGTATATACCGAATCCGCGCCGATGATGTGCAATACAGACGGGAAAAAAGTAATGGTCATGTTATGGGATGATACCGACCGCGAAGCTGCGAACAGGAGTATGGTTGTATATTCGGTATATGATGATGAAACCGGTTTGTGGTCTGCTCCCGCTCCCGTCTTTGATGATGATACGGCTGATTTCTATCCGAATTTTAAGGACGGATATTTGGTGTGGCAAAATTCAAAAAGCCCTCTTAACGACAGCATGACCCTTGCCGAAATCGCAAGTCTCGGGGAAATATGCGTTGCAAAATGGAACGGCAGCGGTTTTGATGAACCTGTAACATTGACCGACAATGATACTGTCGATACTCAGCCGGTTGTAGCTTCTTCCGATTCGGAAACCGTCGTTGTATGGACTGCAAATACTCAAAATGATATTTTGGGATTAACCGGCTCAAATTCTGTTATGAAGGCGACAATAAAGGACGGAATAGCCGGAGGACCTGAGGCAATCAAGGAAAATCTTAACGCTGTCGTGAATTTGGCGGCAGAAAATTACGACTCGGATTTATACATAGCATATTCATTCGACGAGGATAACGACTTCCGGACAATCGACGACAGGGATATATGGATTATAAAAAACGGCTCTGAATTTAACCTTACCGATAATGATATAACAGACAGCAATCCCATATTCAAAAACGGAGTGTTATACTACTATTCGGGCGGAAAAATAGAATATTGCAATATGAGTGATTTGTCCAAAAAGACAGTTTTTGACGAGCCTAAACCGGGATTAAATGATAGTTTTGCAGTCGATTCAAACGATAACGGCGATATTGCCGTTTGGTGGACAAAGGCGGGAGAAAATTCTACCGAGGTTGTTTGCGTGCTGTATAAAAACGGCGGGTGGAGTGATGAGATTACGATTTCAAACACAGGAAATCAAGCTAAATATCCGACCGGGGTATTTACCGAAAACGGGAATATGTATGTGGCATACAATAACAGTATTTGGGAAAACGGAGAAATAACCCGAAGTGATTTGTATACGCTTGAAGTAACGCCTTCTTATGATTTGGAGCTGACAGAAGCTGTTATTGACGAAGACACAATGACAGTATATGCCACCGTCAAAAATGCAGGCGAATTAAATGTGGATTCCTATACCGTTACAATAACCGATAACGGCGCCGTTAATTCTCAAAAAACAATAAACGAAGGATTAAAAGCCGGTGCGTCAGCTGAAGTGGTAATAGAATATAACCGACCTGAAAATTTAAGCAAGCATACGATAGAGGTCGGTGCAGATATTGCAGATGAGGAATTTAATACTGATAATAATATCAAAAATATTACCGTAGGAAATTCGGATGTTGAAATCGTAAAAATAGAGAATTACGAAAAACTTCCCGTATCTCAAGCAGTTGCTGTTGTTGCCAATTCCGGATTTAGCGATACGGGCAAGGTTACCGCTTATTTGAGGAAAGATAAGGCTGACGGAGATGTTTTGGAAACACAAACCATAGAAAATTTAACTCCGGGAGAAACGGCAGATATCACATTTGATTATAATATCGCGGAAAGCAGCAATATCCAATGGTATGTTACAGTTGAATGTGAGAATGAGGAAATTACTTCCGCCAACGATGATATGTATTTTATCAATAACTACTCGGAAACCGCTAAGGATTATATGCATGATATTGTTATGTATAATATAGAGGGAAACACGCTTAAAGTAAATGCGTTTGTCGAAAATAATACCGATATCGATTTAACCGCGGAATCATTGCTGGCGGTTTATGGTGCTGACGGAAGATTAAAAGCATTAAAAACCAGTGTAGTAACAACTCCAAAATATGACACAAGTTCTGTAAACTTTACTTTTGACACATATGGCTATGAAACAAGTGATTTTATAAAACTGTTTATGTGGGATAGTATTAACAATATGTCACCCCTTATGCCTCCCATAAGCAAGGTTTTAGAAAACTGAGAAAAATTCTGTAAGATGATTTGCAAAAGGTTCAATTCTCTTAATAAACAAAAATAGGACATAATAAAATGCACCGCTTTTGACCTAAAACACAGGCAAAAGCGGTGCATTATTTTTTGAGGAAAAGTTTCATCGTGAACACTAAAAAGAGCGTGGTGGGTAAAAATGCTTTTATTTTTACTTAACTATTGTTACTCGGAAACTTTTCTGTTTTAAAAAATCCCTTTATTACAGGGTTTTCGGGCAAAAAAACAGAACCGCAATTTTGTATCAAAATTACGGTTCTTATTTGGTCGGAGTGACAGGACTTGAACCTGCGGCCCCTTGACCCCCAGTCAAGTGCGCTACCACCTGCGCTACACCCCGTAAACATGGTCGGGATGACAGGATTTGAACCTGCGGCCCCTACGTCCCGAACGTAGTGCTCTACCAAACTGAGCCACATCCCGAAGTGAAATCTACTCACACAACGAAATTCATTATAGCATATACATACACATTTTGTCAATATATTTTCAGGAAATATTTAATATTTTTTGTTGACGAACGGAAGAGAAGAATTTATAATATAGAGTATAGAATTTCCAAAAAATGATGTACAAACCAAAAAACACCAGAATAGTGACGCCTTTATAACGGTGTTACTTTCAAGGGCATTTTTCGTTATTATAGTTAAAGAGGGATTGCATATGGATTTAAAATTAACCGTTGGAAACAACATTGTTAAATATCGAAAAAATCAAAGGTTAACCCAGCAGGAGCTGGCGTACCGGTCCGAGATCAGTATTTCACATTTGCGGAATATTGAGCATGGAACTGGGAACACGACCTTAGAAATTTTAGAACGGCTGTCCGGTGCCTTGTCTGTAGCGCCGGAAGAGCTTTTAAAGCATGGGAAATAACCGAATTTACATAGAACTCCCTGAAATTCAGGGAGTTTTTAACATAAATTGAACGGGAGGATTATTGAAAATGTTTCCTGATGTAGGCCAGCGAATCAAACAATGCCGTAAAGAGCATCATATGACGCAACAGGAGCTGGCGGATTCGCTGCATATTTCTGTCAACACACTGTCCAGCTATGAGTGTAACAGAACGATACCGACCATGTCGATGATTAGCGATTTAGCTGATTTATTTGATACGACCATGGATGACATTATACGGTATGTAAAATAAAAGAGAAACGTTTTGTTTCTCTTTATCGGGGATTTGATTTTGCTTTTGTAGTCTTGGCCTTTCCCTGAATTTCCGGGACAGGCTCCATTTCATTTTTCACATGATGATCCTTGGGCGCACGTCCGCCGTGGATATCGCCGGGTTGATAGCGACGCATTCCTTTTTTCGCCATATTATTTTCTCCTTATATTTGGTCCTAAGGCTTCCTTTTTGACATTATGCTGTTGATTCTGCGGTTCAACGGAACGGTGGTTAGGCTGTTCTTTTGCGGCCGGCATAGTGGTCTTTTCCGACATTTTTCTCGCCTCCATTTCCGCAGTTATTGTATGTTGTTTTTTGTCGGTTTATGCAAATCAGAACACCGCTTTTTATATTCCAGCGGCGTAATGCCTGTTTCCCGCTTAAAGGCGCTGCAAAAATAATTTTGCGAAGAAAAGGATAGCTTTTCCGCCGCTTCCCGGACGGAAAAGCCCTGGGCTAAAAGCGACTTGGACTGATGGATTTTCATCAGCAGAAAATGCTTCATCACCCCGTTTTGCGTATATTTGGAAAAAATCATCTTTAATGTGGTCCGGCTAACGCCAAACACCCGGCAAAGCTCCTCCGTGCTGATACGCTCACAAACATTATGCCGCATGTATTCCACAATGCTGGAATAGATTTCTTCGTGGCTGTCGTGGCGACACGGCGTATGCATGGCCGGCCGGCCGTTGGTATAAATGTCCAGAAGCAACAGCTCTAGATAATTTTTCACCATGTGCAGGTCAAATTCTGTGATGTTGTCCTGCAAAACAATTTTAGAGTTGTCATTGACAACCCGATTCTTCCTAACCACATTGTTCAAGACGCCGTCTAAAGCATACAGGATATTGCGTTCACACGCGTTTAATAGCATTACCTTTCGGCGGAAAAAATCCATAATCGGGTCGTCGCAAACAAAGGAAATGATCACCACCTCTGGACTGGTGCCGCCGCTGGACCAAAGTGTATGGAATTCGTTTGGCTGATGGAACACAATAGTATTATCCGTAATCTCAAATACCTCTGCATCGGCAGTAATACCTAAGCTGCCGGATTTGACATAAACCAGTTCCCAGAAGTTATGGTATTCGCCTTTATACCGATAATTCTGCATATATTTTGAAGAATGAAAAGACATTAATGTTTTGATCTCAAAGGTCTTTGGCATATCTAAACCAATATATTTCACCGAATCTCCCCTTCTGCTTGATATGATTATTGTAGCATTTGTTAGAAAGAAATGCAAGTTTTCTGGAGAATACGGGTGCATTTGTCCAAAATATTCGTCTAATCTGATAAGGAATATTGGGAAAAGGAGGAAGGATGGATGAAAAATGGCTTGGTATTTCAGCGGCGGCTTTGTTTTTGGTCTGGGGCGGGAGCCTTTCCCGGAGCGACGTGGCACGGCTGTGTTATGGGGCGTTGTTTGCGAAAAATCATAACCAGCAATTAGTGAAGGATGTCCTGACTGCGAATCAACGATTTACAGAGGTAGAATTTAATGCTGCCGCACTGTGTGAAGGGGGAAAACTGCCCAAAACCTTTGCGGAGAAAATCAATAGTGTGATGCCGGCGTATCAAAACTATATGTTTTTGCCGTTGCGTATCTAGATGGCGGCATAGGACTGAATAGAAGCGCATAAAACAGCCCGGAAACGGGCACTTTTATGCGTATGCCTTCTGGCAAAAAAAGATAGCCAAAAGCAAAGGCAAAAAAGGGAGCAGTTTTGGTAATTGAGATATTGACATTTATCCCTAAATATGATAACATACTAAAATGAGCGTACAATTGTACGCGTATGACGGACAGCAGAGGGGGTAGAGCGGATGAATTCTTCCTACATTTTGGTTAACGCGCAGGTTGCGCCGGAGGTTTTTGTCAAGGTTGTAGACGCCAAAAACCGGCTGAGCGCCGGCAAATGCAAAACCACCAACGAGGCCTTGGCTCAGGCGAAGCTCAGCCGGAGCGCTTTTTATAAATATAAAAATTATGTTTTCGCATATAATGAAATCAAAAATGAAAATCTAGTCACCCTGTCCTTCACATTAGATGATGTGGCCGGAATTTTATCGGATATGCTGATCGTGATTGCCAGTTGGGGCGCGAGTGTTATGACGATCAATCAAAGCGTACCGATCAACGGGATCGCCACGGTAAACATTACCCTTCGGATCAATAATATGGCATCAGATATCCAAGCCCTTTTAGCGGACCTATTCAAAATTGACGGCGTTAACAAGGCGGATATTCTAGCAATGAACTGATGGCAGGCAGAAAGGATGAAAAATCAATGGTTAAAATTGCTGTGTTAGGATTTGGCACGGTAGGCAGCGGTGTTTATGAAATTATCCAGGGAAAGGATTTCGCGAAAAAAGCCGGGGAAGACATGGCGGTAAAATACATTTTGGATATTCGGGATTTTCCAGGCCATGAAGCGGAGGCCCTGCTGACAAAAGACTTTGCGGATATTCTCGGCGATCCGGAGATTGGCGTCGTGGCGGAGGTCATGGGCGGTCTGCATCCGGCCTATGAATTTACAAAAGCGCTTTTAGAAAGCGGGAAAAATGTGGTAACCTCCAACAAGGAATTAGTGGCGACCTATGGGCCGGAGCTTTTGGAGCTTGCCCGTGCTAACAGCGTAAACTATTTGTTTGAAGCCAGTGTCGGCGGCGGCATCCCAATCATCCGGCCTATGTCCACCTGCCTGCTGGCAAACCATATCACCCGGATTGTGGGGATCCTCAACGGTACGACGAACTATATTTTAAGTGAGATGATCCATAAGGGAAAGGATTTTTCTCAGGCGCTGAGGGACGCCCAGGAAAAAGGCTATGCAGAGCGGAATCCGGCAGCGGATGTTGAGGGTCATGACGCATGCCGGAAAATCGCGATTTTGGCTTCTTTGGCCTGGGGACGGTTTGTTGACTACAACAATATCCCAACAGAAGGCATTTGCGATATTACATTAGAAGACGTACAGTATGCGGACCGGTACCATTCGGTAATCAAGCTGATGGGCTATGCGGATATCGACGCGGCAGGCAGGATATTTGCCCGGGTCAGCCCCATGGTGGTCAGCCGGGATATGCTGATCTCTGGCGTAAACGATGTGTTTAACGCAGTTTCTATTACCGGCGACGCCCTGGGAGAGGCGATGTTTTACGGACCAGGCGCCGGCAAGCTGCCGACGGCCAGCGCTGTAGTGGCGGATATTATTGACTGTGTGAAGCATTTGCACAAGACAAAACATAATATGATGGTATGGAAGCGGCTTCCCGATGACGGTATGGTACCGGCTGATGAAAAGCCAACGGCTTTTCTGGTGCGGACCGCGGCGCCGAGGGACAGGATCATGGAAGCTTTTGGCGATGTAGAGTGGATTGACGCGGGAATTGCAGGTGAAACTGGCTTTATTACACCCTGCGAACCGGAAGGCGTTTTACTGGAAAAATTAGATGCGCTTGGGGTCCTTGCGAAAATCAGGGTGCTGGAAAACTATGATTGAGGTAAGGGTTCCAGCCACAAGCGCGAATATGGGAGCTGGGTTTGACACGCTGGGAATCGCCCTGTGCTTATACAATGTCATCCGTGTTTGGGAAACAGAAAAAGACCTGCAAATTGTTACCCATCATCCGGGGGGATATGTGTCTTCTGGGGAAGATAACCTGATTTATAAAGCGATGCATCGGCTATTTCAGGCGGCTGGCTATCGGCCCGGCGGACTGCGGATCGAGCAAAAGAGCCAGATCCCTATGACCCGGGGCCTGGGCAGCAGCAGCGCCTGTATTATCGGCGGCATGCTGGCGGCAAATGTTTTGGCCGGCCGGCCGTTTACCTACCGGGAAATTCTAAATTTCGCGGCGGAAATGGAGGGACATCCGGACAATGTGGCTCCGGCGCTTTTCGGCGGCTTCTGCGTTTCCGCTATGGAAAACGGTGTGACAGCTTGCCAAAGCTTTAAGCTTGAACAACGGCTGAAATTTGCCGTTATGATTCCAGATTTTTTTGTAGCCACAAAAAAATCCAGAGGGGCGTTGCCGGAAACAGTCCCATTTCGGGACGCTGTGTTCAACATTTCCCATGCGGCTGCTTTGGTAGCCGCTCTGGCTGCCGGAAATATAGACGCAATTGCTGTCGGAGTGCGGGATCGGCTGCATCAGCAGTACAGAAAAAATTACATTGACGGTATGGATAAAATTTTTGATCAAAGCTATGCGCTGGGCGCAAAGGGCACATATCTCAGCGGCTCCGGGCCGACCATACTGTCGATACTCCGCGAACAGGACGCGGTTTGGTTTTCAGCTGAAATGAATCGGTTTTTGGGAGGCTTTTCTGAGCCTTGGAAATGCAGGATTCTTTCAATAGATAATGTAGGCGCCGTTTTAAAGGTGTCTGGGCAGAATAAATGAGGAGGTTTTTTGAATGGGTTTGATTGTGCAGAAATACGGCGGCTCATCCGTCCGGGACGCCGAGCGGGTGATGAATGTGGCGAACCGGATTGTGGAAGCGTATGACGCCGGCAACGATCTGGTTGTCGCGGTTTCCGCCCAGGGGGACACAACAGATGATTTGATAGAAAAGGCAAAGGAAATCAATCCAAATGCGTCGAAACGGGAAATGGATATGCTGCTTTCTACCGGTGAGCAGATCTCGATATCGCTGCTGGCTATGGCGATTGAGAAAATCGGCCGGCCGGTAGTTTCCCTGACTGGCTGGCAGGTGGGGATACATACGGACAGCCGGTATTCCAACGCGCGGATTAAGCATATCAACTCTGAACGGATCCGGAGCGAGCTGGATAAAAAACGGATCGTTATCGTGGCCGGTTTCCAGGGGATCAATCAATATGAGGATATTACCACCTTGGGCCGGGGCGGATCAGATACTTCCGCGGTGGCGTTAGCGGCAACGCTGGGGGCGGATGTGTGCGAAATCTACACAGACGTAGACGGCGTGTATACAGCGGATCCCCGGATCGTGCCCAATGCCTTTAAGTTAGACGATATTTCCTATGACGAAATGCTGGAGCTGGCGTCTTTAGGCGCTAATGTCCTGCATAACCGGTCTGTGGAGCTGGCAAAAAAATATCATGTTAAGCTGGCTGTTAAGTCCAGTCTGAATAAAGTTGAAGGAACATATGTCAAGGAGGTCAATCAAGTGGAAAAAATGCTTGTTAGGGGAGTAACACGGGATAACGACTGCGCGCGGATTGCGCTTTGCGGCGTGGAGGACACACCAGGAAAGGCCTTCCAGGTGTTTGAAATGCTTTCAAATAAAGGGATCAGCGTGGATCTGATCATCCAGTCCATCGGCAACGGCGTAACCAAAGACATCAGCTTTACAGTAACAGAAGAGGATTTGCCTGCTGCGCTGGAAATCTTAGAAGAAAATAAAACGCTCATTAACGTACAGGATATTAAATGGAAAAAGGATGTATCCAAGGTTTCCATCGTAGGCGCGGGCATGATGAATAACGCCGGTGTTGCGACGACGATGTTTGAAGCGCTGTATAATGCGAATATCAATATCAGCATGATCGCCACCTCAGAAATCAAGATTTCCGTACTGGTGGAGCAAAAGGAAGCCGAGCGCGCAGTAGCGGCAATCCATGACAAGTTTATGCTGAAAAAATAAACTGCGGCGGATAGGGGGCGTTTGCCCCCTAATCGTTTTGTTTAAGGAGGCGGCTATGGAGGACAAAATTATCGGCCGGAACCCAGTCATGGAGGCCATCCGCTCCGGACGGGCAATAGACAAGCTTTTGATTAAAAAAGGCAGCTATGAGGGCGCGATCGTACCGATCATTAAACAGGCCAAGGCTCGTGGGATCGTTATCCAGGAGACAGAACGGCAAAAGCTGGACGCCTTGGCAGAGGGCGGGAATCACCAGGGTGTGATTGCTTTTGCGGCTACCCATGCATATACATCTTTAGAAGAAATTCTCAGTACCTGTGCCGCCCAGAAGAAGGAGCCGTTTTTGATTATCTGCGACAAGGTGACAGACCCTCATAATTTGGGGTCTATCCTGCGGACGGCAAATTGTGTCGGGGCGGATGGGGTAATTATTCCCAAGCGGAGCAGCGCAGGGTTAAACGCCGTGGTCGCGAAAACCTCCGCAGGGGCTGTGGAATATACGCCGGTAGCCAAAGTTACCAACATCACCCAAACCCTTGGCCAGCTCAAGGAAAAAGGGATTTGGGTCGCTGGCGCGGATATGGATGGAGAGGATATGTATCAGGCAAATTTGACCGGCGCCATTGCTCTGGTGGTGGGCAGTGAAGGTGAAGGGATCAGCCGGCTTGTCCGGGAAAAATGCGACTTTCTGGTCAGGATCCCTATGTTTGGCCAGATCAATTCCCTAAATGCCTCTGTGGCCGCGGCAGTCCTGATGTATGAGATTTCCCGGCAGCGGTATATAGGTTAAAAAAAAGAGATAATAAGAGGAAATCCACGGATTATTCACAAATTTAAATATAAATTGAAATTTTAGCCGGAATGATAAATAAATCGCACTGGATTTTTCTAAATATAAGTATTATAATAGGAAACGAACTTGCGATGGTGCAGTCCGGCCGGATTGCACCAATTTTGTTTATGGATCCGAAATCAAGGAGGCATACTATGAAAGCAGTCGTAACCGTTGTCGGAAAGGATAAGGCCGGTATCATTGCCAAGGTCAGCACTGTTCTTTACGAAAATAACGTCAATATTTTAGATATATCCCAAACGATCATGCAGGATATGTTTACCATGATCATGCTGGTGGATATGGCCAGCGCTACAGTAAAGCATCTTTCAGAAAAGCTCAATGTCATCGCCCAAGAGATGGGGCTGTCTATCCATCTGCAAAATCAGGCGTTATTTGAGTCTATGCACAGGATATAAGGGGTGGCGGCATGATCAATCCTTTTGAAATTATGGAAACCATCGATATGATCGATAAGGAAAATTTAGATATCCGGACAATCACCATGGGGATTAGCTTGAAAAATTGTATAGATCCGGATGTTGACCGAGCCTGCCAAAGGATCTATGAAAAAATTACCACATATGCGAAAGATTTGGTGAAAGTCGGGGAAGATATTGAAGAGCAGTACGGAATCCCCATTATCAATAAGCGGATTTCTGTTACGCCGGTTTCCGCTGTCATTGACGCCTTGGATCACCCAACAGTCGAAAAATGTGTACAGATCGCGAAAACCTTGGATAAAGCCGCGAAAACAGTTGGTGTAAATTTTATCGGAGGTTTCAGCGCCTTAGTGCACAAAGGATTTACCAACGGCGAGCGGATCCTGATCCAATCTATACCTGCAGTTCTTTCCTCTACAGAACTGGTTTGCTCCAGCGTTAATGTGGCAACCACCCGGGCTGGAATCAACATGGATGCCGTGGGGGAAATGGGGCGGATCGTCAAGCAGGCAGCGGAGCTGACAGCCTCAACAGGTGGATTTGCCTGCGCAAAGCTTGTGATTTTTGCCAATGCTGTAGAGGATAATCCCTTTATGGCCGGCGCGTTTCACGGCGAAGGCGAGGGGGATTGCGTAATCAACGTCGGAGTCAGCGGCCCGGGCGTGGTGAAATGTGCTTTGGAAAAAGTCAAGGGGCAGCCCTTTGGCATTGTCGCGGACACAATTAAAAAAACGGCCTTTAAAATCACCAGGATGGGTCAATTGGTTTCCCAGGAGACCTCCCGGCGGCTCAACGTACCCTTCGGAATTGTAGATCTGTCTCTGGCGCCTACGCCGGCCGTGGGCGACAGCGTTGCCTATATTTTAGAGGAAATGGGCCTGGAAAAGTGCGGTGCCCATGGGACAACGGCAGCGCTGGCGCTTTTGAATGATGCGGTCAAAAAAGGCGGGATTATGGCCTCGTCCTATGTAGGCGGCCTGTCCGGTGCGTTTATTCCAGTCAGTGAGGACGCCGGGATGATCGAAGCCGCAAAATGCGGCGCGCTTAGTCTGGAAAAGCTGGAGGCGATGACCTGCGTCTGCTCGGTGGGTTTAGATATGATCGTAATTCCCGGCGATACACCAGCGTCTACGATCTCCGGGATTATTGCAGATGAAGCGGCAATCGGCGTTGTAAACTCAAAGACGACGGCAGTCCGGATCATTCCCGCCCCCGGCAGGCAGGTCGGTGATATTGTAGAATTCGGCGGGTTATTGGGCACTGGGCCCGTCATGCCGGTAAGCCGGTATAGCAGCGGGGAATTTATCAGCCGCGGCGGCCGGATCCCGGCACCCCTGCAAAGCTTGAAAAACTAAGAAGCAGGGGACTGGCTTGTAAAGGAGATGTTTTCATGGAGGAAATTATTCGTCAGCTGATTCAACTGGAAGAAAAAGCCCAGGCCTTGGTCAAGGATGCCAAGGATCAAAAAGAACATTTTGCGGAAACGATTGACCAGGATGTGGAAAAGCTGCATCAGGAAATCAATGAGAAAGTTCTGAAAAAGGATGAGAAAATCTCGCAAATCGAAACAGAATATGCTAAGACGCAGATTGAAAACCGGAAAGCGGTATATGCCCAGGCAGAACAAGCCATGATGAAAAAGGCGGATGAAAATATGGAGCAGTGGGTACAGCAGATTTATGCGGCCGTGCTTGCGGAAGCGGCGGAGGCGTAAGGGATGAATCGGTACAGCGCCATAGCTACGAAACTAAAAGCCATGCATGCCGGCGCACTGACCCCGGCTGACTATGAGCAGCTGCTGGGGAAAACGACGGTAGGAGATGTTTGCGCGTATTTAAAACACAATACCGCCTACGCGGATGTGCTGCGGGAAGTCAACGAATACAGCATCCATCGCTCTGAACTGGAGATCTGCCTGCAGAAAAGCATGAAAAATGATTTCTTTCGACTATATAAATTTGTTGACTTTAATCAGCGAAAAATGATGCAGTTTATTTTTATGGAGGAAGAAATCGCGTTTTTGAAACGGGCGATTCGGTATGTCTGCAGCGAAAAATCGGAAGAAAATCTGCGCTTACCATATCAGGGCGACATATTTTTTGTAAAGCATTCAAAAATTGACGTAGATATGATCCTGCGGTCGCATACGCTGGGCGATGTTGTGGAAGCCTGCAAAGCGTCAGAATATTACCCGGTGCTGAACCGGGCAATCCGTGTTGATCCGGATCCCGCGGCAGTGGTTATGATTTTGGATCGCTACTATTTTAATAAGCTTTGGCGGAGCAAAAAAAGATATATCGGAAAAACGCAGGAAGAAGCCTTTTCTGATTATGTGGGTATGGATATCGACGCGTTGAATATCTTATGGATCTACCGCTGCAAAAAATATTTCAAGCTGTCTCCAGAAATTATTTATACCCATATCATCCCGATCTACAGGCGGCTGTCTCAAAAAGACATTGCCGAAATCGTTGAGGCGCCGGATACGTCGGCCTGCCGGGCCGCAATTGAGAACACGTGCTACCGCGGGCTGCTGGATAACCTGAAAGACAATAGCTTTTTGGACGAGAACTATAATATTATGCGCTACAATGCCGCCAAACAGGCGTTCCGGCGGCAGCTGATGTCCATAACAGGGATATTTGCTTATTTTGATTTGAAACAAAAGGAGCTTTTGAATATCAAGACGATTATCGAAGGCGTCCGGTACCATGTGGATCCCCTGGTGATCCGGGACCATATCTATATCGGATAAAGGCATAAAAAGGAGATGATATTTTGTCAGTTGTAAAGATGGAAGCCGTAACAATCGCCGGAAAATGCGAAGAATTTGAGCGGATTGTTTCGGAGCACATTTTAGATCAGGAGATCCATCTTGAAAATGTGACGGCTGTTTTGCGGGGCGATGAAAAGCTGATTCCATATGGAGAAGATAATCTTTATGAAACCATTGCAAAAGATGCGTATACGCTTTTAGAACAGTCCGGTTTGACACCGAATGACACGCTGACAAAGCCGGTCACGCTTTCCAAGGAGGAAATGAAAACCTGTATAGACGATATAAACCAGCGGCTGGATACATTGAAAAACCAGGAACGGAAACTTCTGGCTGATATTGATGAAAATGAGCGGATCGTGCATCAATTTGACGCTATGGCCGGATTGGACATTGACTTGACAAAGCTTTTCGCGTTTCAGTTTATTAAGTTTCGGTTTGGCCGTCTGCCACAAAGCAGCTGGCGAACGTTAGAAACATTTTTGGGCGATCTCAACGCTATTTTTGTCACGGTATCCCAGGATCAGGATGAGCTATGGGGCTTTTACTTTGTGCCGAGACAATTTGCGCAGCGGGTTGACGCTGTGTTCGACTCCTTATATTTTCAGCGGCTGCGGATCTCGGAAAAAGCAGTTGGCACACCAAAGGAAACGCAGCTGAGCCTGCAGCGGGATAACGCGGAAAACCAGAAAAAGCTTCAGAAGCTGCACCAGGAGCTGCAAACGGTGGTATCTGCGCAAAAAGATATGATTTCGGATATTTATCTCACAGCAAAACATGAAAGCCGGATTGCAGCTGTCCGCAGGACAGCTGCCCACAGCAAAGAATTTTTCTATATTGTGGGCTGGATGCCGAAGCGAAATGCCAAGGAGTTGGAAACAGAGTTAAAGTCCGAGGCGGGGATTATTGTCTTCCGGGAATCTCCGCAGAATTTTGATAATGCCAAACCGCCCACGAAGCTGAAAAATCCCAGAGTATTTAAGCCGTTTGAAATGTTTGTTACGATGTATGGCTTGCCTGGCTATGGCGAGATCGACCCAACGCCGATTTTGGCCATAACATACATTCTTTTGTTTGGGATCATGTTTGGTGATGTGGGGCAGAGTGCGATATTTGCCATATTTGGATATTTGATTTATAAAAAAACCAAGAGTTCTCTGGCGGCGATTGTATCTACCGTAGGGGTTTCCGGCATTATTTTCGGGTTTGTCTACGGGAGTGTTTTTGGAGACGAAACCCTGCTTACCCCGGTCCGCGTGATCGAACCGATGGAAAAAATCATGTTTATGCTGATTGCAACTGTATCCATGGGCATATTGATTATTTTATTCTGTATGTCCGTCAGCATGATCAACGCCGTGAAGAACAGGAACACCGGCCAGCTTTTATTCAGCCCCAACGGGGTCTGCGGTATGCTGTTTTATATTTGCTTGATCCTGTTGATTTTGAATATGGTGTTAGATCTGGGGATCCCGAATTTAGTATTGGGCATAATCATGCTGATCACCTTTTTGGGGATGTATATGCAGGAGCCCTTGTCCGCGCTGGCGGCGGGGAAAAAGGACTGGCTGCCGAAATCGGGTATGTTTTATGTAGAAAGCTTTTTTGAAATGTTTGATGTTTTCCTAAGCTTTATTACTAACACCATTTCATTTCTCCGGGTAGGCGCCTTTGCCATTATCCACGTGGGGATGATGATGGTGGTTAATGTCCTGGCTGCGAAAAGCGGCGGCGCGGCAGGATTGATCATCCGGATCTTTGGAAATGTTTTGGTTATGGGGCTGGAGGGCCTGATCGTCGGGATCCAGGTTCTGCGTCTGGAGTATTATGAAATGTTCAGCCGTTACTTTAAAGGCGATGGCAGGGAATTTAAAAGTATTTGATTTTGGGAGGTCATTTTTATGGTTACAAAAATTTTAATGGCAGTGTTGTTGATTTTAATGGTTCTCAGTGTATTGGTTCCGTATATTTGGTACCGGGCAAACGGGAGACAGAACGGTAAGCAGTGCCTGCTGATGAATGGTGTTAGCTTTTTTGCGTTATTTGCGATTGCCTCAATTTCTATGTTTGCCATGGCGCCGGCGGCATTCGCAGAGGCGGCGGAAGAAGGCGCGCAGGCTGTCAGCGGCCTTGCGTATATTGGCGCCGCGCTGGCTACAGGCTTATCTGGTATCGGCGGCGGTATCGCCGTGGCTTCTGCGGCGTCAGCCGCGATTGGCGCTATGAGCGAAAATGAAAAAATTATGGGTAAAACATTGATTTTCGTGGCCCTGGCGGAAGGTATCGCACTTTATGGTCTAATTATTTCTCTGCTGATTCTATTTGGTTAATAAAGGACTAACGTTTATGAAAATGTATTTGATCAGTGACAATATTGACACACAGATCGGTATGCGGCTGGCTGGCATTGAGGGCTGTGTGGTTCACCGGCCGGAGCATGTCGTGGAAAAACTTGATTCGGCTCGGAAGGATCCGGATATCGGCATAATCCTGCTGACGGAAAAACTGGGAAAACTTGTTCCGGAGTTGGTCAGCAGTATGAAGCTGGACGCTGACGCGCCGTTGATCGTGGAGATCCCGGACCGGCATGGAAGCCGGGATATTGTAGACAGCATCAACCGGCATGTCCGGGAAGCGATCGGATTAAAATTGTGAGGTGAAGGACATGGCAGGTATTGAAAAAAAACTTGCGTCATTTTCAGACTTGATTTTGAACGAGGCGAAGGAGCAGCAGACCAAAATTCTGGATGAAGTGAATCGGGAAAAAAACAAAATTATGCAGAATAAAGAAGATGAATTCCTGACAGAAGCATATGAAGAGATCCAGAAAATCGTTGCGAAATATGAAAAATCCGGCAATGAGCAGGTTTTAAAGGTGGAAATGGAACTAAAAAAGGACCTGATCAAAAAGCGGGAGGAAATTATTGATACTGTTTTTGATCGGGTGACCGCAAAAATCGCGGCATTTCAGAAAACGCCGGATTATCAGTCCTGGCTGGTATCTCTTTGCCGGAAGGCGATTCAGGAGATTGGCTCGGAGCGCTGCCGGATTCATTTAGCCCAGCCGGACGCCCATTTGCAGCCTGTGATTGCGGCAGAATTTCCGAACGCGGAGATTGTAGCAGATGGCGGGAACGAAATGATCGGCGGAATCAAGGCGGAAAGCTTGGAGAAGCATATTTTTGATGATTTTTCGATTGCCGCCTTGCTGGACCGGCAGCGGCAGGTGTTTTTGAAAATCAGTGGGTTATCAATCCGGTAAGCAGAACGGCGGTGAATGAAATTGAACAATAGTGCAGGATATATTTTTGGGATCAACGGTCCAGTCGTCCATGCCAAGGGGAACGACAGCTTTAAAATGCATGAGACAGTCCTGGTGGGCGAGCGGCATCTGATCGGTGAGATCATTGGCGTTGACGCTGACGCAGCGATTGTGCAGGTTTACGAAGAAACAACAGGGCTAAGGCCCGGAGAACCGGTGATCTCTCTGGGGAAACCGTTTTCGGTCACTTTGGCCCCAGGGATCCTCTCGAATATTTTTGACGGGATCGAACGGCCGTTGAAAATCATCCAGGAAAGGTCCGGTGCGTTTATCGACCGTGGGATTGATATTTCTAGTCTGGATGAGGAAAAACAGTGGAAAACCAAGATTCTGGTCAAACCGGGGAATAAGGTTAAAGGCGGAGATGTAATCGCTTCCGTACAGGAAACCTCCTTGATCGAGCATAAAGTCATGGTTCCGCCCAATATGGAGGGGGAAGTAATATGGTCGGCGGCCGATGGCGCTTATACAATCAGCACGGTGTTGGTGAAGTTAAAAACACGGGATGGGGAGCAGGCGCTGTCTATGAAGCAGGAGTGGCCGATCCGGGTGCAGCGTCCATATCTTGCCCGCCGGGAAATAGACCGGCCGCTGATTACAGGCCAGCGGATCGTCGACACCATGTTTCCAATCGCCAAAGGCGGCGCGGCCGCTATTCCCGGTGGATTTGGAACTGGGAAGACCATGACCCAGCATCAGCTGGCAAAGTGGTCTGATGCGGATATTATCGTATATATCGGCTGCGGCGAACGAGGCAATGAAATGACCCAGGTACTGGAAGAATTTTCAGAACTCTTAGATCCGAAATCCGGAAAGCCGCTTTTGGATCGAACTGTTTTGATTGCCAACACCTCCAATATGCCGGTGGCGGCCAGGGAAGCCAGTATTTATACAGGGATCACCCTGGCGGAGTATTACCGGGATATGGGCTATCATGTGGCAATTATGGCAGATTCCACATCCCGTTGGGCGGAGGCCCTGCGGGAAATCTCCGGACGCCTGGAGGAGATGCCTGCAGAAGAAGGATTCCCCGCATACTTGGCCTCCCGGCTTTCCGGATTTTACGAGCGGGCGGGATATGTGGATAATCTGAACGGTACAGAGGGCTCCGTTACGATTATCGGCGCCGTATCCCCCCAAGGCGCGGATTTTTCCGAACCGGTAACCCAAAATACTAAGCGGTTTATCCGCTGCTTCTGGGCGCTGGATAAGAGCCTGGCTTACGCCCGGCATTATCCGGCGATTGCTTGGCTGACCAGCTACTCGGAGTATGTAGATGATTTAGAGCCCTGGTATACCGAACATATTGACCGGAAATTTATCAAAGACCGAAACCAAATGCTGAATATTCTCCAGGAAGAAAGCAATTTGATGGAAATTGTCAAGCTGATTGGGGAAGATGTCCTGCCTGACGAGCAGCGGGCGGTGCTGGAAATTGCCCGGGTAATCCGGCTGGGATTTTTACAGCAGAACGCCTATCACGCAGAGGACACATATGTGCCTTTAGAAAAGCAATTCCGCATGATGCATGTGATCCTTCACTTATATCAGCGGGTCAATGAAATCGTGGGGCAGAATATTTTGCTGTCTGCGGTTCGGGAGAGCGGCATCATGGAAGAGGTAATCCGGATGAAATATAACATATCCAATGACGATATCGCGGCATTCGCTGCCCTGGAGAAAAAAATTGACCAGACGGCAGACCAGATCATCCGTGAAAATCGTTAAGCCGGTGGGAAAGGAATGAAGCTACATGGCGATAGAATATATTGGGCTGAAAAATATTGAAGGCCCTTTGGCCGTTATTGAAGGGGTACAAAATGCCTCCTATGAAGAAATGGTCAGCATTTCCTTAGACGACGGCACAAAACGAACAGGACGGCTGATCGCCATTTCCGGCGATAAGGCGGTCATTCAGATTTTTGAGGGGACATCCGGCCTCTCTCTAACCAATACAAAGACGAAGCTTTTGGGAAAACCGATGGAACTGGCCCTTTCACCGGAAATGCTGGGCAGAACCTTAGATGGGGTTGGCAGGCCCATCGATGGGCTGGGCGACTACTGCGCCGATGAGACGCGGGACGTCAACGGCAAGCCAATTAACCCGGTATCCCGGGTATATCCCAACAACTTTATCCAGACAGGGATCTCCTCGATCGACTGTCTGTCCACCTTGATCCGCGGGCAAAAACTGCCGATTTTTTCCGGGGATGGAATGCCCCATGACGCTTTAGCGGTACAGATCGCCCGGCAGGCAAAGATTGTGGATGGGGATGATGCGCAGGGGGATAACTTTGCAATCGTCTTTGCCGCTATGGGGGTAAAGCATGATGTTGCCAATTACTTCCGGCGGTCGTTTGAGGAAAGCGGCGTACTGCAGAAGGTTGTTATGTTTTTAAACCTCTCCAACGATCCGGTGGTTGAGCGGATCATCACGCCCCGCTGTGCCTTGACTGCGGCGGAATATCTCGCGTTCCGGCATAATATGCATGTGTTGGTTATTCTGACCGATATGACATCCTATGCCGAGGCACTGCGGGAAATTTCCTCCTCGAAAGGGGAAATCCCATCAAGAAAGGGCTTCCCGGGGTATCTTTATTCCGATTTGGCGTCCCTGTACGAGCGGGCCGGAATTGTGAAAAACGCCACGGGGTCTGTGACCCAGGTGCCGATTTTGACGATGCCTAACGATGACATTACCCACCCGGTCCCGGATTTGACCGGATATATTACGGAAGGCCAGATCGTTTTAGACCGAAACCTGAGCCTAAAGGGCGTATATCCGCCGGTAGCTGTACTGCCGTCTTTATCTCGGCTGATGAAGGACGGTATCGGTGAGGGCTTTACCCGGGAGGATCATCCGGCCTTATCAAACCAACTGTTCGCGGCCTATTCCAAGGTAGAGGATGCGCGGAGCCTAGCCTCTGTTATCGGCGAAGATGAGCTTTCCGATATGGATAAAAAGTACATGGCCTTTGGAAAGGCATTTGAGGAACGTTTTTTGATGCAGGGGAAGAATGAGAACCGCAGCATTGAGACGACCCTTAACCTGGGCTGGGAGCTTTTGAAGATGCTGCCCAGGACGGAGCTCGACCGGGTAAGCGATGAAATTTTGGATAAGTATTATACGACGTAAAAGCGGGTGTTATTATGAACAAATCAGTTGCACCTACAAAAGGGAACCTAATGTCGGCGAAAAATACACTGCGGCTTTCCCGGCAAGGGTATGAAATGCTGGATAAAAAGCGGAATATCCTGATTCGGGAGATGATGCTTTTGATCGACCAGGCCAAGGACGTACAGGCTAGCATTGAGGATACGTTTGCGAAGGCGTACCATGCTTTGGGTACGGCGAATTTGGTCATGGGGATCGATACCGTACAGGATATCATGCACATGATCCCCATTGAAGACCGGATCCAGGTGAAAATGCGGAGCGTTATGGGGGTCGAGATCCCGACTGTCCGCTGTCCTGAAGATGAGGGCGGATTAAAGTACAGTCTGTATTCTACGCATTCTGCTTTAGACGAAGCGGTGCTGCGGTTCGGCGAAGTGAAACGGCTGACGGTTCAGCTTTCGGAAATTGAAAACGCAGTTTATCGGCTGGCTATGAATATTAAGAAAACCCAGAAACGGGCCAACGCATTAAAAAATATTACGATTCCCCTGTATGAAACGATTACAAAAGAGATTTCTGTTGCTTTGGAAGAAAAAGAGCGGGAAGAACATACTAGGCTAAAAATTATTAAAAAAACTAAGAACTAAAAAACGCCCTTTGGCGTTTTTTTAGTTCTTCGGGACCTCTAAGGTGATTTTCCCGATTTTGCTGCTGCGGAACTCATCCAAAACAATATTGGCCGCCCGTTCCATATCGATTTCGCCGCCGGAGATGACAAATCCACGTTTCTTTCCAATATAGGCCAAAATGGCGTGTCCAGCCATATCGCCGACATTTTCCAGCTTATACCGGGTGCAGAGCGCGTCTGCGTAATGATCCCGCAGATATTCCAAAAGGCCATAGGCCAAAAGCTCTGTGTTTATAATTTCGTCCTTAATCGCGCCGGTATAGGCAAGCCTTTGCGCCACAGACTGATCCTCGAATTTCGGCGGCAGGATCCCCGGCGTGTCGAGCAGCTCCAGGCTGTCTTTTAGACGGATCCACTGCTTGCCCCGGGTCACGCCGGGACGGTCGCCGGTTTTCGCGCTGGCCTTACCAGCAAGCCGGTTGATAATGGTGGACTTTCCTACGTTGGGAATCCCTACCATCATAATTTTGACTGTCCGGCTCAATCCCCTTTCCTGTTCCCGGTTCAGCTTGTCCTGAATCAGCTTCCGGGCGGCAGGCGCGATTTTGTTTATGCCGGCGCCGGTTTGCCCGCTGACAGGAATCACCTCCAGTCCTTGGCGGTGAAAAGCCTGTATCCATTGAGCGGTCAGTACCTGATCAGCCAAGTCAGATTTGTTGAGGAGCAACAGCCGGGGCTTATTGTGCAGCATATCATCAAAGGCGGGATTTCGGCCGGAAAAAGGGATACGCGCGTCTAAAATCTCCACTACCACATCAATCCATTTGAGATTGTCCTCAATCAACCGGCGGGTTTTAGCCATATGGCCCGGATACCACTGTAATGGCTGCATAGCGATCATCCTTTCTTTCGTTTTAGAAAAAGCATAGGCAAACCTGCCTATGCTTTTTGGTTATCTTGTAAAACCGATCGAATCAAAGGGGAAGATCCGGATCTGCGATTTTCCCATAATGGCCTTGACCGGTACTTGACCCAGCTCCGAGGAACGGCTGTCCTTGCTGTTGTTTCGATTATCGCCCATAACAAATACACAGTCCTCTTCCACGGTAACCGGATAGCTTACCGTATGATCAGTAATAATCGTCTCCGAACTCACATATGGTTCATCCAAGACTTTGCCGTCCACCAGGACTTTTCCATCCTGGATATCAATGGTCTGGCCTGGCAGGCCGATGATTCGCTTTACATAAAAACGGCGTTTGAGATTACTGGGCAGGCTGGGGTAGGCGAAAGCCTTAGTAAGCCAGTTCATTTCTTTTCCTGATTTCATTTCCAAATTATCATAATATTCCATTCTGTTTTTGTAGGAGGAATCTAAGATAATAATATCGCCTTGCTGTGGTTTATATCCCAGTTTTGTGATAATCAGCCGGTCGTTATGCTGCAGGGTTGGCTTCATAGAAGGACCATCTACGCGGACGACATCAAAAACGAACCCCTTGATCAAAAACGCGATCACCAGCGCGATGGCAATGGTATAAATCCATTCAAAAATCTCCCGGCCTAAATTAAACTTTTTTTCCGGTGCCGGCTCTATAGGTGCAGCCTCCGCGTCAATCTCAAAATTGATGCCGCCCTGCTCCGTGTCCTTGTCAAATTGTTCGTCCATAACGATCCCTCCTGAAAATATTTTCCATTCAAATTATACCAGAATATACACGTAAATACAATACACAGATATAACAAAAAGGGACAAATGCATGTCCCTTTTTGTTCATTTCTTTTGGAAAATTAAATTTTTTCCTTAACCTTAGCCGCTTTACCAACCCGATCACGCAGATAGTAAAGCTTCGCCCGGCGAACCTTACCTTTTCTCGAAACCTCGATTTTCTCAATATTCGGAGAATTTACAGGCCAAGTCTTTTCTACGCCGACACCATAGGAAAGACGACGAACGGTAAAGGTCTGCCCAATGCCGCCGCCCTGCTTTTTGATGATCGTACCTTCAAACATCTGGGTTCTCGTCCGGTTGCCTTCAGTTACCTTCTGGTAAACCTTCACATTGTTACCGATTACCAGCTCCGGCAGATCAGTTCTGATTTGGTCTTTTGTCAAAGAGTTCATGATTTCATTCGCATTCATCATAAACGCCTCCTCTCATAGCATAGGCGTTCGTGCCGACCAAGGCAGAGGACCACCCGTAATTAACTTGATAATTATACCATACTATGCTGAAAAAAGCAAGCTATTTTTGATATTTTTTTGAATCTTGCTAAAATCAACAATGATTTTGAAAAAAACTGTAAAAAAAGTATTAAAGAGACACACAATATGGTAAAATATAAAATAAGACTTGATTTATACCGCTAAATGTATTAAAATAGGAGTATATAAAATCTAATTTAAGGTGTGGTTATCGATATGGAAAATTTGCGGTTTGATTATTCCCGGGCAATGGGATTTATCGGAGAGCATGAGATTGCTAATATGGAGCCTTATGTGGCCCAGGCGCACAAGCTGATCCATGAGAAGACCGGCGCGGGCAATGACTTTTTGGGCTGGGTAGACTTACCGGAAAAATATGACCGTGGGGAGTTTTCGCGGATCAAAGCGGCGGCGGAGAAAATCCGTTCAGATTCCGATGTGCTGGTGGTAATTGGTATCGGCGGATCATATCTGGGAGCCCGGTCCGCGATTGAGATGCTTTCGCATTCTTTTTACAATGCGCTGGATCCGGAAAAAAGAAACGGGCCCGCGATATTCTTTGCGGGAAACAGTATCAGTTCTACATATTTAAGCGATTTGCTGGACGCGGTAGAGGGGAAGGATATTTCCGTTAATGTGATTTCGAAATCCGGAACCACCACTGAGCCGGCAATCGCTTTTCGTCTGTTCAAGGCGCTGCTGGAGAAAAAGTATGGCAAGGAAGGGGCTAAAAAACGGATTTACGCTACAACCGATCAGGCCAGAGGCGCTCTAAAGTCCCTGGCTGACGAAGAAGGCTATGAAACCTTTGTGATCCCCGACGACGTAGGCGGCAGGTATTCTGTGCTGACCGCGGTTGGGCTTTTACCGATTGCCGTCGCCGGCATTGATATTGACGCCATTATGGAAGGGGCGTATGCCGGTCAGACCGAATACGCAAATCCTGTTTTGGCGGAAAACCCAAGCTATCAATATGCGGTTGTCCGGAATATTTTGCTTCGGAAAGGGAAAAATGTGGAAATGATGGTAAATTTCGAGCCATCTCTGCATTATTTTGGAGAATGGTGGAAACAGCTGTTTGGAGAAAGCGAAGGAAAAGATAACCGAGGGATTTTCCCGGCGGCAGCGGATTTCTCCACAGACCTGCATTCCATGGGACAGTATATTCAGGAAGGGATGCGAATCCTTTTTGAAACGGCTGTTTTAGTGGATGCGCCGGTCAAAGATATAGAAATTTCCGAAACCGCAGACAATATTGACGGCTTAAATTTCCTGGCGGGGAAAACCGTCAACTATGTAAACGGGAAAGCGGCCCAGGGGACAGCCCTGGCCCATACGGACGGCGGTGTGCCCAACTTAGCGGTTCGGGTGCCGAAGCTGGATGCGTACAACTATGGCAAACTGGTATATTTCTTTGAAAAGGCCTGTGCGATTTCCGGATATTTGCTGGGTGTAAATCCTTTTGATCAGCCAGGGGTTGAGGCATATAAGAAGAATATGTTTGCCCTTTTAGGCAAGCCCGGATATGAGGCGGAAAAAGACGCTTTAGAGGCAAGATTGAAGTAATCGGGAGGAAATCCTGTTGCTTATATACTAAACTATTTATTAAGGAGGAAATGATTATGGTTGAGCTCTTGATTGGCAAAAAAGGGACTGGAAAGACAAAGGTGCTGCTGGAGAACGTCAACACCGCAGCTTCTATCGCCAATGGAAATGTTGTGTTTATCAGCAATAATACCGGCAGAAATATGTATGACATCAAACCAAGTGTAAGAATGTATGATACCTCTGAATTTGAAATCACATCCTGGGATGAATTTTTAGGCTTCATCTGCGGGATCATCAGCGGAAATTATGATATTACCAATATATTTATCGATGGTATTTTAAAAATCGTGAAAAATTCTATGGACGGCTTTGAGGCTTTTCTGGAAAGTGTTGAGGAATTGAGCAGAAAGTTCAATATTTCTTTTAACATTTCTGTAAGCATTGACGTGAATGAAGCGCCGGCATACATTAAAAAATATGCTTAAACTTTTGGATTGGATGAAAGGGTTGAAATTGTAAACAATGCAGTATCAAAGCACAAGAGATCAGCATATTGCCATCAGCGCGGCGGAGGCTATTAAAAAGGGTCTGTCCGCGGAAGGCGGCCTGTTTGTTCCGGAGAAGATTCCTGCGGTCACACAGGCGGAAATGGAAGCGCTGCCAGAGATGACCTATCAGGAACGGGCATATTGTATCCTCCGTAAGTACCTTACGGATTTTACGGAGGAAGAGCTGAAGCATTGTATTCAGCAGGCCTATACTAAGGAAAAATTTGAGACAAATAACATCGCGCCGGTTTATAAGGCGTCAGATTCTGTATATTTTTTGGAACTCTGGCATGGGCCGACCTGCGCCTTTAAGGATATGGCGCTTCAGATTTTGCCACACCTTTTGACGACCTCTATGAAAAAAACCAACGAGCATGATGAGGTTGTGATTTTGGTCGCCACTTCCGGGGATACTGGAAAAGCGGCCCTGGAAGGCTTTAAAGATGTAGCCGGCACCAGGATTATTGTGTTTTATCCGGATAACGGCGTCAGTGAGATTCAAAAACTGCAAATGGTGACCCAGGATGGGAATAATGTAAACGTAGCGGCAGTAAGCGGAAATTTTGATGACGCGCAAAACGGGGTAAAAACAATATTTACTGATGAGGCATATCGGGCAATGCTGGCCAATAACAGCTTTAAACTGTCCAGCGCCAATTCCATTAACTGGGGACGGCTGGTGCCGCAGATTGTATACTATTTTTCCGCCTATGCCGATCTTTGCAAAAGCGAAGAAATCGCGTTGGGGGAAAAGATCAACGTGGTTGTCCCGACTGGGAATTTCGGCAATATCCTGGCAGCTTATTATGCGATGAAAATGGGACTGCCAGTTGCGAAATTTATCTGCGCATCCAATGAAAACAATGTGTTGACGGATTTTTTAAGCACAGGGGTTTATGACAAAAACCGCAGTTTCCATACGACAATTTCCCCGTCCATGGATATTCTGATTTCCAGTAATCTGGAACGGTTTTTGTTTGATCTGACAGACGGTGACGACCAGCGTGTTTCCGGCTGGATGCAGGCGTTGAATACGACGGGCAGATACGAAGTGGACGAGGATGTTAAAGCAAAAATCAAAAAGCTATTTTGGGCAGGCTGCGCGAATGACGCGGAAACCATGGAAACGATCCAAGAAACAAAGGCGCAGTTTGATTATGTGATTGATACGCATACGGCTGTGGGTAAAGCGGTTTATGATAAATACGCCGCGCTGACCGGCGATAAAACAAAAACGGTGATCGCCTCTACGGCCAGCCCTTTTAAATTTAACCAAAGCGTATTGATTGCCTTGAAGGGACATAATTTTGTGGCTGGGAAGGATGAATTTACACTGTTAGAGGAACTTTCTCAAATCAGCGGGATGCATATCCCAAGGTCGCTGGCAGAGTTAAAAACAAAGACCAGGCTGTTTAACCTGATTTGTAAAAAGGAGCAGATGCGGCAAGTTGTCAGTGATTTCTTAAAGGTTGAATAAAACAGGCACCGGCGCCGAGGGGTTGCTTTGAAAACCGGATATATCAATTATTTTTGGCAGAAGATAAAAAGAGAGATACGGATATTCCGTATCTCTCTTTTGTATATAAACGGTGCTTACTCCTTATATAATAAAATTCGCTTTTCCTGGTTCATTTAACATAGATTTTCAATATAGGAGCGGATATTGGACGCATTGCTATATTTTTCTATATTTTCCTGGCCGACAACCACTAAGGTAGGAGCCTGCTGAATGCCGTATTGTTTAGCCAGCTCTGCGTTTTCTTCCGCATAAACTTTTTCATAGGGAATTTCAGCCTCCTGCAGCATGGCGTCCGCAGCCTTGCAGTTGGGACAGGTGTGGGTCGCAAACAGTAAAACCTTCCCTTTTTGGCCGGAGACGCCGTTGGCTTTTGCGGCAGGGACTATTCCCGCGCGTTTCTTTTTTAAACGGGAGGTTTGAATATCATATACTTTCCGTTCTTTGAACTCCTGTGTTTTCCCGTCATTCCAGTTCTGCACCGGCCGGTAATAACCAGTAATCCTGCTGTAAACCTCAGTTTTCCCGCCGCATTCCGGGCAGATATACTGTTCACCGGCAATATAACCGTGATCCTTGCAAATCGAATAGGTGGGCGACATCGTATAGTAGGGGAGCGTATAGTTTTCCGCGATTTTTCGTACTAGGGTTGCCGCAGACTTCCAATCCGGCAGCTTTTCGCCCAGAAACGCGTGGAAAACTGTTCCGGAGGTATATAAGGTTTGCAGCTGATCCTGAATATCCAGCGCTTCAAAAATATCTTCCGTATATCCTACCGGCAGATGAGAGCTGTTGGTGTAATATGGCGTTCCGCCAGGCTCCGCTGCTGTAATAATTTCCGGGAACTGCTCTACATCGTGCTTTGCCAAGCGATAGGTAGTGGATTCCGCCGGTGTGGCCTCCAAATTATATAGATCGCCGTATTCCTCCTGGTAATCCGACAGCCGTTCCCGCATATGATTCAGTACATCCTTGGCAAACTGCTGTGTCTTTTCCTGGGTCAGGTCAGCCCGAAGCCATTTCGCGTTTAGGCCGGCTTCGTTCATGCCGATCAGGCCAATGGTAGAGAAGTGATTATCAAAAGAACCTAAGTACCGTTTAGTATACGGATACAGCCCCTCATTTAGAAGCTTGGTTACGACCGTCCGCTTTAATTTTAAGGAACGGGCAGAAATATCCATCATCTTATCCAAACGGCGATAGAAGTCGGCCTCATTTTCCGCAAGATATGCGATCCTGGGCAGGTTAATGGTCACTACGCCTACAGAGCCGGTGCTTTCGCCGCTGCCAAAAAATCCGCCGGATTTTTTCCGCAGCTCCCGAAGATCCAGCCGCAGCCGACAGCACATACTCCGGACATCGCTGGGTTCCATATCGCTGTTGATATAATTTGAAAAATAGGGGGTACCATATTTTGCAGTCATTTCAAACAGCAGGCGGTTGTTTTCCGTCTCAGACCAGTCGAAATCCCGGGTGATGGAATAGGTGGGGATCGGATACTGGAAGCCCCGGCCGTTGGCGTCCCCTTCAATCATGACCTCGATAAAGGCCTTATTGACCATATCCATCTCCCGCTTGCAGTCCTTATACTTAAAGTCCATCTCCTTGCCGCCGACAATCGCGTTCATCTCCGCCAGGTCGTTTGGCACGGTCCAGTCCAGCGTGATATTGGAAAACGGCGCCTGGGTACCCCAGCGGCTGGGCGTATTCACACCGTAAATAAATGATTCAATACACTTTTTTACTTCATAGTAGGATAGGTTATCAGCCTTTACAAAGGGCGCAAGATAGGTGTCAAATGACGAAAAAGCCTGGGCGCCGGCCCATTCGTTCTGCATGATCCCCAGGAAATTCACCATTTGGTTGCAAAGCGTAGACAAGTGGCTGGCCGGGGATGAGGTGATCTTGCCGGGAACACCGCCTAAGCCCTCCTGAATCAGCTGGCGCAGAGACCAGCCTGCGCAGTAGCCAGTCAGCATGGACAGGTCATGGATATGGATATCTGCATTCCGATGCGCCCGGGCAATCTCTTCGTCATAAATTTCAGACAGCCAGTAATTCGCAGTGATCGCACCGCTGTTGCTCAAAATCAAACCGCCGACAGAATAGGTAACGGTTGAATTTTCTTTTACGCGCCAGTCCTGGATCTTTACATAGCTGTCTACCAATTCTTTATAGTCTAAAATGGTAGATTTCATGTTGCGGATCTTTTCACGCTGCTTCCGGTAAAGGATATATGCCTTAGCCACGTCCGCGTAGCCGGCTTGGATCAAAACGTCTTCCACACTATCCTGAATATCCTCTACAGCAATCAGCTCGTTTTTAATTTTTGGCTCAAAATCCGAGGTGACTTTCAATGCCAGCAAATCAATTACGCTGGAATGATACTGCTTGTCCTCTGCCTCAAATGCCTTGGTAATAGCCGCGCAGATTTTTTGGATATCAAAATCTGTTTTTTTACCGTCCCGTTTTACAACTTGATACATACTCCCCAAACCTCACTTTATAAATCATATTTTTTTCTAAACTTCCCATGGTTACCATTATAGCATGGTTTTTCCTATTCGTCAATATATTGTGTGAAAAAATATCAAAAAACACAATATATTGTTATATGCCCCGTATCGCCGTGCTGGGGATCCAGGGCCGTACAGCTGCCGCCAAGCCTTGCATTTCTGCTTTGGAAAGGCTGTGCAGCCCGGGGCAGAGGACATATTCGGAGTCCGCAAAAGCCTGCAGGAAGTATTGCTTCGCCCCTTGAAGCCATTTTCCAATTTCCATCAGATCTGCAGAGGTATGGAATTCCTGGACGACAGTGGTCCGAAATTCATAGGGAAGATCCCCTGCCAGCAAAAAGCGGGCACTTTCCTGAATTTTGGAAAAATCCAGCCTAGAAAGTCCGGCTGTTTCCGGGTAGCGGGCAGGGGAATTTTTAATATCCATGGCCACATAGTCGATCAGTCCCGCCCCGGCCAGAGCCCGCAGACGTTCTGGGAAGCTGCCGTTTGTATCCAGCTTTACAGCGTATCCCAGGGTCTTGATCTCCCGGATCAAATCAATGACATCGGGAAATAGAAGCGGCTCTCCACCGGTAATGCAAACGCCGTCCAAAAGATTTCTGCGTTTTTTTAAAAAATCCAGCAGCGTATCCAAAGAAAGAGCGGCCGGCGCTGTATCCAGGGAAAGCAGCTCGCCGTTCTGACAAAAGGGGCAGCGGAAATTACAGCCGCCCAGAAACACAGTACAGGCAGTCTTTCCTGGATAGTCTAAAAGCGTCAATTTTTGTAAACCGCACAGTTTCAAAGCAATCATCCTTTATCATATATTCTCTGTTTAGTATAAGATTTTTTATGGACCTTGTCAATCCTTTTTAGGACAAGCACATTTCAAACACGGCCGCATACTATACTGCGAGGTGATTTCTATGCGAATGGGACTGTATCGGCATTATTATCTGCGCATACCCCGCAGGCAGAAAAAAAGGCTGATTGCCGGCAGTATATTTTGTGCGGTTCTGTTTTGCGTAGTATCCAGCCTGGTCATATTTTACAAAAATGTTGGGCCGGTTTTGACCGAGCGGGCAGAACATTACGCAAGTGAAACGGCCGCTGAAATCGTTAGCCAGGCAGTCAGTACGGTGTTTGCCGAAAATGACATTACATATCAAAATTTGATGACCATTGAGAAAAACAGTGCCGGACAAATTTTATCAATCCAATCGAATTCCGGAAAAATCAATCAGCTTCGGAACGCGCTTGACCAGGCGATTCGCCGGGAAATGGAAAAACGGTCAGACGGCTATATCCGGATTCCCTTTGGCAGTATTCTAAAACATGAGGCCTTTGCGGCTATGGGGCCGAAAATCAAGGTAAAAATCAATTTATCCGGTAAGGCTTTGTTGGATTTTCAGGATGAATTTGAATCGGTAGGGATTAACCAAACCAAACATAAAATCTATTTAGACGCGGCGCTGACGCTTTCCATGATCTCTGCCGCAGCGCGGCAGGAGGAAACCGTACATTATCAGATCCCAGTAGCGGAAACCATTATTATCGGTTCCGTACCCCAGTATTATTCCGGCCGCGGGTATGAAATTCCGTCGATTGCGGATAAATAATAGTAGAATTTTCGTGACGGATATGTTATAATATAGAAAAAGCAAAGATAATGGAGAATACAGTATGGATGCAATACAGAAAAAAATTCAGGAATTGACTGATCAGCTGAATTATCACAGTCAGAAATACTATGTGGAGGACGCGCCGGAAATTTCCGATTTTGAATACGACCGAATGCTGCGGGAATTAGAGGATTTAGAGAACACGTATCCGCAGTACCGGTCGCCTGTTTCGCCAACACAGCGGGTAGGCGGGGCGCCGCTGGATAAATTTGAATCTGTCGTGCATACCGTTCCCATGGAAAGCCTGCAGGATGCGTTTAGCGAACAGGAAATCTATGACTTTGACAAGCGTGTGCGTACCGTTTTAAATGTCTGCGAATATGTGGTAGAATACAAAATTGATGGGTTATCGGTTTCTTTAGAATACGAAAATGGGACGTTTGTCCGAGGTTCCACCCGGGGGGACGGGACGGTGGGGGAGGATGTTACCCAAAACCTGAAAACGATCCAGTCTATTCCCATGCAGCTCCGGGAGCCGGTTCCCTTTATTGAGGTGCGGGGCGAAGTATTTATCGGCAGGGAAGATTTTCAGAAACTGAACGCAGTCCGCGAAAATTTAGAGGAGCCGGTGTTTGCCAATCCACGCAACGCCGCGGCTGGCAGTTTGCGCCAGCTGGACCCCAAAATCGCCGCAAGCCGGAAATTAGATATTTTCATATTTAACATTCAGCAGATCCAGGGAAAGGAAATCCATTCACACCAGGAGGGCCTGGAATATCTGCGGACACTGGGCCTTAAGGTGATTCCCAACAAGGAAGTATTTTCTGACATACGGGCAGCATATGAAAAAATCCAGGAAATCGGCGAAAACAGGGAGAATTTATCGTTTGATATCGACGGCGCTGTTGTAAAGGTTAATAGCTTTTCAGATAGAGACCAGCTGGGATCTACCGCCAAATTTCCTAAGTGGGCCATTGCGTATAAATTTCCGCCGGAGCAGCAGGAAACGCAAATCGATGATATTATTGTACAGGTGGGGAGAACCGGTGCGGTTACGCCGCTTGCGCTGCTCAAGCCAGTCCGAATCGCAGGGTCCACTGTTTCACGTGCAACACTGCATAACATGGATTATATTGCTGAAAAAGACATAAAAATTGGCGATTATGTCAAAATTCAAAAAGCCGGCGACATTATTCCAGAAGTATTTTCGGTCATTAAAGACAAAAGGACTGGCAAGGAAAAAAACTTTACAATGCCAGAACGCTGTGCAGAATGCGGTGCCTTGATCGTCCGAGAAGAAGGGGAGGCGGCGTACCGATGCACTGGGATGAATTGCCCTGCCCAGCGGCTCCGCCATATTATCCATTTTGTTTCACGGGATGCTATGGACATCGACGGCTTAGGTGCTTCGCTCATCGAACAGCTTTTGGCCCGCGGCATGATTGAAACCGCGGCGGATTTATATTATTTGGATCCACAAGCTGTGGCGCAGATGGATAAAATGGGAGAAAAATCCGCGCGGAATCTAATGAACGCCCTGGAACGTTCTAAACAGAACCCGCTTTATCGGCTGATTAACGGGTTGGGGATGCGGCATATTGGTGAAAAAACCGCAAAAATTCTCGCGAATACCTTTAAAACTCTGGACAAACTCATGCAGGCGGACGTGGAGACGCTTACGCAAGTTGACGATATTGGAGAGATCATGGCCCGCAGTGTCGTAGACTTTTTCCGCGAGGCCCAAAACCTGGCGTTTGTCGAAAAGCTGCGGCAGGCAGGGGTAAACTTTGCGGATGCGGATGATGGGCAAAAACAGAACGATCAGCGGTTTGCAGGTGTGACCTTTGTGCTTACCGGGACGCTTTCAAAATATACCCGGGCCCAGGCGTCGGAAATCGTCGAGGCCTTAGGCGGAAAAACGTCCTCCAGCGTTTCTAAAAAAACATCCTATGTGCTGGCTGGAGAAGAAGCCGGCAGCAAGCTGGACAAGGCTGTTGGACTGGGTGTGCCTGTGCTTTCAGAAGACGATTTTGAAAAAATGATACAAGGAATCGAGGGATAAGCTATGATTGAAAAACAAGCCTTTGCGATCTGGGATGAGTTGGTTTCGATCCGTCGGGCATTGCATAAAATACCGGAACCCTGTTTTCAGGAGTTTCAAACCTCGGCTTTGATTCAGAAAGCGTTAAAGTCCTACGGGATTCCTTTTCAGGTTATAGCAAAAACTGGTGTGGCAGGCCTGATTACAGGCGGCAGGCCCGGCAAAACGATTCTTTTGCGTGCGGATATAGACGCTCTGCCGATTCAAGAGGAATCCGGCGTTTCTTATGCATCTGAACATCCCGGCTATATGCATGCCTGCGGCCACGATGTGCATACAGCCTGTCTTTTGGGTGCCGCTAAAATTTTAAACGCCATGAAAAATGATTTACCCGGGAATATCAAGCTTATTTTTCAGCCGGCGGAGGAAGGAGAGGGCGGCGCATTGCCAATGATTGAGGCGGGCGTCATGGAGAATCCCCATGTCGACGCGGCGTTTGCGCTGCATGTAGAGCCCTTAGCCGAGACTGGGACGCTGCAGTTTAAAACCGGATCGATCATGGCGTCTCCCGATGATTTTGAATTTACCGTATATGGAAAAGGCGGCCATGGCGGGAATCCCCATAAATGTGTTGATCCCATCCTAACGGCGGCAATGATCATCAATAATATGCAGTCAGTTGTCAGTCGAAATATCAATCCCATGACGCCCTGTGCTGTCTCTGTCTGCGCAATCCACGGCGGGAACTGCCATAATGTGATCCCGGATTCTGTCCAGGTATTGGGAACAGCCCGTTCTTTGGATCCGGGGACAAGAAAGCTTTTAGCCGCCCAGTTAGAAAATGTGGCCGTAAATACGGCAGCGGCCATGGGTGCACGCTGCGCCTTCACCTTTTCGCCGCTGTTTCCGCCGGTAATCAATGATCAGGCCATGACCAAACTGGCTGCGGACGCGGCAGCTGAATTGGACTGCGTACGGGAAATTTCTTGGCTGGAGGAAGCGTCTATGGCGGGAGATGATTTTGCGTATTTTATTGAAAATACCCCAGGCGCATACTTTAAACTGGGGGTAGGAAACCGAAACGGCGGAATTTGCGAACCGATTCACAGCGCAAAGTTTCAAGCGGATGAAAGCGCGCTGCCTATTGGTGCGGCAGTACTGGCCAATATTGCGTATCAATTCTTAAACAGTTAACCGTAAAAATATTATGTATACTTTTAAAGCACCAAAATTTGTTTGTTTGCCGAATGTGCCAGAACGGCGTATCCAGTCTATGCTGACCGATTATCGGATCAACTCCCAGGCCGCCGCAGAGCTCAAAAGACTGGGCGTTCATCTTTTGTATACAATACCGCTGCACAGCTTGCATCCCGCCGTATCTGGCCATCCGGATATGGCGCTGCATCATCTGGGCGGGCGGTATTTTTGCTGTTCACCAGAAGGAGCGGGTTATTATCAAAAGCTGCTTCCCGGCGCGAAAATCTTTGTTGGGAACACAGCGTTAGAACGGAACTATCCAAAGGATATTGCATATAATGTAGGAAGAGTGGGGAACAACGCTTTCCATAATTTAAAATATACGGACCCAAGGATTTATGAATATTACAAAAAAATCGGCGTAAACTTAATACATGTCAACCAGGGATACAGCAAATGTTCAATCTGCATCATCGCGCCCAACGCGATCATTACAGAAGATACAGTGATTGCGCAGCGGGCTTCGGAAAATGGGATCGACGCGCTTTTGATCTGTAACCGGGGTGTTGTATTAGAGGGGTTGTCCTGTGGTTTTTTGGGGGGTGCTTCAGGCTTATTGGATCCGCATACGCTGCTGGTGAATGGAAATATAAATACACACCCTGCGTATAAAGCGATTGCCGGTTTTTGTCGAAATCATCATGTTGAAATTCATTCTTTACATAACGGCCGGATTGAAGACATCGGTTCATTGATGCCGTTATCTGAATTATAAGGAAGTGAACGCTGTGACGAACTATATACACGTCTTTTTTACAGACCGGGATGAAATTTTGGATATTCGCGGGGAGAGGATGGCTGAAACGGCCGTTAGATTAACAAATTATATTCTTGAACATTATCAGGCAGCGTGTATTGAGCGAATTTTTGAGACGGAATACAAATTTATTCAGAATAACGAACAAATGTTTATTATAGGGGATATTTTAACAACGGAAAACAAAAAAGCATTATACCAAGCAGTTTATAACGCCTTACTGGACTATATACAGCGATATGAGGAAATCAATATAGATGGATTTGTACGATTTCGGCTGCAGCGGTATAAAGAGCTTTTGGAGGATATGGTTGAGCGAGCTGTAAATAATTATATTGTAGAAATGGAATATAATCAGCTGATCGAGTATCTGACAATGTATGTGGAGCTGCAGCAGCCGTTGATACGCAAAATTTTGATTACGGTACAAAATAATCGGTATATTGTGCTGGATGATCAATATCAGGAAATTTTATCTTTAATAGACTTCGAGGACGCAATGCTGGATATTTTAATTACGATGTCACCGGAAATTATTGAAATCTACAATACAGAGGCTTTTGGAAATCGGCAGCTTTTAAAAACAATTCATAAAATATTTCGGAATCGTGTTTTTTCATTTGACGGGGAAATTCCAAACCATGTATTAGCCAAGACTGTGCTGACGGAAAATCCATTTCAACACACGCTCTAATTTAAATAAAGAGTAATTTATCTCAATTCATTTTCCCGCGTCAAGCCCCCCCACATCCAGCGGGATAAGGTTCCGAGCGCCTGCGGGCGCCCACAGAACAAGGTAAGGGAATGAAATATGCGAAAGCACTCCCCTGCTCCTTTCAGTATACCCCCTTGTCAAGGCCAAGGCAAGCGCCCTGCGGGCGGCCTTGACTTGCGGGGGTCACTGGCGGAGCAAAAAGGGAGTGTTTCGCTGTGTTAGTTCGTGGTGTTGAGGTTCAGTCGCCGTCCCGTGCGGCGTGTGGTTGTGCGTGTGCGTGGTATTGGTCGGAGTTGTCGGGTTCGTGGTGCGTGTGTTGGTCTTGCGTTGGGTGTCTGCGTGGGCGGCCCAGTGCGTCTGGGTGTTCGCTGCGGGTTCCGGCCGCTTTCAGTCGTCAGGTTGCCCCGCCCCCCCGCCGTGGGCAGTGAGGGGGTGCGGGACATGGCAAAAATCAAGCGTAAGTATCATTGGGTGGTGAAAAACCAGTGTGGGCTATATCTGGGGACGGCGATCGACCGGACGGATCGATGGATTGAGGCGGCTTGTACGTGCCCGGACTTTGTCCTGCGTGGAATGAACTGCTACACGTGCCCCAAGCGGATCCAGTTTACCCGGCTGTACGCCAGCCGAACAAAAGCCCGGATCACAGGCTGGGACAAGTTTATACAAGGCGGTATAGAGTATCAGGCGTTCAAGGCTGCCGGCGGATGTAAAGGAACGGTCAAAGAGGTTCATGAAAACTGGAAAGCCTTTAAGGCTGCCAGCGGTGTGTGGGAAAGTCCGGCAATAGCGGCGGACTGGGAGAAAAAACTAAATATCATAGAAAAGTATTTCCTGTAGCTTTAGCTACAGGATTTTTTTTTTGCGCCTTGTGGCGCTGTGGGGAGGGCTCCGCCCTCCCCTACTTGACTAATGTATCAAATTTTGCTCAAAAGGGGGAAAAACAATGTACGGAATGGAAAATAATTCAATGTGCCAAGAGCGGATCTGGGGAAAGTGCTGCGAAGCCCGGATCTGGTTCAATGACGAATCCGGGGAATGGGTTGTGGAGGTGGATCACTGCGGATTCTGGACATTCGCCACATACGGCGGGGCGAAAGCTTTCGCCCGCCGTGTGGCGTGGGAAGGTAGAGAATGAGACAGGCAAGGGTGCGTTTTGTCCGGGACGGTGCGCTGTACGAGCCGTGCCAGCTGATTATAGAGCGGTATGGGGACAAGGTAAAGCTGACTTATTTCAAGAAGCTGCTGCGCGCCGCCGGACTGGAAGAGATTGGGCTAGGTCAAAAGGTGGAGCCTTTTGACCCGTGGCCGGTCATTGACCTGTTAGAGCCGCCGGAAACCATGACGGATTCGGAATGGGAACAGATGTTGGAATCGTGTACGAAAGAGGCGGAATGTAAGCTGTCGGCAAACGTCCGCCGGGCAAAGAATACGGTCTACGAGATAGCGTTATGCAACAATTTTGAATATTTTGCCACATTCACCATTGACGGCGGACGTTTTCCGAGGGATGACCTGCACGGGTTTTATAAAAAGCTGGGGAAATGGCTGTCAAACTACAGGCGGAAAACCGGCAGGAAGATTGATTATCTGCTAATCCCGGAGCTGCACAAGGACGGGAAAAACTGGCATATGCACGGGTTGCTTTCCGGTCTGCCGGAAAGCGAGCTGAAGCGTTTCGGGCCGACGGCCCCGAAAGCGCTGCGGATGAAGGGGTATTTAAATTGGCCGGCCTACGCTGAAAAGTTTGGGTTTTGTTCTTTGGACCGTGTGCGAGACGGCTCCGCCGTCTCCGCATACGTCACAAAGTACATAACCAAGGATGTAGGCCGGTGTGTAACCGAGGTAGGGGCGCATATGTACTATTGCAGCCAAGGGCTAAAGCGGAAAGAGCGGATTTGCCGGATGTCGGTAGAGCTGGAGGAGGAAGAAATCGAACACTTGTTCGATTTCTCAAATGAGTGGGTTGCCAGCGTGACCGTTTCGTTGTCGGACGGGACATATGATTCCCTGTGTGAGCAAATTGTACACGCTGGCAACCCAGAGGATTCAGCGGGGCTGAAATGGAAACAAACAGGAAAATGTCAACCTGCGGTTGACCGGAGGTAAAATATATCCGGAGAAGAAGGGAAAAATTTTTTTGAGAGTAAGCGAGATTAAAAGAAATGAACAAGAGCAGATATTTGAGCGAGCGTTGCCGTATCGTTACAGGCTGATCTATCAGATTGGGTGTCAAACTGGATTGCGAATTTCAGATATTCTAAACTTGAAAAGAAGAGATATCCAGAAAGCAAATATCGTAATCAAAGAACAGAAGACGAAAAAGGAAAAAGAGATTGTTTGGCCGAAAGCATTGCGGGAAGAGTTGAAAATATGGGCAAAAATCGCCCAGAATCGATCAAACAAGAGAAACCCATATCTATTCCCCAGCGGAAGCTCTGTGGGCCATATCAGCCGGCAAGCTGTATTTAAGAGCTTTAAGCGAACAGCAAAGTTAGTTGGTGTAAAAGAAAATATCGGAACCCACAGTATGCGGAAGCGCTTTGCTTGCGAATCGTTGTTGAACGGAGCAACCTTAGAGCAAATCCAGAAAGAATTAAACCATACGCACAAAAGTGATACGTTACTGTACGTTTTAGACGTAATATTTGGCGAAAAAGAGTGATTTTTAACAAAAATGAAAAGAAAATGAGCAAAAAACTGCAATAAATTGCAGTTTTTGCTCATTTTCGAGATTGACAAAAATCGGAGGGTGTGAAATAATGTCGGAAATGAATTGCGGAATTTTGAACATTGAAAAAAGAATATTGGAAATTTTGTCAATAGAGTTAATTGCATATACAGGGAATGCGAAAATAAAGCTGTTAAAGCGCTGTGTGGATACGGTCCTCAATATTGCTCATAATGAAAAAATGGCCGTAGCGATGGATGAAAACTATGTCGTTAACAAGAAAGCCGGCAATATAGAAAAAGCGGCGGAATACGCAAACTTGGCGCAACTTTTTAATAATGAATGCGTAAGAGCTCGGCAGGAATTGGAGCGCCGAATGTTTGAACTGGAAGCAATGCCGATCGGTGCTGCGGCCCCGAAGGGGCCGCTTTCAAGCCCTCCTCCGGAAGCCCGTCGGGCTTGAAAGCTAGTGCGGCGCTGCGGAAAAATGAACTGTAAAGGCGTTTGGCCGTCGAGATCGCAAGCGTGTAGCGCTCTCCGGCCCGCACGCCAGATAAATTAGCGTTTAGCTGACCTAACGGGCTCCGCCCTAATAGCTACAGCTAAACGCGTAATTTATCTGAATTAAAATAGCATAGTTGAATTGCTATTCCCTAAAAAATCCCACCATGAAATTTGGCGGGATTTTTTTATTATATTTTACTATATTGATAGTGCGTCCTAATCAATCTACCTCTGTTGTTTGAATGGCAATGCACAGCTCATCCAACTGTTTTTGATCGACAATATCCGGCGCGCTGGTCATCAATTCAGACGCATTCTGCACCTTCGGGAATGCGATTACATCCCGGATATTATCACAGCCGGTTAGGATCATGACCAAACGGTCCAGGCCGTAAGCCATACCGCCATGCGGCGGCGTACCATACTGAAAAGCCTCTAAAAGATAGCCAAACCGAGCCCAGGCTTCTTCCTCCGTAAAGCCAAGCGCCTCAAACATTTTCTGCTGCAGGTTAGAATTATAAATCCGGATACTGCCGCCGCCGGCTTCATAGCCGTTGATGATAATATCATATGCCTTGGCCCGCACCTTCCCGGGATCTGTGTCTAACAAGGGCAGGTCTTCATCCATTGGTGCTGTAAAGGGATGATGCATCGCCGTGTATCTCCCCTCTTCCTCACTGTACTCTAACAGCGGGAACTCTGTGATCCAAAGCAGATCATATTTTGTCTTGTCGATCAGATCCAGCCGCTTGGCCACCTCCAAACGCAATGCTCCCAAGGCGTCAAAAACAACGGTATTTTGATCCGCTACAAACACTAATAAATCACCGGGCTCCCCATGCATTGCAGCAATTATCGCCTGCACTTCAGCGGGCTCCATAAATTTCGCGAACGAGGAGCGATGCTCCGCTTCGCCAACGCAAAGCCAGGCCAGGCCTTTGGCGCGGTATGTTTTTACAAATTCACCCAGACTGTCGATTTCCTTGCGGCTGAATTGATTCGCGCCGCTCTGAATATTGATCCCCCGGACACTGCCGCCAGTTTCCACAGCGCTGGAAAACACTTTAAAACCACAGTTTTTTACAATATCCGAAACATCCTGCAATTCCAGGCCGAACCGCGTGTCCGGCTTATCGGATCCAAACCGTTCCATGGCTTCCTGATATGGAATCCGCCGCAGCGGCAGCTGAATGTCCTGTCCGGCAATTTCCTTGAACAAGGTCTTTAAAAACTGCTCGTTTACAGTCATCACGTCGTCCGCTTCTACAAAAGACATTTCTAAGTCGATCTGTGTAAATTCCGGCTGCCGGTCCGCCCGGAGATCCTCGTCCCGGAAACAGCGGGCCAGCTGGAAATACCGGTCCATCCCAGAGAGCATCAGCAGCTGCTTATATTGTTGGGGAGATTGCGGCAGCGCGTAAAATTTTCCAGGATGCACACGGCTGGGGACTAAATAATCCCGGGCGCCTTCTGGGGTACTTTTGGTCAGCATGGGCGTTTCAATTTCTAAAAAACCATTCGCCGAATAAAAATTCCGCGCACACTGGGCAATCTTATGCCGGGCAATCAGGTTTTTTTGAATATCCGGCCGGCGCAGATCCAGATACCGGTATTTCAGCCTGGTTTCCTCCCGGACATTGGATGCTTCCTCTACTGCAAAGGGCGGCGTTTCCGATTGATTTAAGATCCGCAGCTCCGTCACCTGGATCTCGATTTGCCCGGTTGGAATTTTGTTGTTCACCGAAGAACGCTTGACCACCGTCCCGGCAGCGGCCAGCACATATTCATTGCGCACAGTCTGCGCTTTTTCAAACGCTTCCCGGGAAATCGCTTCCGCAAAGGAAAGCTGGATGATACCTGTAATATCCCGCAGATCCACAAAGGTCAACGCGCCCAGTTGGCGGTATGTCTGCACCCAGCCCATAACAACGACATGCTCCCCAATATTCGCCTCGCTGAGAGCCGCACAGTGATGCGTCCGTTTCATTCCTGCTAATGTTTCCATGTTTCAGTTTTCTCCTTTCATAAAGGCGGCAATCTGCGAAAAGGCCAGTTCCGTCTGTTCTCCAGTTTCCATGTTTTTAACCTTTACTTGCCCGCTCTCAATTTCATTATCGCCGATCACAGCTGTAAACCGACAACCCAGTTTGTCCGCGTATTTCATCTGCGCCTTCAGGCTCCGGGCCATGTGATCCGTTTCCACACTGACATCATCTTGCCGCAGCGTATACGCCAGCTTTTGTACAAAACGGGACGCGTTTTCTCCCAAGGGCGCTAAATATAAGTCCAGGACATTTTCCCGCGGAATTTCCACACCGTTTTCAGCAAGACGGATCAGCAGCCGTTCGATTCCCAGGGCAAACCCGATCCCCGGCGTTGGATCGCCGCCGAATTCTTCGATTAAGCCGTCGTATCGGCCGCCGCCGCAGATGGTAAAGGGTCCGCTGATAATTTCAAATACGGTTTTTGTATAATAATCTAAACCACGGACGATCCCATTATCAATTTCATAAGCAATCCCCATGCTGTCCAGCATGGCCTGAAAGCTTTCAAAATGCACCCGGCATTCATCGCAGATATGATCCAGCAGCACCGGTGCGCCTTTGCCTAATTCCCGGCATATTTCCGATTTACAGTCCAAAATCCGCAGTGGATTCCGTTCAAACCGGCTCTGACAGGTTTGGCAAAGCTGATCGTATTTGGGGCGGAAAAATTCCCGCAGCAAATCGTTATATTTTTTCCGGCATTCCGGGCAGCCGATGCTGTTGATATGGACTGACAGGTCATCCAGGCCAACGCGCTTTAAGAAGGTCAGGGCAAGGGCGATCACCTCAGCGTCGATGGACGGTCCTTTGGCACCAAAGACCTCCACGCCAAGCTGGTGGAATTCCCGGAGCCTGCCCTTTTGTTTATTTTCATACCGGAAACAGGCTACGTCATAAAAGGTTTTCATGGGCATAGGCTGGGCAAACAGGCTGTTTTGGAGAAAGCTCCGGGCGACGGAAGCCGTTCCCTCCGGCCGGAGCGTCACGCTTCTGCCTCCCTTATCTAAAAATGTATACATCTGTTTTTGCACAACATCGGTCGTATCCCCTACCCCGCGTTCAAATAGCTCCGTGTGCTCGAAGGTGGGAACCCGGATTTCCTGGTAGTCAAAGTTTTGGCAGACTTTTCGATAAACTTGTTCTAAATATTGCCATTTATAGCTTTCCTGGGGCAGCAAATCCTCCGTGCCTTTCGGCGCTTTTGTAATCAACATTTTACTCACTCTCCATCGGTCTTTTCAAAACATATAAATATATTGTATAGTTTTCCGCTTCCGGTGTCAAGTATATTCTGGCGGAAATATAAATTTTTACTGGTTTTTGTTAAATTTGGGGTTGATTCTGCCGGCGAAAAGACGTATAATATAGGATATGCTTGTTTATGAAAGGATTTCCAGACCATGCAGAATCAAAATAAAAAACAGTCCTTTATGTTAAATGTGTCGATCATCCTCTTTGCCCAAATCGCAGTCAAGCTATTGGGCATGGTTTATCGGCTGGTCATTACGAACATCGGCGGGTTTGGCGATGCCGGCAATGGATATTATAATTCCGGTTTTCAGGTTTATACATTGCTTTTGGCGATTTCTTCCGTGGGGATCCCGAACGCTATTTCCAAGATGACGTCGGAACGGAATGCCCTCGGCGATTACCGTGGCGCGCATAAAATCTTTAAATCTGCTTTGCGGCTTTTTTCCATAATTGGTATCCTGGGCTCCTGTATGTTATTTTTCGGTGCGGATTTGATTGCCAATTTTATTTTGAAAATCGATAAAACGAAATATGTACTGATGGCGCTGTCCCCTTCAATTTTCTTTGTCTGCGTATCTTCTGTGATTCGCGGGTATTTTGTAGGTATGAGCGATATGAAAGCCACCAGCAACTCGCAGATTTTAGAGCAGGTTTTCAAATGCGTGTTTACCGTTTCGATCGTGTACATCATGGCGGGGATGACCATCTTCCCCAACGACCCGGATTCCAACGCTGCGGCGCTGGCGGCCGGCGCCAATTTCGCAACTTCCTTGGCCACCGTTTTCAGCTGCTTGTATCTGTTTATTTTCTACCGCCGCCGGAAGCTAAAGATCTGGGAAAGGGTTAGAAACAGCCAGGGACCGACATTGGACAAGCCCATGTCTAAAATGTGGAAAAGCATTCTGCTGATCTCAATCCCCATCTCATTGGGGGCAATTATTTCCGCTGTCAATAGGATTGTGGACACGGCAACGATCACCCGCGGAATCGAGACGGCGTTTTCCGCGATGATTCCCGCCTATGGCAATACGCCGGCTATAATGAACCCTTCCTTAAAGGCCTTGGAGGAAGAGGCGGTTCGCCTGGCAGGGCTGCTGAGCAAAAGCGATACGCTGATCAACCTCCCGATCGCAATGAACATTGCCTTTGCCACAGTGCTGGTACCGGCAATATCCGGCGCGCTGGCAAAGGGGGACAAGGCGGAAGCCGCCGGCAAGGTATCCTATTCCCTGCTGATCTCGATCCTGTTGATTTTGCCTTGCGCTATTGGTTATATCGTATTGGCGGAACCGATTTACCAGATCTTATACCCCAACGCCCGTCTAGGATATGACCTGCTGCAAATCAGCGCAGTAGCGTTGATTTTTATCGCGCTGAATCAAACCATTTCCGGTTCCCTGCAGGGACTGGGTAAGATTTACGCGCCGGCTACCGGGCTTTTGATGGGCTGTATTGCGAAATTTATCTTAAACGTGATCCTGATCCGGCAGCCGGCAATCAATATTTACGGGGCGCCGATCAGTTCCGTCGTCTGCCAGGTGATCTCCTTTTCCTATGGATTTACCGTGCTTTCCAGGCAGATTTCCGTAAAAATTACATTTAAAAAGTATGTGCTAAAGCCGATTTTAGCCGCTGTAATCATGGGCGGCGCTGCCTTAGGCAGCTATAAGCTTCTGATGCTGGTACTTCCTGCTGGATATATCGGCAATCTGGCAGCTACTTTTTCCGCGATTCTTTTGGCTGTGGTGGTTTATTTTGTTCTGGTATTTGCGCTTAGGCTTTTAAACCGGGAAGAAATTGAAATGCTGCCCGCCGGCAATAAAATATTGGGGCTATTGCAAAAATTCGGTCTGTACAAATAAGTTTGACAATACGAATATTTTCTGATACAATACATAGTAATGATATTCAAAATTTTTTATTCTGAAAGGATGATGGTTTTTGGACACACTCCCGTCTCAACTATGTTTGATCGCAGTTTTTATATTGATTACCGCACTTTACCGGAGCGCGGAAAATGCTGTAGACAATGTTAGTGAGGCCAAAATCGCAAAGCTGGCCGAAGACGGCAATCCTAAAGCGGCCCGCCTCTTACGGCTGCTCCAAGCCCCGAATCAGCTATACGATTCGATTCGTCTGGTCATTATATTGACCGAACTGATTGTATCCGCCTTTACGGCTACAAAATTTGCGTTTTGGGTGCAGGAACATACAGCGCTTTCTCCTTTTTTATCTGTATTTGTGTCCATTGCCGGCCTTGCGGTAATCCTTCTGATTTTTGGCGTGTATATTCCCCGCCGGCTGGCTATGAAGTATGACGAAAATATAGCTCTGGCGCTATCCGGGGTTTTACAGATAACGTATTATATTGGAAAGCCGTTTGTTTTTGTCCTGTCCGGTATCGCAAATCTGATCGTTCGGCTGTTTGGCATTACAAACAAGGATATGGATGAGGATGTAACGGAAGAAGAAATCCGGATGATGGTAGATATTGGAAGCGAAAGCGGTGCTATCGACCCGGAAGAAAAAGAGATGATCCATAATATTTTTGAGATGGATGATACCCCGGCCCGGGATATTATGACCCACCGGACGGACGTGGATCTTTTATGGCTGGAGGACGGGATCGGCGAATGGGAAAAGACGATTAGTGAAAGCAATCACTCCATTTATCCTGTTTGCGGCGAGAGCGTGGATGATATCCGCGGAATTTTAAACAGCCGTGACTTTTATAAAATGCTGCGGAATAACCAGACCGACGTCAACGCCATTCTGCGGACGCCCTATTTTGTGCCGGAATCTATTAAAGCAAAGGACCTGTTTCGGCAAATGCAGAAAAATAAAACTCACTTTTCCGTTGTTTTGGATGAATATGGCGGCTTAGGCGGCATTATTTCAATGGCTGACCTGCTGGAGGAGATTGTCGGAAGTCTATCCAATGAATATGACGAGCAGGAGGATGAATTGACTCAGATTGATGAGAATACCTGGAGAATTCTTGGGTCAGCGGATATTGATCTGGTGTCAGAAGCCTTGCATGTGGACTTACCTGTAGAGGAATACAATACCTTTGCCGGCATGATTTTGGGAGAACTCGGTTCAATTCCCGAGGATGGCACCACACCGGAATTAGAAGCGTATAATCTACAGATCCGTGTTACGCGCATAGAGGATCATCGCATTGAAGAGGCGCTGGTCTGTGTTGTAGATAAACCGCCTGCAGCAGAGGAAAAAGACGGTTAATAGAATATAGAAAATATAAACATTCCACTGACTTCAAAACTGTTTTGTGGAATGTTTTTATAGTACTATAAAAATAATAACCAGAGGTGCTACGGATGAATATAACCGACAAAAATATAGATGGCGGAATAGCCATTTGACTGGGGCAGGACAGCTTCCGATTATACCAAGTACCGTGATATTTATCTACAAAAATTTTATGACCGGATCATAGGGCAGGGCTTATGCACATCCGGACAGGATGTCCTAGACATTGGAACTGGTACTGGAGTAATACCGAGAGGCATGTATCGCTATGGCGCGAAATGGATTGGTATTGACGTTTCTAGAGAGCAAATCGAACAGGCGAAGCTTCTTTCCGCTGGGATGAATATTGATTATTATGTATCCTCTGCTGAAAATATTGATTTTCCGGAAGATTCATTTGATGTGGTTACGGCCTGCCAATGCTTTTGGTATTTCGATCACGAACAGCTTGCGCCCAATATCGATACCCGACAGTTATCAAGAAAATTTTGATCTTATCTATCATATCGAATACCCATTGAAAATACATTTTACCCGGGAGAACTGGAACGGCCGGATGAAAGCATGCCGTGGCATAGGCGCATCCCTTGCCGAAACGGAAATCGCCTCCTGGGAACAGGAACATATCCGGCTTCTGTCTGCGATTGCCCCGGCCGAATTCGACATTTCCCATTATGTGGCTATGGCAATATTAAAAGCAAAAAAATAACGGTCCGGATCTAGCAAGTCCAATATAAACAATACTTTCCTTTTATATACAAAAAAAGAGATACTGGTACCGTTAAGCCTGCATCTCTTTTTTGCTGCCAATCAAGCGGTCATTTTGGGATTTAACTATTGGGTTTGGGTTTGAAAATCAACGCGGCTAAAAATCCAAAAAGAACGGCTGCGGCAATACCGCCTGCACCTGCAGTAATTCCGCCGGTAAACACTCCTAAAAATCCAGTTTCAGCAACCGCCTTTTGTACGCCCTTGCAGAGCGTATAGCCAAATCCGGTTAACGGGACGGTCGCCCCGGCGCCCGCAAAATCCACCAGCTTTCCATACCAGCCAAAAATTTGCAGCAACACGCCAGCAACTACATAGGTAACCAGGATCCGGGCAGGGGTCAGCTTTGTTTTGTCAATCAGAATCTGGCCGATTACGCAAAACAGCCCGCCAACAACAAATGCTTTTATATAATCCATTTTATTTCCTCCTTAACCCTCTGTAGTAATAGCGATCGCGTGGGCAATAGCGGGAATGGACTCGCCCTGCTGGACCGTCATGGGATTCATCAGCGCGCCGGTAGCCATCAAAAGGATATTCTTATACGTCCCTTTCAAAAGCTCTTTATAAATATGGCCGCAGAATACGCTGCCGCAGCAGCCGCATCCACTGCCGCCGGCGTGGACATCCTGTTTTTCTAAATCAAAAATCAATTTGCCGCAGTCGTTATGATTGGCGTAAATATCATAGCCGTTTTGATTCATCAGATCCGTTAGCAAATCAGAACCAACAACGCCTAAATCACCAGTTAGGATCAGATCGTAATCCGATGGCTTTCTGCCGGTATCTGTAAAATGGGCTGTTAGGGTATCAATGGCTGCGGGTGCCATGGCCGCCCCCATATTGTTAATATCTGTTATGCCCAGATCCACAATTTTTCCCACAGTGGCATGGGTGATCCTTGGCCCGTCGGATCCAGCCTTTAAAATAACACAGCCAGCGCCGGTAACCGTCCATTGGGCTGTGGGCGTCCGCTGCCCGCCATATTCCAACGGAAAACGGAATTGTTTTTCAGCTGAACAAAAATGGCTGGATGTGGTACACATAGCATGGGTGCCGAAGCCGCCGCTTAAAAAGATGGAACCGATCATTGTACTCTCCACCATAGTAGAACAAGCTCCATATAAGCCTAAAAAGGGGATTCCCAGATCACGCATCGCGTAGTGCGCGCCGACACACTGGTTTAAAAGATCACCCGCGAAAACAAAGTCAATTTCTTCAGCTGCTAGGTTTGCTTTCTTCAGTGCTCTCTGGGAAACTTCCTTTTGCAGTTTACTTTCCGCTTTCTCCCAAGACTCTTCGCCCCAGTAATCATCTTCTAAAATCTGATCAAAGCAAGCGGCTAAGGGACCTTCCCCTTCTTTTTTTCCCACGATACTGGCAGTTTGCAGGATTGATACAGGGTTTTCTATTGCAAGGGTTTGTTTACCGATTTTGTGGCTCATAGTATACGCCTCCTATGCGATTATTTTGCCATAAAATCCTTTTTTTATACGGTTTGCCATGGTTTCTACACCGGCTGATTCATTATATTTGATCATTTGATACAGCATTTCTACCGTCTGCGCCTTTGTCAACGTAGCGAATGGCTGTAGGGTATTATCGTCAAAGCCTTGAATGATACCATATCCCAGCAGGTTTTTCACATGCTGCACTGCCCAGTCCGGCACCGCGCCGCCGTCCGCAAAGTCATCCAGGGAAACGTCGCTCATGGTTTTAGACTGCATTGCCCGGTCAATCATTGTAATGATTTCAACCCGATTAATGTTGGCATAGGGGTTCAGATATACTTTGTCGTCCCGCTGTTCCCCGTCAATAATCCCCAGCTGATGGGCCACGTAAGCGATTTTATTGATATATTCCGGCAAGGAAGCACTGTCCTCAAAAATATGGGTCTCATCCTCGTTTACATCGTTCAGGTCCGCGCCTAAGGCCGCCAAAATATAGTTGATCACATCGATCCGCTTCATTGTAGTTTCCGGATAAAAATAATATTTGCTGCCTACCCGCTCACCTTTTAAAATATCACGCTCTACCATTTTTACTGCGGAATAATTTCCCCAGTGATTCCGCATGTCCTCATAGACAAAGCCTAAGGGCTCTGGCGATGCTGAAGGAGATACTTCCGGCTCCGCCTCTGTAATGGTAATGGTGCAGCTGGAAATATTGGATTCCTGGTCATCAGCGGTTATTCGGAAAGAGAAGCTGTCTTCCCCAACCTGATCCTGAAACGGCGTATAAACGAATTCCCCGTTTTCCTGATTGATTTCCACTTTCCCCTTCTGGGGCTCCAGCGTAACAATGAACTGCGGATTTTCCAAATCACAGACAAAACGCAGCTTGTCATTTAGCGCGGTATTTTTTGGGGTTTCTATTGAAAAGCTTTCTGTATAAAAATTCTCAGCGTCCCGTACGGCATATTCCTCGAATACGTCCAGGGCGTCTTCATCCGCGGCCAATGCTGCACCGCAATTATATACAAATGACAGTGTCAAAAGAATCAAAACAAAATTTCGTTTCATCGGTCAAACCTCCAAATTTTTTTGATACTTCTATAATCTGATATTTGTTTAAAAATATACAAAGATAAAATTTCCATCAAAAAAGACAGCCAAGGCTGTCTTTACAAAAGCTGGTTTATCAATGACGCCCCAGGTATTTCCGCAGCAATCCCAAATATTTCCAAAATCGTTTTGGCAATATGGAAAAAGCCCTGCCGCGTCCCTAAATTAACTGGCAAAACAGAATCGCCATAGATCAATAACGGCGTATATTCCCGGGAATGGTCTGTACTGGGGGTAGATGGGTCGCAGCCGTGATCGGCTGTAATCATGAGAATATCCGAAGGCCCTAAAAGCGGGAGCTGCTTTCCCAGCCAGGCGTCAAAGGCGGAAAGCGCGGCGGCGTAGCCGTTCACATCGTTGCGATGTCCATAGAGCATATCAAAATCCACCAAATTCACAAAGCAGAGCCCGTAAAAATCCGTTTTGAGCAGTTCTGCGGTTTTGTCCATCCCCTCCTGGTTATTGTGGGTCAGAAAGCTTTTCGTAATTCCCCGGCCCGCAAATATATCGTAAATTTTCCCCACAGAAATCACATCCAGGCCGCTGTTAGACAAATGGTTTAGAAGCATATTTTCCGGCGGCGCCAGGGAAAAATCCCGTCGATTTTCCGTCCGCCGGAAATTTGGATATTCCCCGGTAAATGGCCGGGCAATCACGCGGCCTACCCCGTGTTCACCCTGGAGGATTTCCCGGGCAATTCGGCAATCCCGGTAAAGCTCCTCTATAGGGACCAGCTTTTCGTGGGCCGCGATCTGGAAAACACTGTCTGCCGATGTGTACACAATCAAAGCGCCGGTATTGAGATGTTCCCGTCCATAATCCTGAATAACCTGCGTACCGGAATAAGGCTGATTGCAAATCACCCGGCATCCTGCTTTCTCTTCAAACGCACGGATGACCTCTGGCGGGAATCCATGCGGATATATGGGAAAAGGCTTTTTGGAAATAATTCCCGCAATCTCCCAGTGGCCGGTGGTCGTATCCTTTCCGGCGGAGCATTCCGCCAGCCGGCCAAAGGCCGCGGATGGTTTTTTTACGCGTTTTTCCGGGGTCATACCGTCAATGTTAAAAAGTCCAAGCTTCGTCAGAGTTGGGATATGCAGGCTTGCAGACTGTTCTACGGCACGCAGGGTATTGCTGCCCTGATCCTTGTAAGCGGCGGCGTCCGGCATGGCGCCAATCCCGAAGCTGTCCAATACGATTAAAAATATACGTTGAATATCCATGGTTCTTCCTCCTGTTTGTTAGTTTATCAAATTTTAGCGTAAAAGTCCAGCGGTATAGTTGAATTTTCCCCTAAAATATGCTATGATAGGATCAATATGGATTGGAGGGTGCATATGGAAAAACAGATGAAAACAACATACCTGATCAAACGGTTTTTGCCATATTTTAAAAAGTATCAATGGATTTTGATTTTTGATTTAGTCTGCGCCGGATTCACCACATTATGCGAGCTGGTCTTTCCCATGATCGTGCGGTATATTACCGATATGGGCATGAATAACCTGCCTGCTTTGACAGTGGGGATTATTTTAAAATTAGGGTTTTTGTATATTCTGCTGCGGGTCATTGACACGGCGGCCAATTATTTTATGGCCAATACAGGGCATGTAATGGGCACAAGGATTGAAACTGATATGCGCCACGACCTTTTTTTGCATTTGCAGACGCTGCCCTATGAATATTATTCAGATACAAAAATCGGACAGATTATGTCCCGGATCACCAGCGATTTGTTTGATGTGACGGAATTTGCGCACCATTGTCCGGAAGAGCTCCTGATTACCGCACTGAAAATCATTGTATCGTTTATTATCCTGTTAGGGGTAAATGTGCCCCTGACGCTGATCATTTTCGGAATTATCCCCATTATGCTGGTCTGCGCCATGAGCTTCCGGGGGAAAATGCGGTATGCCTTTAAACAATCCCGGGTGCAGGTGGGTGAACTGAATGCCCAGATTGAGGACACGCTTTTGGGTATTCGGGTAGTGAAGTCCTTTGCTAATGAAGATATTGAAATCAATAAGTTTGACCAAGGAAATTTAAAATTTCTGGATATTAAAAAAATGGCATACCGCTATATGGCTGGGTTCCAGTCAACAACCCGGCTGTTCGACGGGATTATGTATATTGCAGTGGTGATCGCTGGCTCCCTGTTTATGATTGACGGGAAAATCAACCCGGCGGATCTGGTGGCATATCTGCTGTATGTAACTACGCTTTTAGCGTCCATCCGCAAGATCATTGAGTTTACAGAGCAGTTCCAGCGAGGCATGACCGGCATCGAACGTTTCCTGGAAATTATGGATACAAAATCGAATATTACCGATAAACCGGACGCTGTGGAATTAACGGATATCAAAGGCGACATCCGTTTTGAAAATGTCAGCTTTCACTATAGTGACGATGATCAGGAGGTGCTCACCAACCTAAATCTCCATGTGCGGCAAGGGCAGAATATTGCTGTTGTCGGCCCCTCCGGCAGCGGGAAAACAACGCTGTGCAACCTGATCCCCCGGTTTTATGATGTGACAGCAGGCCGGATTTTATTGGACGGCGTTGACATCACGGACGCAACCCTGTCTTCCCTGCGCTCGCAGATTGGCGTGGTACAGCAGGATGTATACCTATTCTCCGGGACGATCCGGGATAATATCGAATACGGCAGGCCGGGGGCGTCCACGGCGGAAATTATTGCGGCGGCAAAGCAGGCCGGCGCGGATACATTTATCACCCAGCTTCCCGATGGCTACGATACCTATGTGGGTGAGCGGGGGATCAAGCTTTCCGGCGGGCAAAAACAGCGGATCAGCATCGCCCGGGTCTTTTTGAAGAATCCGCCTGTCCTGATTTTAGACGAGGCAACCTCCGCGCTGGATAATGAAAGCGAAAAAATTGTCCAGGGCTCCTTAGAAAAGCTGGCAAAGGGCAGGACGGTATTCACCATTGCCCATCGGCTGACGACCATCAAAAACGCGGATTTAATCTTGGTTCTGACAGAAAACGGGATTGAGGAAAAAGGCTCCCATGATGAACTGATCGCCCAAAAGGGCTTATATTATCATTTATACAATATCTAACTAAGCAGCAATTTAGAGAACGACATACATGGTGCCGTTCTCTTTTCCCATTTGTCATATTGATAGGTAATTGCGAAACGAACGGTTCACAATTAATTTTGTCGAAACTTTTCATTTCGCAAAATTTGACGCACATGTCGTCAAATTTTGATTACAAATCAGGGATTAAATCCCCGATACCGCTCAGAACAAGGTTATAATTGCTCAATTCGTTGAATTTCGCAATTACCTATGTCATATTGATGTACGGAGGGATAAAATGAAAAAAACCGCGGGGCTGATATTTTTTGTAGCCGCACTCTTTTTGGCTTTGCCTTGTCATGAAGAAACAGATGATTATCCTGCACGGTACAAAAACTACGCAAAGGATACTGTGATTGATGAATGGAATTTTTATAACAGAGAATGTACATCGTTTGTTGCCTGGCGGTTAAACAGCAGAAACGGCGTAAAATTCAACAATCAATATGCCGGCGTAAATCGGTGGGGACACGCAAAAGACTGGGGGATGGCCGCTGAACGCGCAGGCATCCCGGTTAACGATACACCCACCCTAGGGGCTGTAGCCTGGTGGGACAGCGGCCAGGCTGGCCATGTGGCATGGGTAGAGGATATAAATGGGCAGATGGTGCTAATTGAAGAATACAACAAGCACAGCTCCGGCGCCTATGGCCGACGCTGGATCGCAGCCGATTCGCCAACAGGCTATATCCATATACAAGACCTGCCGGACAGTCCGTCAACTTTGGATCCCTGCGTTTCGCAGTATCCCCGCGTGTAAGTCCGGAAAAGGCACAAACGGCGCTGGATTCAGCGCATGGATTGCAATGATTTTTTGCATCCAGACCATATTGTACCATCGCCCAAATTTATAGCCGCATTGGTGGAATTTACCAATAATTTGATAGCCTAAATGGGCATGGAATTGCGCACTGTTCTTGGTTAAGTATTCGTCCTCAGCTCCCGGGTATCCAATGCAGGCGTATAAATTTGTAATATGCTGTGCCTGGCTGATTTTTTCTATGGCGGTGTACAGTGTTCTCCCGATCCCCTGCTTCTGCTTATTTTCTTTTAAGTAAACCGTCGTTTCCGCGGCCCAAGTATAAGCAGCCCGGCTGTTCAACGGCCCTGTATATGCGTATCCGCAGATTTCTCCATTTTTTTCGGCTGCAAGAAAGGGATATTTATGCAGTGTTGTCCCCATTCTGTCCGAAAATGCCGCAACGCTTGGCACGTCATATTCGAAGGTGATTGCGGTTTTTTGTACATATGTGGCGTAGATATCCAAAATTTCTTTTGCGTCCGCAAGCCTTGCGACACGGATTTTGATAGTGCTGTCCATTTTGTTTTCTCCCTTTTGCCTATATAGCAAGGGATTCCGGCGTATGCCGGAATCCCTTTATTGTATACCGAAAACCACGCGATAGTCGCGTGGTTCTATAAAGGTTAACCGG
>CBCTZG010000008.1:0-53358 GCA_965151315.1 uncultured Clostridia bacterium
TCCTGCTCCCATTCGCCGTTGGACTGTTTGTTTCCGCTGGTCAGCACCGGTATTGCGTCTTCCGCCCGGAAAGTTGCAAAAATGATAGGAGCCAGCCGGTCTTCCCGGCTGTCGTACCAATACGCGAAATCATTGGCTTTAAAATCCGCCACAGCCGGATGGCCAGTATCCCGGGAAACCGCGTACAGCGGATGCATCCGGCAGTCCGTCACCGCGACCTGCTTTCCGGCAATGTTGTATTCTCCCTCCGGCAAAGGCGCAAATACAATGGTTTCTCCGCCGGCCATCCGCCGGTCGATTTCTTCCCGATGCTGGTCATATTCTTTATAGTCTAAAAGCACCGGTGTATAGATCTCCTCCTGCGGGAACACCGTATACGTTTCCTGGGCGTAATGTAAAAGCTGTTTTCCGGCAAATGCACCCATATATACTGTGATCTCCTGCCGGCCGGCTGCAACTTCCGGCGCCGGGAACTGGATAAAGCCCTGGAACACATCGTCCCGTGCCTTCCGCTTCCCGGAATATACAGTCTTTTCCCCGGCCTGCACCATAAACGCTACTGTATCCGCCTGGGGATGATCCTGGCAAAGATAGGCCTCCAGCCGGATCTCTTCCTGGGAATAGAAGCTAAACCGGTCACTGCGGATGCTGCAGTATGTTGGGGAAAGACAGTCCCGATAGGTAAAGTACGCCGGTTTTGGGTTCCGCCGGCAGTCCATAATGGTTTTCATCCAGCCGCTGGGGAATGCATCGATAAACAAATGGATAGCAAAGGTATTCATATGCGGCTGCCGGCGCATAGCGCCAGTCATGATCTTAGTGGCAAAGGCCTGATGCCGGTGGCTTTCCTTAACCCAGTCCGCCATGGTTTTCGGTTCCTCATAGAAGAAATAGTGGAAAGAGCCGGTCTGCGCCCCAATGATATTTTTCGGATGGAACGGCTCTTTCAGCCATTCCGCCGGATAACTTTCCCGCATGACCTCCGGAAAATCCAGCCCCTCTGCGCCGAATTCCCCGCAGCCGAAATACCAGCCGGGCTTAATCTCCAGCCAGTAGCCCTTGTGCAGCTTGCCCATGTCGATGCCGTGACCGTTGTACCACATGGTATAGCAGTGGTTATCCGGCATCAGGCTGTTGGGGGGATCGTAGTCCCCGTCTACATGCTTGGTTACCCGATCCGGGTTTTCCAAATGCACCGCCGTATCCGCCGCCTGAAAAAAGGCCATCATCTCCGGCCGGGACAGCATCCGGTTGGGCATATTTTTGGAATTTGGAAACGGCTCATTGATATAGCTGTCCAAAATACAGCAGGGATGGGAACGGACCAAGTGCTCCATTTCCCCAACCTGCCGGATTGCTTCACAGTACTGGTTGATCCGGATGGTGCCGAACAGCGGCAGGTCAGTCTGCACCATGAGCCCCAGCCGGTCGCAGTAATCGTAGATCTCCTCCTGCACCGGCCGCTGGGTGATCCGCAGGAAGTTCATATTGCAGATTTTCGCCAGCAGGATATCGTCGATCAGCTGATCAAAATCCCCCCGCAGCACATCCTGCTGCTCAAAGCCCATGGTATTGGCCCCCCGCAGCCGGATTTCCCGGCCGTTGAGCAAAAAACGGCCCTTCGGCGTACTGTCTAATTCCTGGGCAAAATCCCGAACACCAAACTGCCGCGTCTTAACAGACTGTACCTGGCCGTCTACCAGGAGTTTGACCTGGATTTGGTACAGATACGGCGTCTCCGGCTGCCAGATTTTCGGGTCCGGCAGGCTGATAGGCAGGATAAACCGGTTATAGCCAATCGCTAGCTTCAGCGGCGTCCCACGGCCCAGCTTCCCCTCCGCCAGCAGCTGGGCAATGGTCAGGGTATCACCCACGCCAGCTTCAATATTGGTGGCAGGCTGAATGACCAAGTCTTCAAATACCGTTTCCTGGAAGTTCTGTCCGTATAAGGACAGGGAAAACGCCACGTCCTTTTCCTCAATTGTACTGCCGCAGCATTCTACCCAGATCTCGCTTGCGTTACTGTTAACCCGGGGGAATATGTCGGTAATATATTCCGGCCTGCGGATCTCGGCGAATACCCGGTTATAAATGCCAAACCCCGGCGGGCAATGGTGCCACCCGATCTGCGGGTCGTCCCAGCCCAGGCCGGTAGCCGCATAGATTTTGTCGCCGGTAGTTTCACCCTGAGGGCTTTTCGTGCCGCCCATAATAAAATCATTGCGGACAATCACCCGCAGCGCATTTTTCCCTACAGCCGCGTAATCTGTCACATCAAATTCAAAGGGCGCGAAAAAACCCTCGTGGCTGCCGGCATAGCAGCCGTTTATGTACGCCTCCGCCCGGTAGTCTACACCTTGGAAGCATAGAAATACCCGTTCCCCGGAAAATTCCGGCAGAACAAATTCCGCTTCATAAACCGCTGTCTGCCGGCCTGTAGGGCCGCCGTAATGCGGGATTGTAACCCGTGTTTTTTCCCCGCCGTTTAAGCTGTAATCAAATTCCTGGATAGGGATCTGCCGGGTCAGCGGTTCCGGCGCCGGCGCGAAATTTTGTAAAAATGGCTGGTAATATTCCTTTTGCCTGGCCAATTCCGCCAAAAGCTGTTCCTTGGTATGCATTTTTTCATAAGGCGAAAAGGCCGCCTCCGCTCCCGGCTCCAACGGGATTTCCGGGCCGTCCAGCGCCATTGGCACAACCTCTTCTAGTCCTCGGTCCTGCGCGGCGCTGTATCCTGCAGCGATTTGCGCAAATTGATCGTCCGCCATAAATCCGATACTCCTTTCATCACCCGTTGCTCCCGGGTAAATTTTATATTATTGTACATCCTGCGGCGCGTTTGCACAAGCCCTATTTTCAAAATTTTCCGCTGTTTTTCCCTGCAGCGGCAGGGTCATAATAATATCTGTATACTGGCCGGGTTCAGACTGGATAGAAACGCCGTATCCTTCTCCAAATAATAGCTGGATCCGTTCCTGGATATTATAAAGTCCCACGCCATGCCTGCTGGTGGTTTTATTCTGCAGTACCCGGGTGATATCCGCCTGGGACATACCTACCCCGTTATCATAGACCGCGATTTCCAAGCAATCCGCCGCGACGCCGGCCCGGACGCATACCCGGGCGCTTGCGTCATTTCTGCTCAGCCGCTCAGCCAAACCGTGCATAACCGCGTTTTCCACCAGGGGCTGGATCAGCATGGTCGGGATATAGCAGTCCAAGGTTTCCGGGGGAATATCATACGTAATGGACAGTGCGTTTTGGTAACGCAGATTCAGAAGCTCCGCATAGTCCCGCACCAGCTCCATTTCCTCCGCCAGCGCCACATAGGTATCTGTCCGGGAAAAGGCGTTCTTCAGTACCCGGTTTAGAACCAGCATAATTTTAGAAATTTCCTGCTGTCCATTTTTAATCGCCATAATCCGGATCGTGGCCAGAGTATTGTACAGGAAATGGGGATTGATCTGATACCGGAGCGCCCGAAAATCCGCATCCTTTTTCTCCCGTTCCCGGTTTTTGGCGTTTTCGATCATAATATGGATCTGCTCCGTCATTTTATTAAAGCCTGCGGTGATCCTGGCTACCTCGTCAACCCCTTTTACCGGGAGTTTCGTGTAAAGGTTCTGGTCGCCGAAATTTTTCATGGTATTGCTCAGCGCCTTAATCGGTTCCGTAATTTTCTTAGAAATCACGATATACACCGCCATGACCGCCAAAAGCAGCACCAGGATTAAAAAACCGCACAATACCGCAATGGAATACGCGCTTTGATAGTATTCCGCAGCATTATAGATTTTAATAAACTTAAAGCCGGTAATAGGTGAGCTATAGTGGGAAAAAAGATATTTTTTGTGATTGGACTTTGTTTCAAACAGCCCGTCAGACTCAGAAAAAATTTTCGTCATAATGTCAATATCGCTTGCGATATTGCTGTATTCCGCTTCCTGGTTGCTGCTGACCAGCTTTCCCTTTTCGTCCAGGATACAGATGATATTATCGTCAGACAGGGCCTGGATAATATCCTCAAAGGTGCTTTTCCCGATAAAAATATAAACATTGGAGATCAGCGAATAGTCCTGATTGCTGTCAAACCGGTTCAGCGTCATGGTTGCGACCATTAGATTTTCCCCAATCCCGGCATGGGCGCTGTAATCGTCAATATTATACCAGGTAATGGTTTCCGGCTCCCGGCTCATGCCCGCACTGATGATCTTCAGCCGGTCAAAATTTTGGATGTCCGTTTGGTATGCATACAGCTTTTGCTGTGCGTTTTCAAAAATGACCCCCTTAATTTCATCCGTCCCCATGCTGATTTTATCCATCACTGCGTTAAACCTGTTTTGGTCCTGAGTATTGCTTTCCAGCATTTTAATCAGCTCTTCGTTGACGCTGATGTGGTCAATAAACCGCTGGATCTTTTTTGTTTTTTCATAAACGGCATTGTCCACGCTTTTCAGCTGGACCTGGGTTTCCTGCTCTGACTGCTTACGCAGGGTATAGACCGTAATGCCAATCGAGCAGGCGCTGATCAAAATAATAGGGACTAAGGAAATGACGATAAACAGAAGCACGAAGCTTTTTTCGATGCTGTTCTCCCGGAACACGTCTCCCTTACCCCCTTTCTACGTCCTTGGGCCATTTGTTGTAGTACTTCATAAAGCTCCGGCTAAAATTGGCATAATTGTTATACCCCACCATTTCAGAAATTTCATACAGCAAAAAGTCTGTGTCCTGGATCAGCCGCAGCGCTTCCCGCATCCGGATATCCGTCAGATATTTTTTAAAATTCTCACCTGTTTTCTGTGTAAACAGCCGGCTGAGTTTTTTATAATCGATCTGGAATTCGTCCGCAATGGTCTGCAGGGAAATATCCTTACTGTAGTTTTCCTGGATGTATTTTTGTACCTTGGTCACTACATTGGAGCTGTATCCAAACATCCCCGCCAGCTTTTGCAAAACTTCAGCAAAATAGGCGTTCAGCTCATCCAACGTACCGCCCCGGATGATCCGTTCAAACCGCCCGGGCTCCAGCTTGAATTTTTCATGGGTATTGGAAAAATGGGTCAGTACAACAAAATAGCTGCGGTAAATCTCGATCAGCCGGTCCAAGTCATGGATCGAAGCCTCCCGGAGCATGAATTTGTCTGCCTGCCGGTTTAAGGCGTCAAAATCAAAGTCAAACACCAGGTTCTCAAATTCCAAAATCAGCTTGGATGGGTCAGCCGGGAGCCGGCTATGCTCCTGCGCCAGCACTTCGTAATCATAGACCTTATCCCGCCCCAAAACAAAGGAATATTTTGCCGCGTGCCGGGCCTTGTCATGCAGCCCCGCCAATTCCTTTTCGCTTTCCGCCGTCCCGCAAAACCCGCCCTCTGTAATAAATTTCAGGCTTTGCTCCAGGCTGTTCCGGACAACTGCGGCAAGATCCCACACATTCTGTACCGCCTGCCCCCGTTCATCGGCGGAAACAATAAACACCAGCTGGTCATAGTCTTCAAAAAAACATTCCGCTATCGGTTTTTCCGCCAGAATCTCGTCTAATATATTCATAATCCCATACTTGAGCAGTTCCCGGTCTCCTTGATACTGGGTCTTTAGAATGGTCTCATAATTCACTAGGTTGACCGCCAGCAGGATCTTATACCGAAAAATCCGCAGAGACAGCGTCTTTTGGTATTCCTCCAGCGGCCGCATCCCGCCCCAGACAATTTCCTTTAAGGCCGGCTCCTTCCGGTCAATCCCTGTTTTGAAATGATATGCTGAATCTGTGTATTTCATTTTTAATATATAATTTTTCAACTCGTCCGGATCCAGCTCTGTTTTCAGGAAATAATCGGTAGCGCCTAGCTTAAATGCGTTTTTTACCAAATAAAAATCGTTGTATCCACTGATAATAACAAATTTTGTTTTAATATTTTTCTCCAGCGCCCGCTCAATTAGCTCTAACCCGTTCATTACAGGCATGTTAATATCGGTCAGCGCTACGCTGGGCGCGGCTGCCTCCATGGCCTGCAAGGCGGAAGCGCCGTCGTGATATACCCCGGCTACCGTTACGTCGATGGAGGCCCAGTCAATAAAATTGGCCAAAAAATCCGCCATAAACGGTTCATCCTCTATAATCATTATGGAAAACACGCCGGCACCCCCTTTCCTCTATCTTTTGCTTTTTATCCAAAATATAAACAAAATTTTATGATCATTAAACCAGCTGCTCTGGAGCGGTTTCCGGCAAAAACCGCTCCAAAACAAGCTTCTTTTTTACGCACGTCGAGCGGAAATCAAATAATTTCCGCTCAACATCTGTTTATTGATTTTTATACTCCTGCGCCCAGGCATCGATCTGCTTCTGCAGCTCCTCAATAATCTTATCAGATCCAGCAGTCTTCATCTTAGCGATCATTTCGTCATATTTTGCTTCCCAATCCGGCAAAGAGCCTTGCTTTAAGGTTTTGCCGTACTCGTCGATGACTGTGGTTACCTGCGCGATGTAGGTCTTTATGCTATCCAAATCCGGTTTGAAGCCCATCGCCGGGGAAATCGTCGCCTTGCCGTTTACCTCGTCCTGCAGGAACTGGTTCCAGCCGTCCGGATCCGCGTTGGTCTCATAGGCGTTAAATACATTTCCCAATACCCAGCAGCTGGCGGAATACTTGGTCACATTCCCCTGGGTGGCCAGCGATGTGTCAATCTTGTTTTCGCCGATCTTTTTATAGTGCTCGCCCTCAATTCCATATGCCAGCAGATTCAAAAGCTCCGCGCCCTTGGGCGTATTCATTAGGGTGATCAACTGCATGGCCCGCTCCGGATGCTGCGCCGTGCTGGGGATTACCGTTGAGGTGTTGCTCTGGGAGCAGCTGATGAAATAATCCGGCTCGCAGGGAACGTAATACTCGTTGACCGTCTTGCCTTCATAATCCTGGTTCTTTAAATCATAAAAGCCATGCATATGCAGTGTGTAATCGTCCGTAGAGCCTACGGTTACCTCGTCTGCAGTGCTTGCGATATCCTTGCGGATATAACCCTTTTCATACCATTCGTGCATCTTCTGATAAGTGATCTTCATGGAATCCTGCTCTAACACATTCAGAACCTGCAAGCTTTCATCCGTCTTTTTAATTACAAAAGGCAGCGTTTCCGACAACAGCTGGTCATAGCCTTTCCGTTCGCCCAGCCAGGCGATATTTTCCGGGTTAACACCTTTTTGGAGCGCGTTGTTATCTTTGAGGATCTTTAAATATTCCTCAATTACATCGTAATCTTCCGCTGTTGTAAATTCATGGGAATAGGTCGTATCAATAATCTTTTGTTCCAGTTCGTCTGATAAGTATTTATCCGCTTGGTCTTTATTGAGGATCAGCCCCAGCCGCAGAGAGTTCATCATCTGATAGTTGGGCACGGAATAGATTTTTCCGTCATATTTTGCTTTTTCCCAAACCCAGTCCGGCAGCTCTGCCTTTAGCTCCTGTCCATACTCGTTCAGCAGATCATCCAGCTCCATAAAGGCGCCGTTTGCAATCTCACTGGAATATGTGCTGACATAGCCTGTCCACGCGATATCCACTGGTTCCTGGGACGCCATTTTCAGCTTCCATTTTTCCGCGTAATCCGCGCCGGATATCGCTTCAAATTCCACCGTGGTATTGGGCAGATAATCGGCCAACCGCTCGTTGAACTTATCCCACACCTTTTGGGTATCATCCTGCATCTCGCCCATGTATACCCATTTTAAGGTCACCTGCTCCGTCCCATCGTCCTTTGCGGCCTGCTTCTTTTCCCCGCAGCCGGAAAGCATTGATACCGAAGCGGCTGCCGCCAGAGAAAACGCCAGGATCCTTTTCCATGTTTTCATATAAACACTCCATTCCGCCGCTGATGGCCGCGGCATTTTATTTTATTTTCCCTCCGCCCGCCATCCCGGCAGATTGGGACGCCCGGCTTCCCGGACGATTTTATCCTTTTACGGCTCCCACTGTTAAGCCCTTGGTAAAATATTTCTGGAAGAAGGGGAATACCACCAGCATGGGGCCCGCAGCAATAATCGCCATAGCAAACCGCATTGCCTCCGTGGGCGCGTCCTTCATGGCAGAAGTTACGTTTACGCCGGAGGAGGCCAGGGATTTGACAAACTCCGCTTCCCGGAGGATCCTCTGCAGCATGTATTGCAGGGAATACAGCTTCGGATCCTGGATATAAATCAGGGATGTGTTCCAGTCATTCCACCGGTTCAGCACAGTAAACAGGCTGATCGTAGCAATAACCGGCTTGGACAGCGGCAGAACGATAAAGAAGAATATCTTGAACTCTGACGCGCCGTCCAGCTTTGCCGATTCCACCAAGGAATCCGGCAAGCCTTGGAAAAATGTCCGAATAATGATGATATACCAAGCATTCAAAAGCCCCGTCGCCATATAGATCATGAAGGAGTTCCCAATGTGCAGATACTGCGTACAAAGGATATACGTAGGGATCAGCCCGCCGCCGAACAGCATGGTAAAATAAATGTAAAAAGTGATCTGCTTCCGCCACCGGAACTCCCGCCGGGAAATGGAATAGGCCACGATAGCCATCAGGAATACCCCGATTACTGTGCCCAGCACCGAGCTTAGGATCGTTACCTTGTAGGAGTTGATCAGCTGGGTCGGGTTGGCAAGGATCATCTCATACGCCTTAGCGTCAAATACCTTAGGGAACAGCGTATACCCATATTGGGCAATACTATCCTCCGCTGAAAAGGATATGGAAATCACATAGATAAACGGGATGATATATGTCAGGGACACCAGGATAAAAAACAGGTGTATCCAGATATTTTCCGGCTTATGCTCCAGGGAATGCAGCTTTTTCTTTCTTTTCCGCATAATACACGCTCCTTTTCCCGCTTAAAACATCGCGTTTTCCGGCGCGATTTTCCGAATGACGGCATTCGCGCCCACTACCATAAACAGGCCCACAAAGGACTGGAAAAATCCAACCGCTGAGGTAATACCCACATCCCCGGTCCGCAGCCCGCGGTAAACATAGGTATCAATAATATCCGTAGCGGGGTACAGCGCGCCGATATCTCGGGGAACCTGATAGAACAGGCCAAAATCTCCCCGGAAAATACTGCCCATATTATTGATGATCAAAATCGTGACCAGCGGCAGCAGGGATGGAATAGAAATATGCCGGATCTGCTGCCACTTATTGGCGCCGTCCAGGCTGGCCGCCTCAAACAGAGACTCGTCTACCGCCATCAAAGCCGCGTAATACATGATTGAATTCATACCCACTGTTTTCCAGACCTGGCTGTAGGTCAGGATAAACGGCCAGTATTTTGGGTCTGAGTACCAGTCCTGGGTAGGGATATGCAAAACATCAAACACCCGGTTTACAACGCCCAGCACCGGGTTAAGCAGAATATATGTAATGTAGCTGACAATAACCCAAGACAGGAAGTTTGGCAGGATCATCAGTGTCTGATACGTTTTTAAGGCAATCTTTTTCCGGATTTCAAACAGCAATAGCGCAATGGCCACACCGCAGATTACCCCCATTACAATAAATAGGATCCCATAGCCAACCGTATTGCGGGTGATCCGCCAGGCGTCCTGTGATTCAAAAAAGAATTTAAAGTTATTGAATCCACACCATTCGCTGCCAAATATCCCCTCATTATACTTATAATCTTTAAACGCAATAATAATTCCAAACATGGGAATATAGTTCATAATAAAATAATAAATCAGCGCCGGCAGCGCCAAAAGCAAAAGCTCCCAGTGCTCCTTGCCGGCCCGTTTCCGCTTTGGCTTGGCAGTACCGCTTCGGATCGCCGCGCCCGCATTGTTTCCCATGAAAATCCTCCTCCATAACGCTTGATGCGATTCTTTTCATGCTCATTATATAAATTTACGCTTTTTAAGTAAATGATATTTTTCCCACCTTCTTTGCACTTTTCTAAAAACATCGAAAAACAGCAAAAAAATAACAGCTCACTTATTTTTCGTGAACTGTTAGCATTTTTTATTTTCAGAAGCCCCGTTTAGAACAGCCCTTTCAAAAGCCCGCAGCATCCGGCGGCGCTGCCTGCCCCTTTTCCGGCAGGATGAATACCTGGCCGTCAAAGTCAGGATTTTCACCGGGTTTCATCGGATATTCCCGCACTGAAAAAATACGGTTTTCCGCTTTTGCGGATGGTCTGGTATTCAGCCGCGGAGCACCTTCACAAAAAAATGTCTTTGCCGGGGGCCGTCAAATTCACAGAAATAGATACCCTGCCAGGTACCCAGCACCAAACGGCCCCGGTCCAAAATCACCGTAGCGCTCGAGCCGGTATAGCTTGCCTTTAAATGGGCGTCGCTGTTTCCCTCGCCATGCAAAAATCCCTGCCGGTTCTCAAAAATATCCCCTAATCCTAAAAGCAAATCATGCACCACGTCTGGGTCTGCATTTTCATTGATCGTAATTCCAGCGGTGGTATGGGGGCAGCAGACTACGCAGATCCCGTCCCGGATCCTGCTTTTTTCTACAGCCGCCCGAACCTGTTCTGTAATATTATAAAAATTTTCCCGCTCTGTCCGCAGTTGAAATTCATACAGCATAACAATGCCTCCTTGCTGCTATTCCATCGAATCCAAAAATTCTTCTCCGGCAATGAATACCCGTTGGATATTTCGCTGGCTATCCAGCACCAAAAAATCCGCGTCATATCCCTCCCGGATCTGCCCTTTGGGGACGTTCAGGTATTCCGCCGGCGTCTGGGTGGCCATCCGCACGGCATCCCGCCAGGGGATCCCAAACCCAGCGGCAGTTTTCACGCAGTGCCAAAGGGTTGCCGTACTCCCTGCCAGGGCACCGGACTCTGTCCGGGCCGCACCGTCCCGCACGATCACCCGCAGGCCGCCCAGCTCGTACTCGCCGTCGGAAAGGCCGGCAGCCCGCATCGCGTCGCTGATCAGGATCAGCCGTTCCGGCCCGAACATTTTATACAGCGCCAGCACTGCCCCTTTCTGGACATGCAGCCCGTCGCAGATCAGTTCCGCGTATGCGTTTTCCGTCACCGCCGCGCCGATTGGCCCCGGTGCGCGATGCAGAAGCGGCGGCATGGCGTTAAAGGTATGGGTCAGCCCGTCGGCGCCGGCCGCCATGGCTTCTATGGCCTGTCCATAGCCGCAGGCCGTATGGCCGATCTGCACCTTAGCCCCGCATTGCCGGATAAACGCCATGGCTCCCGGCAGCTCCGGCGCAATGGTTACCACTTTGACATTCTTTAATTTTTCATAATCCTCCAGCCGTGGATTGGTAAAATAGCTTTCATCATGGGCGCCCTTATAATCCTTTGACAGGTACGGCCCTTCCATATGGAACCCCAGGATCTGGGCTCCCGGGCAGGCTGTATCCCCCCGGGTTGCCGCCGCTATCTTTTCCACCGGCGCCGTCATGGTTGTGGGCAGCCAGGCGGTGGTACCGTGTTTTGCCCAGAAACGGCACATTTCCGCGAATCGGCCGTCCATAGTGTCATGGCCCGCACAGCCGTGCGTATGGATATCAATCAGCCCAGGGATCACTTCCCGGCCGGCCAAATCCTCTCCCCCGTCTTCCAGCGTTCCCATCCGGTAAAATTTCCCATTCCGAATTTCTATGTCTGTCAAGCGGCCGTCTACCACGGCATTTTTTAGAATCATAGCAAGCAGCTCCCTTCCGGCTTATTTCTCACTAAGCTTATTTAAAAACGCCTTTGTCCGGGCCTTTTGCGGATTTTGAATAACGTCCGGTCCTTCCTCAACAATTACCCCGTCAGCCATAAAGATGATCCGGTCCGCCACATTGGCGGCAAAGCCGATTTCATGGGTAACAATCACCATGGTCATGTGGTTCTGAGCCAAATCCCGGATTACCTTTAAAATATCGCCGGTAAGCTCCGGATCCAGCGCGGAGGTGGGCTCGTCAAAAAACAGAATCTCCGGGTTCAGCGCCAGCGCCCGGGCAATGGATACCCGCTGCTGCTGGCCGCCGGATAGCTGGTAAGGGTACGCGTCCGCCCGGTCCGCAAGGCCCATCTGGGCCAAAAGCCGCTCGGCCTGGGCGATTGCCTCCGCCTTATCCCGTTTCTGCACATGGATCGGCGCGTCAATAATATTTTTCAATACGGAATAATGGGGAAACAGGTTAAAGTTCTGGAACACCAGGCCAAATTTCCCCTTCATTTCCCGCAGCTTCTTTTTCGGCGCGTAAACCGAGCGGCCGTTTTCATTGTTCCAGGCCGCTTTTTCGCCCCCATAGGCAAGCTCGCCGCTGTCCATGGTTTCCAGCATAGTAGCGCACCGGAGCAGCGTGGATTTTCCCGACCCCGACGGTCCGATTACCGCCACGACCTCCCCCTTCTTCACTGTGAGGGAAATGTCTTTGAGCACCTCCAGCTCTCCAAAGCTTTTCCGGATATGACTGATCTGCAAAACATCCATACGACCTGCCCCCTTACCGATAATAATTCATTTTCCGCTCAACCCGCTCCATGCAGAAGGCCACGACCAGGTTAAACAGATAGTAGAATACCCCGGCGGCTACAAAAGCCACCATCGCCTTATCCCGGGCGGCGATGGCTTTCGCCACGGTGAACATCTCCGTTACGGAAATCGCAAACGCCAGCGACGTATCCTTCACCAGGGTAATGACCTCGTTGGTTACCGGCGGCAGGATCCGCTTAATCACCTGGGGCAGGATAATCTTAAAAAATGTTTGGGGCTTGGTGTAGCCCAGCACGTTAGCCGCCTCATACTGGCCCTGCGGCATAGACTCGATCCCGGCCCGGTAAATTTCTGCGAAGTAGGCCGCGTAGTTCAGCACAAACCCGATAATGACCGCGATCATCCGGTAGCTGTCCGATATGCTGATACCAAAAATATAGTACGGCCCAAAATATACTACAAACAACTGCAGCATCAACGGCGTCCCCCGCAGGATGGAAATATACACCCGGGCGATCCAGCGGACCACAGGATTTTTCGCCATCCGTCCAAAGGCCACCAACAGGCCCAGCGGCAGGGAAAAGATCAGGGTCAGGGAAAATATGTAAAAGGATACCCCCAGCCCCTCCAAAAGCTGCAGGAGCATGGCAGTCAGCTTTGCAAAATCCATAGAAAACTCCATTCCGCCGCCTGCCGGCGGCTTTGTCAAAATCCATTACAGAACAAAGTAGACTTATCGTCAATGCCTTGGCATTTTAATAAGTCTACATGCTCTACAAATGATTATTTACCAATGATTGTTACATCTTGGCCGAACCACTTTTCCGAGATCGTCGAAAGCGTACCATCGGCGGCCATTTCCTCCAAAGCCTTCTGGAGCTGATCGCGAAGCTCTGTATTTCCCAGCTTCACACCCACACCGTAGTCCTCTTCGGAAATGATTTCATCCAGGATTTTAAATTCATCCTCCCGGCCGTTGATCTGATACTGGGCAACCACGCTGTCCATCGCGATAGCGTCTGCCGCACCGGATTCCAGATCCATAAAGGCCGTATTATAGTCGGCCACCGGGTTAAGCTTCCCAAAGGTCTCTGTCAGTTCCGGCTTTTCCGCCAGGGCGCTTTCTGCTGTGGAATCCGCCTGTACATCTACCGTCTTGCCAGCCAGGCCCGCGAAATCGCTGATCCCATCCGCAGTTTTAACCACAATGACCTGGTTATTCTTCATGTATGGGTCTGTCCAGGTGTAGTCGTCCTCCCGGCCCTGGATACTAAAGCCGTTCCAGATACAGTCAATGGTGCCGGAATCCAGCTCCATGTCCTTGGCGTCCCATTCAATGGGGCGGTATTTTACTTCCCGGCCCATCCGCTTGGCCGCCTCTGCCGCCAGCTCCAAGTCAAAGCCGGTAAATTCGCCGTCCTCGCCTACGAAGCCCATCGGCGGGAAGTTCTGGTCAAAGCCTACGGTCAGGGTCTCTGCCGTTTGATCCCCCGTATTGGCATTGGTGCTCTGGTTTTTGTTTTCGCCGCAGCCTGCCAGCGCCGCTGTTGATAAAACAGCTGCTGTCAGTACAGCCATCCACTTTTTCATGTTCATGTTTTCGTCCCCCTCTTGGTTTCTTTTCGGCTTGCCTCACTATATTACCACTTTATCACGTTAAAGTCAAGCGTTTTGTTAAATATTTTTAGAATCCTTGTAAATTTCCTGGTTTTGGCTTATAATACAGAAAATAAATCCTATTTATCAGGAGGTAAATTTATGGTACATCACATTGTCATGTGGAAACTGCGCCCGGAAGCGGACGGGCGGTCCAAAGCGGAAAACGCAAAAATTATCCAGCAGCGGTTATCCGCACTGCCCCCCAAAATCGACTGTATCCAGTCCCTGCGGGTGGGCGTAAACGAAAACGGCGGCGCGTGGGACGTAGTTTTGGTCACCACTTTCCAGACCGCCGCAGACCTTGCGGCCTATGACAGCCATCCCGACCATCAGGCCGTGAAACGCCTGATCCAAACAGCCGCCGCAGACCGGGCCTGTATTGATTTTACCGATTAACTTCAAACCGGGACGCTGGCCCGCAAATTTTTCGGCGGACGATCCAAGATCGTCCGCCGATTCTCTTTTTTGCCCGGTTTTCTCTTGTTTATCCCGTAAAGTGAATCTGCACAAGGGCGATCTCACTGTCTGTCCCCACCCGGAGGCTTGGGCCCCAGACGCCTACGCCGGCCGTGACAATAGAATGCATATTTCCTTTGTTTAAATACCCATATGGATTTTCCCAGCCCAGCCTGATCAGCAAGTTCCCCGGAAAAAGCTGGCCGTTGTGGGTATGGCCGGAAAGATCCACATCCGCGCCTGCGTCAGCCAGCGCCTGCAGTTCGCGGGGTTCATGATCCAAAACCAGAATCGGCTTCGCCGGATCCAGGCCAGCCAGAAGCTGTGCCGGGCTTTTCCTGCCATCCGCCGCGTTTACAGGCTTCTTATCGTCAATTCGTCCTGCCAAGTAAAAGGCGTCCGCGATTAGCACCGCTTCATCCTCTAAAGCCCGGATACCGGCCTGGTCTAAAAACGCGTCCATCCGCGGATCCCGGGTCTGGCTGCCCGTATGGTGAAAGGTAAAACCCGCTAAGATCCGCTCGCTGACATCGTGATTGCCATAGCAGGCATACACGCCGTATTGGGCTTGGATCCTCCCCAGGGCCGCGGCAATCTGGCCGGGCTGTGCTACAGCGTCATAGCTATTGTCAAAAATATCACCTGCTAAAACAACCAGATCCGGGTTTTGCGCATTGATTTTTTCCACCATACGTTCGACCTGCCCAAGCCCTACGCTGTAACCCAAATGCAGATCCGCCGCTAAAACCACGTTCAGACATTTGATCTGCCCCGCGTTTTTTTGCACTGTCACATCGTATACCCTGGTTTTGATATTTCCCGCATGCAGTGCTCCATAGACGCATACACCGGCCACCAGGCCGGAAATCACAAACCCGGCAATCACCAGATTCCGTCTGGAAGCGAAAAAATCCCGGGGCAAAACGCCCAGTCGCTTCAGCAAAAAACGCAGTACATCAGCGGCGCCTAAAAACAGCAGGAGGTATAAAAGAACACCCAGCCAGTAATTGCTGACAAAGGCCGCTGCCTTTTGAAGGCCGGAGGCTGGCAGGAATGTTCCCAGCACAATAGACAGCGCGAAAAAAACATATACAAGGCTGTATACCCCGGTAAACCATTTTGTCTTGAGATACGCCGAACAGGCATGGAACCATTGGACACTTCGTAAAATAATATAAATATTCGCCAGGATATACAGCGGCAGCAGCAGCAAGGCACCCAAAATAATTCTCTCCGTTCCCTTCAAGCTTTTTTTAATATTTTACCAATCCGGTAAGCTGCTGTAAAGAAAATCGCCAAAAATTCTTCCTTTCTGATAAATTAATACAAAAAATGCTTGTCTTATTCCTGGTTTTTTGGTAAAATGAGATTAGCATAAGCTTTAGGAGGAGGGTATTTATGCATGACCGGATTTTCCTTCCCATTGCCCGCCAGCTTGAAAAAGTAAAATGCCTGGATTACCGGCAGCAATACAGCGCGGATACATATCTTTTTTTCTTTTTCACATTTGCCGTAATCGGCTGGGCTTGGGAGGTTGTTATATTTATTGTTCAGAAAGGTATAGTCGTTAACCGGGGGATGCTTTTGGGGCCCTGGCTGCCCATTTACGGGGTGGGCGGCGTTTTGATTTTGCTGCTTCTGCGGCGGTTCGCGGAAAACAAGCTATTCACCTTCGTTTTGGTCATGGCGCTTTGTACCGTTTTAGAATATACGGCGGGCTGGCTGATCGAATCGGCCACTGGAATCCGATGGTGGGATTATTCCGCCTATCCATTCAATATCAGCGGCCGTGTCTGCCTATACGGCGCTATGGCCTTCGGACTTGGAGGGACTGCCTTGATCTATGTCCTGGCGCCGCTTTTGGACAATCTGTATCGGAAAATACCCGTTCGGGCCAAATATATCCTGGGGATCATTTTTCTCCTTTTGTTTTTGGCGGACGTTACCTATTCTCACTTTTATCCGAACACAGGATATGGGATCACGGAATATAGCCGGGCGGAGAACATCGGACCGGCTGTGCAGCACAAATATATCTGAGACCCAAACCCTTGATCCGCATTGCAGGCAGTTCGGGCTAAGTGCCGGTAAAATCATTGAATTCAAAGAATATCCCCCATATATGAAGTGAACCCCAAAGCTGACAAAAATAAATATTTAAATTGATGATGAATGCATTCGGTATTGTATCAGACTCATTCCTTTTTGTTTCATTAAAATTCTGTTGTTGTTTACCCGGGATAACGGGTATAAACGGCAGTGTAGCCCTTCCCTTCCGGAACATCCTGCTTGCTTCGGATCAAAGCGTTGGAATGCCACTCCCAGTAGATCCGGTGGCCGTAATTCCCGTGGGCCCTGCCCTTGACCTGCCAGGCGCCGGCCTTTCCGCTGAACCAGGAATTTCCAACCGCTACCCAAACATGGGTGGCGTCTCCGGTTTTTCCACTGACTTCGATCACAATATCCCCCGGCCGCACCGCGGAAAAATCCGTTACCTCCCGCGGAGGCATGTCCTCGGGGAAGATCAGATCAGATATCATAGCCGCAAAACCGCCGCAGCCATATATAGCACTGGTTCCATACCCGCCTTCCATGAGATTTGCCAGCCGCCTGCTGACCGTATTAGGGTTGCTGAACGTGTCTGGGTTCGTCCAGGGCTCACACCAAATCATCCCCATCGGATATTTCGTCTGGAGATAGCGCAGCATTTCCACCACATTCGCTTCAGTGACGGGCTTGCCATTCCGGAGCATACCGGCGGGGGGTGTATCGTAAATCGTCATTTCCCCAGTATAGCCCTTTTCGACAGGGCGCAGGGATAAGGAGACCTCTTTGACCCGGGCCAGGACGGCAGCCGCCTGGGCGCGGCTCATATAAGAAGAGCCGGCAAAAGTGCCCTGGCTGTCCATACCGGAGATAATCCCATAGGCGCTGACGTTGAAAATGCTTTCCTGATATTTTGTGGGGATTTGGGCCCAGTCAGCAATTCCCGCTTGGATCGTCTGGATCTCCTGGTCAGTATAATTTTCACCTGTCATCCACCAGGTCGCGTTATGAATCATCTGAGCCATCTCATAGCGGTTGATTGGCTGGCAGACAGCCTCTGCATCCATATAGGAATCCTGAATATCTGTACCGTCAAAAAGCCCGTTGTCCAGGATACCCGCGCTGACCTGCGAACCCACTGTACAGTAGGGGATGTACCAAGGCTCTGTAGGGCCGGCATAGGCATCCAGGTCTTTTTGGAACGCCTGGATCGTCTGCAGCAGCATGGCTGCAAGCTGCGCGTAGGTTACCTGGTCGTCCGGGCCAAAGCGGCCGTCGCCGTAGCCGCTGATCCAATGGTCGGCCGCGGCCATTTCAATATAGGTGTAGGCCCAATGCCCCTCCCTCACATCGGAAAAGGACGGTTCCCAGGCCGCGCCGGCAGGAACAGACAGCCCAAACCACAGGGCCAGCACAATGGAAACGAATCGCTTTTTCATGTATTTTCTCTCCTTGTCATCAATACATTCCCGGCGGACACGCCGCATGATGTACACATACGCCGCCCTTATTTCTGGATCCGCTTCGCTTCTACATAGAAGCGCTTGTCCTTGGCCTCGCCCATAGAAAAGGTCTTCCGGGGCAGCACCCCGTCGTGGATGACCGTTTTAAATAAATCCTCCTTTTCCATAGCCGGCAGCAAAAAGCCAATATTACCGGGTTCCCGGCTCAGCCGCTGGACGACGTCCGCCCCATGGATATAATCCACCCGGCCTTCTACCTTCTCTATGTATTCGTCCAGGAATTTTTGCAGCGTACCCACCGCCAGCTGGGAAGGCGCGTCCTGCACATACAGGTAGCCTACGCCGTTGGGATGGAGATATCGGATCAGCTGGCCGCCGTTGTCCAAGAGGGAAGCTCCGGGGTAATACCGCAGAAAACAGTCCACCACATGCTGGGGATCCACCCCGAAGACCACCCGGTGGATGGCCTCAAATTCTAAAGATTCGTCATACAGATTTACCAGTTCCACTAGGGCATACCGAGCAGGATGGCTGCTCAGCTCTTCCTCCGGCAGGGTTTTTTTCAAGTTTTCCCAGCAGGTTTTGGCTGTGGCCAGGGAATGGTTCCCGTCTCCCACAGCGAAGACCAGCGGGTTTTTCCCCCGGGCGTCATATTTTTTCTCAAAAGCATCCTTCTGGGCCAGCCCGTCCAGCGCCGCCAGGATCCGGTTCTGGGCTTCCTGCTCCAGCCGGTAGCCTGCAACATGGCCGCCGTCCAGCATTAGGTCAAAATCATACAGCTTTTCCAGTCCATCCTTTTGGATGGGCTCAATCACCGTCCGCTCCCGGTCGTCAATGAGCAGCATCACATGGGGCAGCTCCACCGGCGCCTGTTCCCGGATCTTCACCCGGGGCGGGATCCGTTCTAAAACTGTCCCCTCCGTAGCCCGGATGGGTGACCCGGCGCCGGGGGTGTACTCGTAATCCTCCAAATCCACAGCGCCTACGATCCCCCGGCGGATTTTTCCGCCGGTCACGGTCCGTTCTACGTAGACCATACTCTCGGGATATGCCCGGAAAATATTCTGCTCCAGGTATTCCCGCATCTTAGTGTTAATGGCTTCGATCCGTTCCTCGCCTTGATCTAAGTACACCTCTGGGAATACCAAACGCAGCGCCGACGGCGCATCTCCCACCAACGCCTCCGCCTGCTTCCAGTATTCCGGCTCCGCTGTATACTGATCGCAGGCCACTACGCTCCATTTGGTCATATCTATATTATCCTGGGGGAGCAAAATCTCCGCCGGTCTAAATGTTTTCATTGTTTCTCCATTCCTTTCTTTTCTTCTTTCCATTTTCTGCACTGTTCAATCCTCGTCCCCGGCGGCGTATCTCCGTGCTCTGGGTCGCTGGAGTACTGGCTGAGCAAGCCGCACGGGAACGCCGGGCACTGGCCGCAGTGGACCCACCCCTGCTCCTGACAGCAGGCCGCCACCGGGCATGGGCCATGAAACGGCTTTCCCAAGGTTTCAATACAGCCGCCGCAGCCGTGGGTGACGACAAATAGGCAGCCTGTGCAGTGCAGGCCGCAGCGAGAGTCAGCCATCATCAGTCAACCATCCTTCCGCATTTATAGCAAGCCGCCTAGCAGGCCGCTTATCTTGATCTTCTTAAAAAGCAATCTATTTCCCATCGGCGATATCCGCCGTCTGCGCACCCACTGCCCGCAGGAGGTCCTGGGGCCGCAGCAGCAGTGTGCAGCCGCAAACACCGGCGCTGACCGCCATTTGATCAAACTCCAGGCAGGACTGGTGGATCCAGGTGGGGTATTTCTTCTTCATCCCAATGGGGGAAACGCCGCCCCGGATATAGCCCGTGAGCCCCAAAAGCTCCCGGACGTGGATCAGCTCCACTTTTTTCTCGCCGGCGGCCTTCGCCAGCTTTTTTAAATCCAGCTCCCCGCACACCGGCACACAAGCCACTAAGATACCCTGCTTTTCCCCACGGGCTACCAGCGTCTTAAACGACTGGGCAGGCGGGATTCCGGTTTTTTCCGCGATCCGCATCCCAAAGTTTTCCTCTACGGTTCCATCCGTTTCATATTCCACCGCCGTAAACGGGACCTTCGCCGCCTGTAAAAGCCGCATAGCGTTTGTTGTGATCTTTTTCTTACCCATGCTTTTTCCTCACTTCAATTCTACCACTGTCACGCCGTTTTCGCCCTCGCCGTACCGGCCCAGCCGGTATCCTTTCACATATTTATGCTTCCGAAGCATTTCATGGATTCCGTTTTTTAGAATCCCCGTACCCTTGCCGTGGATGATCGTCACCGGCGATACCCCGGCCAAATAGCAGTCGTCCAAGAATTTCTCCACATTCATTAAAGCCTCTTCTAAATTCTGCCCCCGGACGTCTACCTGGGTAACAGCGCTTTTCGTTTTCGACAAATACGCCCCGGTGGAGCGGATGTATTTTTCCGCTACTGCCTTTGCGCTTTTATCCTCTACCCGCTTCAGGTTGGAGATATGCACATCCATTTTAATGATCCCCGCCTGCACCCGGACGTTGCCGTTTTTATCCGGCGCCTTCAAAACCGACGCTTCCTGATCCATGCTGACAATCTTCACCGTTTCCCCGGGCTTGAGATTCTTGGGGGTCTCGTGATAGATTTTCCGGGGCTTCTGGGCCCTTTGCATAGCGCTGTCGATGCTGTCCTCTTTCTTTTTCAGCTTTTCCCGGGATTTCTGGATTTTCTCCTCCGTCCCGGCGCGGACGCCCTGCTGGCGCATCCGCTCCAAATCCTTGATCACCGCGTTGGCCTCTTCCTTGGCGTCCATGATAATGATTTTGGCCTCCCGGCGGGCCTCCTCTAAAATCCGGGATTTATTTTCTTTGAGCTTTGCCCGTTCCCGCTGGATTTCGCCCTGAAGATCCGAAAGCTCCCGGCGGAGCCGCTCGGCGTATTCCTGTTCAGACTGGGCCTTGGCCCGGCTGGTTTCCAGATCGCTGATCACGTCCTCAAACTTCACGTCCTCGTCGGACAGCAGCTCGCTTGCCCGGCTAATTACCGATTCCGACAATCCCAGCCGCCGGGAAATGGCAAACGCATTGGATTTTCCGGGCACACCGATGAGCAGCTTATAGGTGGGCTGCAGGGATTCCACGCTAAACTCACAGGAGGCATTTTCCACACCCTTGGCGGACAGCGCAAAGAGTTTCAGCTCGCTGTAGTGCGTGGTTGCCGCCACCCGGGCCCCGAAAGCACGCAGATATTCCAGCACCGCGATGGCTAACGCCGCCCCCTCCGTCGGATCGGTACCAGCTCCCAGTTCGTCAAACAGCGCTAAGGAGCGGTCGTCCACATGCTCTAAAATATCCACAATATTCACCATATGGGCAGAAAAGGTACTCAGGCTCTGTTCGATGCTCTGCTCGTCGCCGATGTCCGCGAATACCTGGGAAAACACAGCCGCCTGGCTGTTGTCCGCCACCGGCAGGTGCAGGCCCGCCGCCGCCATCAGGGAGAACAGGCCGATGGTCTTTAGGGTAACGGTCTTGCCCCCGGTATTGGGGCCGGTAATCACTAAGGTATCGAAATCCCCGCCCAAATAAATATCATTGGCCACGACCCGATCCGGGGCGATCAGCGGATGCCGGGCCCGCTTCAGGGCGATGATCCCCTGATCGTTCAGCACCGGCTCCCGGCCGTTCATATCTAAGGAAAGCCTGCCCTTGGCAAAAATAAAATCCAGCTCCGTCAAAAGGCTATGGTCTGTCCGCAGGACATCCTCCGCCAAAGCCGCCTCCCCGGACAGCATCTGGAGGATCTTTTCAATTTCCTGCTCCTCCTTGTTTTGCAGATCCCGGATCTCATTGTTGGCGTTCACCACGCTCATTGGCTCAATAAACAGTGTCGCCCCGCTGGAGGAGGTATCATGGACGATCCCCGCCACTTCTCCCCGGTACTCTGCCCGAACCGGGATTACATACCGGTCCGACCGCATGGTCACGATGGGATCCTGCAAATACTTTTTGTAGTGCTCCGATCGGATCATATGATCCAGAGTATCTTTGATCTTGTTGTTTAGGTTCCGCATTTTCCGGCGGATGGCCGCCAGGTCCCCGGAGGCCTCGTCGGCGATTTCTTCCTCAGATAAAATGCAGGTCCCGATTTTATCCTCCAATGCCTTTAGGGGGACTAAGCTGTTCCCTGTTTCCCATAATCCAGGCAAATCTTCGCCCGTATCCTTCAAATACGTTTTCATCCGCCGGGCCACATATAAAACCCGACAGAGGGCTAAAAGTTCTTTGGGCCGGAGCATCCCCCCGGCCGCCGCCCGCTTGACGATGCCGCCGATATCCGGCACCGCCAGGTTCACCGGCGGGCTCCCCTGCCGGAGCAGGGCCGCCACCGCCTCGGAGGTTTCCCTCTGGGCGGCCTGGGCCTGGGCCAGCTCCCCAAACGGGGCAAGCCCCAGGATCCGCGTCTTGACCTGCGGCGAATCCGTATACCCTGCCAGCCTGTCCAGGATTTTATTATATTCCAGCACCTTATGCGCTCTGTTGTCTTCCATGGTTTCCCATCCTTTCCCCGCCTGGGCGGGCGTCATGCTCTTATTATACCAACTTTTTCCCGGAAAAACAATATTTCTGCGGGAATTCCCAAAAAAGACTTGTGAAATCCACAGCTTTCCTGTATAATAGAGAACATAATGGATATATATTAAAATGAAAGGATTGATTTTGCCATGTGTGGAATTGTAGGCTATGTAGGCCCGCAGCAGGCGGCACCGATTTTGCTGGAAGGGCTTTCCAAGCTGGAATACAGAGGATATGACTCAGCCGGCATCGCGGTTTTCAGCGACGGGAAAATTACCATAGAAAAGACAAGAGGACGGCTTTCGGTGCTTTCCGAAAAGATCGACGGCGGAAAAACCGTTGCCGGCACCATGGGCATCGGCCACACCCGTTGGGCCACCCACGGGGAGCCCTCCGACGTGAACTCCCACCCTCATATTTCCAGCTCCGGCCGGTTTGCGGTGGTACATAACGGGATCATTGAAAATTACATCCCGCTAAAAAAGAAGCTGATGGATCAGGGTGTGGAATTTGTGTCGGAAACAGACACGGAAGTGGTGGCCCATCTGTTTGAGCATTATTATAACGGCAATATCATTGAAACCATGGCCAAGGTAATCCATCGGGTCAACGGCTCCTACGCCCTGGGTGTGATCTGCGCCGACAACCCCGACGAATTTATTGCCGTCCGGAAATCCAGCCCCTTGATCGTAGGCCTGGGCCAGGGCGAGAACTTTATCGCCTCGGACGTGACCGCTATCCTCCAGCACACCCGAAACATCTATTACCTAGAGGACGACGAAATTGTTGTGCTGTCCAAGGATCAGGTAAAGGTCTACAATGCGGATCAGGAAGAGGTGAAAAAAGAAGTATTCACCGTAAACTGGGATATTTCTGCGGCGGAAAAGGGCGGCTATGAGCACTTTATGATGAAGGAAATCGAAGAGCAGCCCAAGGCCCTGCGGGATACCATCAGCCCCCGGATCCAGAACGGCCGCATCGTTTTGGACAGCGTTTCCTTAACTGAGGAGGATATCCGGAGCTTAAACCGGATCCATATTATAGCCTGCGGCAGCGCCTACCATGTGGGCGTTGTAGGCAAATACGTCATTGAGCGGCTGACCCGGATCCCGGTGGAGGTGGAGGTAGCCTCGGAATTCCGGTATCACGACCCCATTATTGACGAGCACGACTTAACTATCGTCATCAGCCAGTCCGGGGAAACGGCGGATACCTACGCGGCCTTAAAAGAGGCAAAATCTAAAAATTCCCGTGTGCTTTCCATCGTCAACGTGGTAGGCAGCGCCATTGCCAATGCTTCCGACGACGTCCTCTACACCTGGGCCGGCCCGGAAATTGCCGTGGCCACCACAAAGGCCTACAGCACCCAGCTGGCGGTAATCTACATGATCGCCCTGTACATGGCGGACAAGATTGGTATGGTATCCAAAGCGGAATACGCCCAGATCGTGGAAGCCCTGCAAAAGCTGCCCGACCAGGTGGAGGAGATCCTGTCCCACAAGGAAAAGATCCAGTATTACGCCTCCCAATTCTTCAACTCCAAGAGCATCTTCTTTATCGGCCGGAATTTGGACTACGCCGTATCTATGGAGGGCTCCTTAAAGCTGAAGGAAATTTCCTATATCCATTCGGAGGCCTACGCCGCCGGGGAACTGAAGCACGGCACCATCTCCCTAATCGAGGATGGGACGCTGGTGGTGGCCCTGGCTACCGGCAGCGACCTGTATGAAAAAACCATCAGCAACGTGAAGGAGGTCAAGGCCCGGGGGGCCGTGGTCCTGGGGCTGACCACTGAGGAACACGAGCACGCCGAGGACGTCTGCGACTGCATCATCCGCATCCCCAAGACCCACGATATCCTGCTCCCGTCGCTGAGCGTCGTACCGCTGCAGCTGTTCAGTTACTATGTAGCCAGCTTAAAGGGCTGCGATATTGACAAGCCCCGGAACCTGGCGAAATCCGTTACCGTGGAATAAAACCCGGTCTTGACATACCGCTTTGTTTTTGCTATACTATCTGTAGAATGAAATAGAATGGAGATGAAATAACTTGCGTCATTTTTCTTGCTAATGAACTGCGCACAGGGCATAGCCTTTTTGTGGTGCGCAAAAGCAGGAAAATGACAGGTTTTCGTCCCGGCTGATTTTTGTATCCAAGCCGCAGGGAAATTGTATTTTCCTGCGGCTGTTTTTTTTGACAGCGCCAAACCAAAAAAAGCGAGGTGCTTACTATGTCTTATATTCAGATTTCCGACTTATCCTTTACCCATGCGGGCAGCTGCACCCCTGTGTTCGACCGCGTTTCCTGCCGGCTGGATACCGGCTGGCGGCTGGGACTGGTGGGCCGCAACGGCCGGGGAAAAACAACGCTGTTAAAGCTTTTAGCCGGGATATATCCCGCCGGCGGGGCCGTCTCCGCCTCGGTAGCGTTCACATATTTCCCCGGCCCGGCGCCGAAACCGGGGCTGGAGGGCTGGGAAGCGGCCTGCGGGGCCAACCCCATGCTGGAACTTTGGGCCCTGACCCGGGAGCTTTCGCTTCTGGGCGCAGACGACGGGATTTTATACCGGCCCTTCTCCACCCTAAGCGGCGGCGAGCAGACAAAGCTGCTGCTGGCGGCCACGTTCCTCCGGGAAAACTGCTTTTTCCTTTTAGACGAACCCACCAACCATTTGGACGACGCCGGCAGGGAAGCCGTCTCCCGGTATTTGCAGCGGAAAAACGGATTCATCCTGGTTTCCCACGACCGGGCGCTGTTAGACGCCTGCACCGACCACACCATGTCCATCAACAAAACCAATATTGAAATCCAGCAGGGGAATTTCTCCGCCTGGTATGCCGACAAGCAGCTGCGGGACCAGTGGGAGCTGGCGGAAAACGCCCGGCTCCAGAAAGATATCCGCCGGCTCAACGAATCAGCCCGCCGGGCTGCCGCCTGGTCGGACAAGACCGAGCGGGGGAAGCACGCAAAAAACGCAGGGCTGAAACCCGACCGGGGCTATGTGGGCCACAAATCGGCAAAAATGATGCAGCGGGCCAAAAGCATTGAAAGCCGGAAAACCGCCATGGCGAAGGAAAAGGCCGGGCTTTTAAAAAACATTGAAACCACAGAAGCCCTGAAGCTTTCCCCCCTGATCCACCACGCCAAAACCCTGCTGGCAGCGGAGGACGTTTCCGTGCTGTACGGCGGCAAACCCGTCTGCGCCCCGGTTTCCTTTACGTTAAGCCCCGGGGAGCGGCTCCTTCTCTCTGGAAAAAACGGCGCCGGCAAAACCAGCCTGCTCAGGCGATTGCTGGGGGAGCCCCTGGCCCATACGGGTCGCGTTACCCTGGCGGCTGGGCTGGCCGTCTCCTACATCCCCCAGGACGCTTCCTTCCTCCGGGGCGGCCTGCGGGACTTCTGCCGGGAATCGGGGCTGGATGAAAGCCTGTTTTTCGCCATACTCCGGAAGCTGGATTTTTCCCGGGCGGAATTTGACCACGACCTGTCCGGCCTCAGCGCGGGCCAGCAGAAAAAGGTGCTGCTGGCCAGAAGCCTGTGCCAGCGGGCCCACGTCTATATCTGGGACGAGCCCCTAAACTATATCGACATCTTCTCCCGGATGCAGATCGAAGACCTGCTCCTGGCGGCTCAGCCCGCTATGCTCTTTGTGGAGCACGACCGGACGTTTGCGGCTAAAATCGCCACAGGAGAGGTGGCGTTTTCCCGGTAAGCCGGGAAAACGCAGAAACCGCATAGCCGGGGTACAGCTATGCGGTTTCTTTAAATAATATTATTATCTGGGGGTTAGCCCAGTTGCCACCAAAAAATAACATTTAGTGACAATATCTGTATTTTACCACACAAATTTCCTTATGTCAAATTTGAAAATCTTTTTAGTCTAAAAAATCTAAAATTCACCAAATAGTCTTTTCATGGTGTATAATAATCTAAAAAGAAACAAATTTCGGGTGATATAAATGGATACAGAGAAAAGGCATTTAGGTATACAGATTGACAAAGATTTACATTACAAGCTTACATACGCGTTAAAATATCACGGCAGGACGCTTTCAGGCACAATTGTGCGCTTTGCCAGGAAATACGTGGAGGATTTTGAAGCAAAGAATGGCGAAATCGAGCTCCCTCCCAGTCTGAAAAAATAAAAAAGGGCCGAAGCCCTTTACACCAATCCATAGTGCTCCAGCGTCCGGGCGATCCCTTCCTCTTCCACACCCCCGGCCACCAGCTCGCAGACCCCGTCCAGGCAGGCGGCGTGATCCCGCATGGCAATCCCGTGGCCGGCCAGCCGCATAATATCGTAATCGTTGGAGCCGTCGCCGAATACATATACCCGATCCCGGGAAAACCCATATGCCCGGATGATTTCTGCCGCTCCGGCGGCCTTCGTCACGCCGGCGCAGTTGATGTCGACCGACTTGTTTTTCCGATGCTTATACAGGCCGAACACACCGGAAAATTCCGCCGAGAGCCGCTCAAACTGCCCCTCCTCCCGGTAAGCCATCAAAAGCTTGCTGGCCCGCCGGTCCGGCATCTGGGAAAGGGGCCGGAATACCGACAGGGGAATGCCGAAATTGTCCAGCATGTGTATAAAATCCGGGTCGTCCAGGTTGCTGGCGTAGCATACGTCCTGCTTTTCCAGGGAATAGGCAAGGTCCATGCTGTCCATAGCCCGCATGAGTCTCTCCAGGTCTTTTTCATCAATATATTTTTCATACACCGGCTTCCCGGCCACCTCTGCGTAAGCACCGTTAGTGGTCACATAGCCGTCAAACCGGATCCCGGTTTCGGGCACGTAGCATTTCGCCCGGCCCGTGGCCAGAACCGTCATATACCCGTTTTCCGATGCCTTTTCCAGAGCCCGGCAGGTGGCCGGCGTAGGCAGATAGATCCCCAGCTTCTCGTCTGCCAGCGTCCCGTCATAGTCTACAAAAATCACACCCTGCTTGCTCATCCTCGCCCGTCCTTTTTCTGTATTTTCAGCATATGCTTGATTTTCCGCTTCAGCGCGGACACCCGCCCCAGCCAAAACTGCCGGCGCACCCGCCGGCGGCAGTACAGCTTGTACCGAGGGGTTTGGCAGGAAATATACTCCTCCCCCCGGTAATACCCGGTTACCACGCCGATCACCTGGCTGTGCCGCACCCCGTGCTCCCGCTGGATCTGGTTGTCGCCGCAGGTGATATAGCCGTCCCTGTCCTGCCCCACCACCCGGTGCAGCACGAAGGCCCCGTCGGCGCGGCGGTACAGGGGCAGATCATATTTTTCCAGCTGGGCCGGCGGCTTTTTCAGCACCACCGAGTCCAAACCCTGCCGGAGCATAGGCAGCATGCTGGTGCCCTTCGGCGCGAAACAGACCTCTTTCCCGGCGGCCAGCTGCTCCGACATCACCGGCAAAAGCTCCGCCAGGCTCACCCGCATTTTCTCCTGCTCCATCATTCTTCAATCAAGTCTGCCGCCCGCAGCTTATCCAAAAACTCCGCGATATCCGCCCGGGCCGTTTCCTCGTCCACGTCATATTCCGCCTGCATGGCGGCCAGGAGCTCCGCTTCCGTGGCGCCCTGCTCCAGCTGTTTCCATAAAAAGGTGCCGGCGCCGTTCACTGTAATCAGCCCATTAAAATTCACGGCCTCGTCCCCCACCGCAATCACAATACTGTTGCCGGCTACCTGCCGGAGTATATATCCCGCTTTGATTTTCATACTCTGTCCATCCTTTCGGTCTTTTGATTATTATACCATGGTTTTTGCTAAGTTACAACCATAAATTGTTTTGCAAAAAAATTTCCTATTTTATCTCCACAAAAATCTATGGACTTTCCCTGGGAACTATGGTATAATTGGATAAAACAATGGACTGAAAGGGGAATTTGAATGAATAAACTTGCAAAACGTATGGCCGCTTTCCTGGCGGCCGGAGCGCTGTCCTGCACGGCCATGGTTTCCGCCTTTGCCCAGGAATTTGTGGACATGCCTCAGAACTGGACCACCACCGCCCTGGAAAACGCCGTAAAAAATGGGCTGCTGGTGGGGGACGGCGACCATATCCTGCCGGACGACAATATTACCCGGGCGGAAATGGCTGCCATCATCGTCCGGGCCTTCGGCGCGGAAAAGACGGCGGATATTTCTATGTATACCGATGTGGAGCAGGATCAGTGGTATTATGAGGAGCTTTCCAAGGCTGTGGCTATGGGCGCGTTCCACGGCGACGGGGATAAGATGAACCCCCGGGACAACATTACCTTCCAGGAATGTTTCACCGTACTTGCGCAAATCTTTTATCTGGAATACTACGGCGCGGACACGGCTATCCTGACAGAAAAGTTTACGGACGGCGCCGAAGTGGCGGACTGGGCCAAGGAATACACGGCTATGGTGGTTGGCAGCGGCTACTGGGACGGCATCGAGGGGAAGCTTTTGCCCACTACATATATTACCCGCTCCCAGTTCGCGGTGCTGATGGATAATTTCATCAAAACCTACGTGGACGAGCCTGGGGAATATACCAGCTTTGAGCCAGGGAACGTGATGGTTCGCACACCGGATGTATCCATCAAGGACGTGACCACAGAGAGCGATATTATTCTGGGCGAAGGCTGCCTGGATTCAGAGATCACATTTGAAAATGTGACTTGCCATACGGTTTTGATCCGGGGCGGCAAAGACGTTTCCCTGGGCGGCCAGTTTGACTGGATCATTCTGAAAAACCCCGAAGGCACCGCATATATTGGCGGCGCGGCGCTTTTGAATCCGCCGGTAGGCTGCAAAGGCGCAATGTTTGATTTCGGCGTCTTGGAAACGGAATAACAGCGTATGTCCTATCAATTGAAAACAGCATCCGCTATGCGGATGCTGTTTTTATGTCTTTTTCTTCCGCCGCAGCGCCTTGGCCCGGTCCAAAAGATATGCCCGGTCGTTCAAGGCAGGATTGGTCAGGACCTCGTCCAGCAGCTGCCGGAGGGTATCGCCGATCTCCCGGCCCGCCTTAAAGCCCAGCTTGATTAGGTCCCGGCCGTTAATCACCAGATCCGATACCAAATACGGCTGCCCTTCCGCCAATACCTCCCGATAAATCCGGCGGACCGCTTCCAGCCGGGCTAGCTTGTCCCGGAGGAAATTTGGGTTTTTGGCTTTGTTGTCCGCCTCCTGCAAAAGCAACAGCTTTTCAAACAGGCCGCTTCCCGTCCTGGCCATCATCCGCTTCACCGCCGGCGGGGACGGTTCGATCCGCACGTCGTGGTTTTCGATTAGGATCAGGACGTCATGAATCGTGTCCCGATCCAGCCGCAGCCGGTGGAGGATGTCTGTACTCAGCTCCACGCTTTCCCGATGATGACCATAAAAATGGATGATTCCATGCGTATCCTGGCTTTTACAGCGGGGCTTTCCCACATCATGCAGCAGGGCCGCCCATCGGAGGAGCAAATCCGGCGGCGTTTCCGATACGGCATGCATAATATGCTCCCCTACATTATAAATGTGATACTTGTTTCGCTGTTCTACAAAAAAGCAGGCCTCCAGCTCTGGGATCAAATACTGCAAAAGCCCCAGCCTGTGCAGGACTTGAAAATCTTCGGGCCGGTCTGACAGCAGGATCTTATTGCATTCCTCCCGCACCCGCTCCGCGCTGACCTTTTTGATGAGTACCGCACACTTTTGAATGGCCTTTGCCGTTTCCGGCGCGATGGAAAAATCCAGCGCTGCGGCAAACCGCACGGCCCTTAGCATCCGCAGGGCGTCTTCCCGGAACCGTGTCTCCGGGTCGCCCACGCAGCGGATCACCCGTTTTTTGATGTCCTCTAATCCGCCGAACCGGTCAATAAGCCCAGCAGAAGGGCTATAAGCCATAGCGTTGACAGTAAAATCCCGTCGGGCCAGATCCGCGTCCAGATCCCCGATAAACTGGACGTTTTCCGGGCGCCGGCCGTCCCGATAAATCCCCTCTTTCCGAAATGTCGTCACCTCATAGGCGGTTTTATTTTCAATCACGGTTACGGTACCGTGCTGGATTCCGGTATCATAGGTTCTCGGAAAAATCCGTTTAACCTGCTGGGGCAGCGCGTTTGTGGCAATATCAAAATCATGGGGTGCCTTTCCCATAACCAGATCCCGGACAGCGCCGCCGACCACATATCCAGCAAACCCCGCCTGCTCCAGACCCTGAAGCACCCAAGCCGCTCCCGCCTGTATTTCAAGTTCCATGCCGCCCCCCCTTTCCTGTCTATAACTTATTATAGCACAGGTTTTCAAAAATGAAAAGAGGTTACAGGCGTTTTAAGGCACAAAGAATAATTTTAGCGTTCTCCGGGAAAATCTCCTCCAGCATTGTCTCCGGCAGGGGATTCTGCCCCCGGCCGATCTCTACCGTAAAGCCAGCCTTGCCAAATTCCTGGATAAACCAGTCCTTACAGCCGCCAAAGGCCGCTGTCCCGGTGGGTACTGCCGCCGTATATCCGCTCACCGCCGCGAATTCCTCCGCCAATGCCTGGGCGCCGGCAGACTGCTTCCCGTCAAAGTCGTAATAGATCTCGCCGCCCTGGCTGTGGAAAGCCAACAGCATGTCAAACTCCATATCCCGGACAAATTCCACAATAGCCCTTGTCTCCGGCTCGCTTTCCGAATAAGGGCCGCTGTATTTGGAGGGGGAGGGCCGCAGCTCCACCACCCGCCAATCCGCGTTATAATTGTGGTTGATGTCCACGCCGTTGGCGTTGGCCTGCCATACCCGGTTAAAGCTGTGGATCCCCACCATACTGATCAGCTTCCGATGATACGGGTTGGTAATGTCAATGCCGTTCACCGCAATATCCACCCCATCCGGATTGACCATGGGCACCGCGTAAATCGTTGTTTCGGAAAACAGCTGTCCCGGATCGTATCCAAACATCAATGTTCCGGTGCGCCGCGCTTCCAGATACTCCCGCAAAAACCGGATAATAAAAGCTGCGGTCAAATATTCCAGGCCGTGATGGGCGCCGTTGATAAACAGTCTTTTCGGACCATCGCCAGCCTTGATACACAAAATCTTCTTTTCCATAACGCTTTCCCCAATGGAAAACAACTCCGCCGCCGGATACCGCTTCACCAGCGTCTCCGCCTCCTGCACCATTTGCTTATAGTCATATCCCACGTTTTTTCCCCCGCTTTTTATAATTTCGATATCATAATTATATATATGTATAAATCATATGGTTCATGCCGGGAAAAGCAAAAATACAGCCCGGTATTCCGGGCCCAGGAGACGTACGCCTATAAAAAGAAAGAAAAATCCGCGGCGAACCCGCCGCGGATCTTCCCGTAATAATTTAGTAAGGGGTCGGCCCGGAAAGTAAACTTTCCGAGCCAATATGAAGTATAAATAATTTAGGGGGAGCTTATTTTGTCAGGTATTGGTACAGGAGCGTAACGGCTTCCGCCCGTGTCAGCTCCTTCTGGGGATACAGCATGCCGCCGTCCCCGGAAACGATCCCAAACCCTTTCGCGATGGCACAGTACCCGATCTTATCCTCGGAAATGTCCGCCGCGTCCTGGAAATCACAAACATAGATTCCCTTTAATTCCGCCACGTCCTGGATACCCATGGTCCGCAGCAAATATTTTAATGCGTCTTCTTTCGTCAATGCGCTTTCCGGCGCCTTGTCGGCTTCTGTCAAAATCCTTCTGGAAACCAGCCGTTCATACATATCTTCCTGGTCGCCATAGTAAATGCTTGCCGCGCCGCACAGGAGCATGAGATAATCCTTCTGCTGAATCTGACTGTCCGGCATAAATTCCCCGCCGGGCAGCTTTACGCCGTAGTCTGCCAGCGCGTTGATCATGGCCTGGGCCCAGTGTCCGTCAATATCCGTATAGGCCGCCGGATCCGCTTGGCCGATTTCCTGGCCGTCATAACCGATTACCTGGCCGGTGATGGCGTTCACATTGGTATACAGGCTGCTTAAGCCATACGCCACTTTATAGGCGCCGCCGGATAAAATATATTTTACTTCTAACGGGTTCCGGGCCAAAATGGCCTGATAGGCCGCGTCAACACCTACAGCGCCGGCTTTATCCGGGGCGCTGGATACATCCTTGTCCCAGCTGCTGCTGTAGCTTGCTAGCCGGTCTGCCGCCGGGCTCCAGCCTGCATAGATGGTGTTGTCCGGATATGGGATCCCATCAATCATCCGCCGATAGCTTACGCCTACAGTACTGAGCTGTGAATACTCAACAGCGCCTGTTTCCGGAATCTTTTCCGCCTGGGCTGCCTTGTCGCCGAAATAGGTGTTGATAAACGCCTCCGCTTTTGCTTGGTACGCCACGGCTTCTTCCTGGGTCAGCTTCTTGGCTGTACCATCCTCGTTACGCTCTGCCGATACATAAATATTCCTATCACCGTTATAAATCGAGAGGATCTCGCCTGTTTCCGCATTCAGGCTTGCCGTCAGGTACCGGTCTACCGTATCCTTTTCCGTATCCTGTTCATCATCCATCGTCAGCTGGTAAATATAGTCCTCGTCTGTTTTTGTCAGCGTATACTGGACCCCAGTCATCGTATCGGAAATTTTCAGCTCAGGCATCGCTTTCAATTGCGCGGTAAGCTCATCTGTGCTCAAAAGGCCGGCCACCGTTTCCAGTTCCTGGATCTCCTCCGGCGTAAGCCCTCGGTCTGCTGTCGCGTCCTGGGCCATGGCAGCTTCATTTACAGCGCCGCCGCCAGAACCGCCGCTTTTATAGGTCTCCCTGGCGTCTTCCCTCAAAACCGCACCGGTCTTGGCGTCAATATACGCTGCGCCGGCCCCCGGCAGGGTGTACTCCAGAATGATCGTATCCTGACCCTTCTGGCCGTTCTTGCTGTAATCGGCAGGGAGCTTTCTGTAAGCCAGCTCCAGAGGAAAATTTTGCTGGAAATCCGCCGTGCCGTCTGCCAGCAGGCCCTCTGCCGAATCAAACACGGCGTCATAATCCCACGCTACAGAACAGCTGGTCACTTCCCCGCCGGCCGCAGATACCCGGATCTGTACACTGGCCGTAGAATCCGGCACCGGGATACCATCCTTCGTGCGGACAAAGCCCACGCTGTATGTACTGGAAGCCAAATTCCCGCCGGCCGAGCCGTCGTAAACAAACCGGTCGTTTTCGTCGGCAAAGGCCGCCGGCACCAGCTGCCGGAGAAAATCTTCCGCCAGACTGACCGCCTGTTCCCGGCTAAAGTCGTACAACCGGGGCGTATCGTCCGTATTTTGATACCAGCTCTGGTCATATATGCTCACGTCCTGGATATTTCCATCCGCGTCAGCAGTCACGTCCATATTTTTTGTTCCATCCTTGGATTCCCACTGGAAGCCATACATGGTTTCCCCTTCCGCATAGGACCAGGTCCGGCTGCTGAATTCCGTCATGTCCGCCGGCACCTCGATCCGGCTCTTTACGGTCACCAGCGCATTTTCCATGCCGCTGGTATCTGTTTCGGCAAAGACTGCCTGCCCAGCCAGCAAAGCAAACGCCAAAATCGAAGCCATCACTTTTTTCATTCCGCTCACTCCTTTAAAATTAAAATCTCTGCTATATTAGACGGGCCATTTTCGGAAAAGTTCCCGATTTTCAAAAAAAATTTGGAAATTTCTTGACCCTGCTCTCCCAACCATATATAATGGAAGAAAGAAACGGAGGCTATAGGAAGATGGATTACGTTATTTTAGGACTTTTAGGGCTTTTGCTGCTCCTGACGGCAGTTATGCTGATCCGGCTCTTGTCGGCAAAAAGCGGCAGCGCCGATCTGCTAAACGGCGTACAAGGTTCAGTCAAAACCTTAGGCGACGTTATTTCCGCCAGCCAGAAAAGCACCGGGGAGCTGCAAAGCCGGATGCTCTCGGAAATGGATAAGAATCTTACAGACCGCCAGGGTGCCATGAACCGCTCTGTATTGGACGCCCTGGCGCAGATGGAAAACCGGCTGAAAACCTTCGAGGCCAGCAGTGAGCAGAGGCTGGAAAATATGCGCCGGACAATGGAGGGACGGCTGACCGCCATCCAGGGTGAAAACGAAAAAAAACTGGAGGACATCCGCAAGACTGTTGATGAAAAGCTGCAGAAAACCATGGAAGAGAAAATGAACCGTTCCTTCCAGCTGGTCAGCCAGCGGCTGGAACAGGTGTATAAGGGCTTAGGGGAAATGCAGTCCCTGGCCGCCGGCGTCGGGGATCTGAAAAAGGTGCTTTCCAATGTAAAGACCCGGGGTATCTTAGGGGAGCTCCAACTGGACGCCATCCTCCGGGAAATCCTCTCCCCGGAACAGTATGAAACCAACATTGCCACCAAGCCCGGCAGCCGGGATGTGGTGGAATTTGCCGTAAAAATGCCAGTAGGCGACAGCCAAAGCATATATCTGCCCATTGATTCCAAATTCCCGGCAGATCTGTACATGAAGCTGCAGGACGCCCGGGAGTCCGCCTCCCCCGAGGCTGTGCAGGCAGTAATGAAGGAGCTGTCCGCCCGGTTAAAGCAATGTGCCAAGGAGATCCATGATAAATATGTAGAGCCGCCTTATACAACGGAATTCGCCATTCTCTTCCTGCCCTTTGAGGGCCTTTATGCGGAGGTGGTCAACGCCGGGCTCTTAGAACCCCTGCAGCGGGACTACCGGGTCAATGTGGCAGGCCCCAGCACCATGGCCGCGCTTTTAAACAGCCTGCAGATGGGCTTCCGCACTGTGGCGATCCAGAAGCGGTCAGTGGAGGTGTGGAACGTGCTGGGTGCGGTGAAAACAGAATTCGATAAATTTGCCGACATATTGGAGGCTACCCAGCAGCGGATCACGCAAGCCAATAAAGAGCTGGACAAGCTGGTGGGCGTCCGGACCCGGGCCATCCAGCGCAAGCTCCGGGATGTGGAAAAGCTGGATTCCGATTTAGTGTTCGCCGCGTCTGACGCGGATGAGGACAGCTAAGCGCCGCCCCCAGCCGAGGGCGGCGGCAGTTAAATCAGCCTTGGCTGATATATAGCCAGCCAGCGGTTGATTTCCAGGAAATATGCAAGTACTTTAATCCAGTCGATTTCCTCTCCGGACTGTACCCGGCCGGAAATTTGTTCGGTCCGATTCCGGACAGCATCCCGGTCAAAAAACGCCAGCGCCGGCGCGCGGCTGTCCTCCAAGACTGCCAGGACGCTGTTTTTCAGTGTTTCTGCATAATAGCCGGGATACAGGCCAGGCCAGCCAAAATTCTCCCGGTCCAGTACGTCGGCAGGCAAATAATCCCCGGCAATCCGCTGGAAGACAGTTTTCCGCATATCTATTGGGATTCCCTGCACGTACTCCAGCAATTCCCGGCGGATAAACGGCGTCCAGATCTGGAGTCCAGCCCCAAGCCGGTCTATCCAGGAAAGGGCGGCCGTCAATGCAGGGACAGGATATTGCTGTACCGGTTGGAAGCCAGCCAGATCCAAGGTTTCCTCCACGGCAGGCAAAAGCAGCTCTGAAAGCCCTGCGGCGGCCCAGGTACAGCATTGGGCCGGCGTCCATAGCAGATCAAATCCAGCCGCACATATAAGCTTTTCATGCTCCCTCGCCATTTCCCGGCAGAAATAGAGAAGCGCCCCGGCATCCAGTCCCGCCCCTGGCAAATCCAGATTTTCGGTAACCGCTGGAAGCAAGTCTGCCAGCTGCTGTACAGAAGCCGCACAATATGTGTGGTGACTGTCCAGCTCCTCAATCATCCGTTCTCGATATAAGGCGTCTGACCCGTTCTGTGGAAGCTGTGGCTTATAATACCGGCCTGCGGTTTTCAAGGAAAACGAGCAGGTAAAAATCGGATCCCTGCTTACACTGGCGGCCATGGCCGCCAGCAAGTTGGAGCCCGGCCGGCCGGTGAGGATAACTGCCGGTGTCCGGCCGCGGATCTCATCCTGTAGGCTTTCCCGCAGCATTTCTTCCAGACGCCTGGCAGCTTCCGCTGCGTCTTCCGAACAAGCCTGCCCCGGCAATTCCCAATAGGGCCGGATCCGCAGACCGCCGCGGTTTACGATCAGGCTGTGTCCTGGCAAAAGCTCCTCGATGCCGGCAAATACGCCGCCCTGGGACCACGGCCCGGCAGACAGCACTGTCCGCAGGCTGTCCCGGTTAATTTCCGGCCGGACGGCCGGATGCCGGAAAAGCGCTCGAACTGCGGAACCAAACAAAAAGCTTTCCTCTTGATACAGATAATAAAATGGCCGGGCCCCGGCCCTGTCCCGGCAGGCGAAAATCTGCTGGCGCATGGAATCCCATACGCAGAAGGCATACATCCCATCCAGCATCCTGGCACAGTCTGTCCCATAATGTATGTAAGCGTACAGCAAAAGCTCCGCGTCGTTTCCTGTTTCAAACCGGTATCCAAAACGCCGCAGCTCCTGATACAGCGCTTCACTTCCGGTCAATACCCCGTCGAAAACCAATACAAATTCATATCCCCCTACAATTCTGGACAGCGGCAGCTGCTGGCCCGCCCGGTTATACCGGCAAGCCAACGCCGTGTGCTCGCCTACCCATTCCCCGCCGTCCGGGCCCCGCGCTTTGAGGCTGTCGGCCATATCCCGGACCAGAAGGGCATTATAGCTTTTATAGGGGAGAAAATTCTTTTTGAAATGAACCATTCCCGCAATTCCACCCATCTTGATCACTCCTTCGCGTTACAGTGGATAGTATAGTATATGTGCCATTTTAGAAATTGGTGCTTTGAAAGGAGAGGAATACAATGTCAAAGTATATGCCCATTACCGCCCAGCGGATCGCCGCCATGCGCCGGCAAAAGAAAATGACCCAAAAGCAGCTGGCTGAAAAGCTGATGGTTTCCCGCAGCTGTGTGGCCAACTGGGAAAACTGTATCCGGGAGCCCAACGCTGAGGATCTATGCAACCTGGCGTCTATTTTCAATGTTTCCATTGAATATCTATGCGGCAGGTCAGACAGCCGTTCGGAAATCAAAATCCCAAAGGTTTATAATATCGACTTTAACCAGCTCAATCCCGCGGGGCAGGAGCTAATGGCCCGGTATTACGAATATCTTATGGACATTCCGGAGTACCGCCGCTGAAGCACCGGCACATTTTTGTCCAGCAAACAGAGGTGTTTTGAACGATGCATAAACAGAAAATGCGGATTCGGCGCTGTATTTTAGCCGTCATATTGTTTGCCGCGGCATGTATTGGATACCACGGTGTCAGCATCTGGTCTTACAGCCGCGCAGACGAAAAACAGCCGGCGGACGCGGTGATTGTGCTGGGAGCCGGGGCAGACGTCAGCGGTCAGGTATCGCCGGTCTTTGCCCAGCGGCTGAACCATGGTGTCTGGCTTTATCAGCATGGCTACGGGAAAAAACTGATCCTGACAGGCGGCGTAGGCCAAGGCGGCGTCCGTTCAGACGCGTCAGCCGCAAAAGACTACGTCACGGCCCAGGGTGTGCCGGCGGCAGATATCCTGCTGGAGGAACGGTCAAAAATCACCCAGCAGAATCTGGAGTACGCGAAAAAGCTTATGGAGCAGCACGACCTTTCCACTGCTGTGCTGGTCAGCGACCCCCTGCATATGAAACGGGCTATGGTCATGGCGGCGGACTGCGGCATCACGGCCTACAGCTCCCCTACGCCGACTACCCGATACCAAAGCCTAAAAACCAAACTCCCTTTCTTTTTCCGTGAGCTTTTTTATTACATTGGCTACCGTTTTTGGCGTTTATTTTAAAAAAAACTTGACAAGCTTTCCCAGTCGGTGTATAATAGTATAGCTCGTGTTGTGAGCAAATCCTTGCCCGGAAGTTGTTTCCGGGACATAAGTCCATAAGGAGGTGCGAAAATGGCTGAAAAAATCTTGAACAGCTATGAAACAATTTTTATCATTGACGCCAGTCTGGAAGAAGAAGCGGTAAAGGCTTTGCAGGAAAAGTTTGTATCGCTGATCTCCAAAAACGGTACTGTTGACTCCGTTGACGAGTGGGGCAAGCGGCGGCTTGCGTATGAAATCAATGATAAGACAGAAGGCTTTTATGTCCTTGTTGATTTCACCGCTGACGGCGAGTTCCCTAAGGAGCTTGACAGACAGTACAGGATTACCGATGGTATTTTGAGAACAATTATCATCCGGAAGGACGACAAATAAGCCGTCCTTAAAAGAAAGTGGTGTGAGGAATGAACAAAGTTATTCTAATGGGGAGACTGACCAGAGACCCTGAAATGCGCCAAACGCCGCAGGGAACGCCGGTGGCGAGCTTTTCAGTGGCCGTGAACCGCCGGTTTGCCAAGGAGGGGCAGCAGCAGGCTGATTTTATCAACTGCGTAGCATGGCGCCAGCAGGCTGAGTTTATCTGTAAATATTTCAGAAAAGGCAGTATGATCGCTATCGTCGGCAGCATCCAGACCAGAAGCTGGGACGGCCAGGACGGGAAACGGCAGTATGCCACCGAGGTATTGGTAGACGAGGTTTATTTCACCGGCTCCAAGGCGGAATCCGGTACCCAGGGCGGCAGCGGTAATTATACGGGCGGCGGCTATCAGCAGCGGCCGCAGCAGGCACAGCCCCAGCCGGCAGCAAATCCTGCGCCGGATTTTGACGATTTCGATACGATGGGATTTTCTCCGATGGATGGGTCTGAGGACGACCTTCCGTTCTAAAAAATGATAAAAATTGCAGAGGAGGTTTTTTGAAATGGCTGAAAGAGTGGAAAGACCACAAAGAGCCCGCCGCGCAAAGAAAAAGGTTTGTGTTTTTTGCGTAGACAAGGTTGAGCATATTGATTATAAAGATACGGCAAAGCTCCGGAGATATATTTCCGAAAGAGGCAAGATTGTCCCCCGCCGGATCAGCGGCAACTGTGCAAAGCATCAGAGACAGCTGACAGTCGCCATCAAAAGAGCAAGACAAATCGCGCTTCTGCCGTTCGTTGCTGAATAAGAAAAATTGTGCCATCTACAGTGATTTTGCTGTGGATGGTTTTTTCTTTTGCCTGGATAGTGGAAAAAAGCGAAAAAGCATGGTATAATACAGGTAAAGTTGATTGAATAGAAAAGGCGTGATTTTATGGATATTACAACACAGCTGGCGGCATTCCGGCCGGCGGACAGCCAGGAAGAGATGGTTCTCCGGGAAGTCCGAAACGCTTGGGATACCGCGCCGGATGCTCTGCTCCGCCGGGATTCCCCGGCTCATTTTACCGTCTCTGCCCTAATTCTGGATCCCACCCAGACCCAAATTTTAATGGTCCATCATAATCTCTTTCAAACCTGGACCTGGGTCGGCGGTCACACGGAGCCCGGCGAGGATCTGCTTTCCGCCGCGCTGCGGGAGGCCCGGGAGGAAACCGGCGCGGAACGGATTTGGCCGCTGTGCAGCCAGATTTTGGCGCTGGACATTCTGCCCGTGCCGGCCCATATGAAAAACGGCAGTCCTATCCCGGAGCATACGCACTATTCCGCCGCCTTTGGCCTGATCGCCCCCAAAAACCAGCCGCTGCAAAGCAAAGACGGGGAAAACACTGCCGTTGCCTGGATCCCCGTTGAACAGCTGCCAGATTACTGTCAGGAACCCCACATGCTTCCCATCTACCAAAAAATCTATACCCGGATGCAGGCCGCTGCCCAAGCGAAGCAATCGGCTTTGGCCCGTCTTCCCAGCGTCCTGCTCCCTTGGTACCGGCAAAACGCCCGGGAGCTGCCCTGGCGGGCAGATCAGGAGCCGTACCATGTTTGGCTTTCTGAAATCATGCTCCAGCAGACCCGGGTAGAGGCCGTCCGCGGATACTATCAGCGCTTTCTGGCGGCTTTCCCCTCAATCCAGGCCCTGGCGGAGGCAGATGAGGCCCAGGTTCTTAAGCTTTGGGAAGGGCTGGGCTATTACAGCCGGGCCCGGAATCTGCAGAAGGCCGCCCGGATGATCATGACAGAATACGGCGGCCAGTTCCCTCGAGAGCACACAGCCATCCTGGGGCTGCCCGGCGTAGGCAGCTATACCGCCGGCGCTGTGGCCTCTATCTGCTTTGGCCAGCCGGAGCCCGCCGTAGACGGCAATGTGATCCGGGTGATTTCCCGTCTGCTGGAGCTATATACCCCGGCCGAGCAATTAAAAACAGATTTGATCCCCCTGCTCCAGGCTATTTATCCGGCAGGCCAATGCGGAGATTTTACCCAAAGCCTGATGGAATTAGGCGCCACAGTCTGCGTACCTAAGGATAAGCCAAAATGCGATTTCTGCCCGGCCGGGGAATTTTGCCTAGCCCGTGCCAGCCGAACGGCTTCCCTTCTCCCGCAAAAAGCGCCGAAAAAAGCCCGGCGGATCGAAAAAAAGACGGTATTCTGCCTAACCTGCCAGGATAGCTTGGCAGTGCGGCGCCGGCCTGGCACAGGGCTCCTGGCGGGCCTTTGGGAGCTTCCAAATACTTCTGCCCCGCTGACGCCGGACCAGGCGCTGGCCGCTGCGGCGGATTGGGGCTGCCAGCCCCGTGATCTGCTGAAATCCGTTTCCCGGGTTCATATTTTTACCCATATCGAATGGCATATGACCTGCTATTTTATTGCATGCGGCGCGCAGGCGCCGGCGTTTATTTGGGCAAAAAAAGAGCAGCTGGACACAGAAATTGCCTTGCCAACTGCTTTCAAATTATTTTTAAATTGACCCCCGCGCTTTACTATTCCCCAAGCTGCTCCGCCGCCAGGAGCTTTGCCTCCCACTTGGGCGGCTTAAAGCCCACCAGCGCGAAATCATCGCCAACTAAGATCGGCCGGCGGACCAGCATGCCGTTGCTGGCCAGCAGCTCGACCTGCTCTTCATCGCCCATGCCGTCCAGCCTGTCCTTCAGCTTCAGGGATTTATATACCAAGCCGCTAGTGTTAAAGAAACGCCGCAGCGGAAGCCCGCTCATGGCATGCCATGCCTTGATCTCCGCCGCCGTCGGCCTGTCCTCTACAATATGCCGCAGCGTATAAGCGATCCCATGCTGATCCAGCCATTTTTGGGCATTTTTGCAGGTCACACAGTTCGGATATGCAAGAAATAAATAATTCATGATGACGCATTCTCCTCTTTATAACATGGAGGTATTATATCAAATAATCTGAACATTGTCAAACTGTATTTTGGAATTTTCCATCAGGTAAAAGGCCTCCCCGGGAGGCCTTTCACATCGTGCTTTATTTTTTTGCCAAGTATTTTCTCACGTCAATGGCCACAGCTAAAATGATAATCAATCCCTTGATGATATATTGCAGATACGGGTTTACACCCAGGAAGTTCAGGCTGTAGTTGATGGCCTGGAGGATCACCACGCCGATCACCACGCCGGGGATTGTTCCCACGCCGCCGGAGAAGGACACGCCCCCGATAACGCAGCCGGAAATGGCGTCCAGGTCGTAATTTAAGCCCGTTCCTGTGTTTACGGACTGGATCCGGCCTGCCTCCAGGAAAGCCGCGATACCGTATAAAATACCGCCTACAATATAGATCCACATAATATTCCGGCCAATATTGATTCCCGACACTGCCGCGGCCTCCTTGTTGCCGCCGATGGCAAACATATTTTTCCCCAGCGTGGTTTTGTTCCAGACAACCCACATCACCACCGCCGCCAAAGCAAAATAGCACACCAGATACGGCAGCTCAAAGGCACCGATTTTAAAAGACCCGTTTACAAAGTTAATAAACTTCTGGTTGAAGGTAGAGATAGCCTGTGCGCCGCCCTTTTGGGAGTTGATGTAGATACAGGTCACGCCGAAAGCAATCAGCTGGGTGCCCAGGCTGACGATAAAAGCGTGCAGATTCAGCTTGGCTACGCCAAATCCATTGAGCATCGTAAACAGCACCGCTACCGCAATGCTCACCAGCAGGGGGACGATAATGGGCAGGTCCTTGACAATCTGGGGGTACATCCGAGAGGCGTAGTCCACCGACTGGACTAACGAAGCCGAAATCGCCGCGCAGCAGCCCAGGATCCGGCCGGCCGACAAGTCCGTCCCTGCCAGCACGATCATACCTGCCACACCTAAAGCCAAAATCCCACGGGTGGAGGCCTGGGTCAGGATATTGGTGAAATTCCGCAGGGACAAAAAGCTGGGCTCAATGGCGATCACAATCAAAATCAGCAGTCCCAATATAATATACAGTGCGTAATTCAGTAAAAACGCGCTCACTTTTTCCTTGTTCAATCCTTTTTTCGTTGCAACTTTATCCACAACTGCACCTCTTCACTTAAACATATTTTGCGGCCAGCTTCATGATTTCCTCTTGAATATTGCCGCCTTCCCGGTTCCGGATGTCTACCGTCCCGGCAAGCCTGCCGTTGCTCATCACCAGGATCCGGTCGCAGATCCCAATGAGCTCAGGCATTTCAGAGGAGACGACCATGATCCCCTTGCCCTGCTTGGCCAGATCGATAATTAGTTGGTAAATATCATATTTGGCGCCTACGTCGATCCCACGGGTGGGCTCGTCTAAAAGCAGTACCTCCGGCTTAGTCAGGAGCCATCGGCCGATAATGACCTTCTGCTGGTTGCCGCCGGACAGCACCTTGATATGGGTCTTGCTGCTGGGTGTTTTTACCCGCATGCTGCTGATGACCCATTTTGCGTCGTGTTCCATGCGCCGGCCGGACAGGAGGCCATATTTCCGATAGGTGCGGAAGCCAGCCATAGCTGAGTTGAATGTTACACTCTGCAAGGGGATAATCCCCGTTGCCCGGCGTTCCTCTGTGAGCATCGCAAAGCCGTTGTCAATGGCGTTTTTCGGCGTATCATTTTTAATCTTCTTCCCATGGAGATAGATCTCCCCAGACTCCCGCCGGGCCAGCCCAAAAATCGTCTCCAAAAGCTCCGTCCGCCGGGAACCCACCAGGCCGGCTACGCCCAGGATTTCCCCTTTGTGCAGTTCAAAGGAGACATCTTTGCAGGCCGGGCTGAATCGGCCTGTCAGATTTTTCACCTGCATCAGCGGCTCGCCCACTGTATTGGTCTTGGGCGGGAAGCGGTCCTTCAGATCCCGGCCTACCATCAGCCGGATAATCTCGTCGGTGGTCAGCTCTTTGGCCGGCTTTGTGGCAATCCACTGGCCGTCACGCATAATGGTGACATCATCGGAGATTTTCAGGATTTCCTCCATTTTATGGGAAATATAAATAATCCCCACTCCCCGTCCTTTCAGCTTGCGGATAATCCGGAACAGGTGCTCCACCTCCTGGCTGTTCAAGCTGGAGGTGGGCTCGTCCAAAACCAGGATCTTGGCATGGTAAGACACCGCCTTGGCAATCTCCACCATCTGCCGCTGGGAAACTGACAGGGTACCGATCATTGTCCTGGGATCCACGTCAATTTCCAGCTCCTGAAAAATTTCTTTTGTATCGTCATACATTTTTTTGTGATCCACCAGCCCATAGGTCTTGGGGAACCGCCCCAGCCATACGTTTTCCATGACGCTCCGCCGAAGCACCTGGTTTAATTCCTGGTGTACCATCGCCACCCCATGCTCCAGTGCCTGCTTGGGGTTATGGAACCGGACGGGCTTTCCCTCAATTCGGATTTCACCGGCGTCTTCAATATATACCCCGAACAGACATTTCATCAGGGTGCTTTTCCCGGCGCCGTTTTCGCCCATCAAGGCATTGACAGTCCCCCGGCGCAGAACAAGCTGCGCCTTATCCAGAGCCTTGACGCCGGGAAACTGCTTCTCAATGTCAATCATTTCCAGTAAGATGTCTTGTGCCATTTCTTCACCAACTTTTCAAGCCATTTATTTTGTAAACGGTACATACGGGATCCGGACAGAAACGCCGTCCTCCGCCAGCTGATATTCTGTGCCTTCCGTATAGTCCTTTCCGTGGGCCGCGTTCTGTGCAATGGTGATAATCGCTTTGCCCATAGCGTCTCCATCCTGCTTCACAGTAGCCGCCATTTTTCCGGCGTTGATGGCCGCGACGCCGGCTTCTGTGGCGTCTACGCCAATCACCGGGATCCACTTGTCGGAATCGGCGGAAACGTTATAGCCTGCGCTGTTCAACGCGGCAATGACCCCTAGGGCCATATCGTCATTGTTGCACAAAACTGCTTCGATTTTTCCGCTGTTGGCCGCCAGCATAGCCTCCATTTGGGTCTGGGCCTGGTCTGTGGCCCAATTGGCAACCAGCGGACCGCCGGGGTTCACGTTCTGCATCCCAATCCCCCGCTCTTCCATTTGCTTGACGCTGTAGGTGGTCCGGGCTTCTGCCTCCGGATTTCCCGGTTCGCCCTTGAATACCAAATATTGGCATATACCGTCGCCGTTTAAGTCATATTTCGGATTGGCTTCCCACAGGTCTGCCAGAAGGTCGCCCTGCATAGTACCGGCTTCCTGCACCTTTGTGCCGATAAATATGCCGTTACAGGATTCCATAACCGATTTGTCCGGCTCCCGGTTGAAGAAAATTATCGGGATATCCGCCGCCTTGGCTTTATCCGCCAAGCCCTGGGCGGAGCCCGCATCTACCGGGTTCACGATTAGGACGTCTACATTTTTATTGATCAAAACGTCCATCTGGTCGTTTTGCTTTGCCTGGTCGCCCTGGGCGTCCTGCATGTCCAGCTTGATTTGGGTGCCGGCCTGCTGGGCATAGCTGGTGATAGCGTTTCGTACTGTTGAAATATAGGTATCGTCAAATTTGTAGATCAATACACCGAAGGTTAACTCCTCCGCTTTTTGCCCGCCGCAGCCCGACAGTCCAAAAACCATCGCTGCTGCGGACAGGATACTGACTATTTTTTTCATAATACTCCTCCTGAAAACTAAAATCATGATGATACTTTTTATAAGATTGACAGGTTCCATTAAAATTATTCCATATCGCATTTTTAATTTTCTGAATAATCTTGGAAAATAAAGAAATAATCGTGTTTTGACTTGAAAAATCGTTCAAAAAATGGTATAATAATATGTAAACTAATTTTTGGGAGAATGCCATGGAGAGTAAGGTTTGGAGCTATCAGCCAAACGGGCTGGATACGGAGTCTACCCAGCGCCTTTGTAAACAGTTTCATATTCCCAGGATCGTGGCGGCGCTGCTTTTGAACCGGGGGATTTCCACCGAACAGCAGATCCGGACCTATCTGCAAAAATCCTTGGAATGTGTCCATAACCCAAGGCTGCTGCCCGATATAGACAAAGCTGTCTCCCGGATCACGGACGCCTTGGAAAACCAAGAAAAAATCGTGATTTACGGTGATTACGATGTGGACGGCATTACTTCCACAGCCCTTTTGTACGATTTTTTAAAAACCGCCGGGGCGCAGGTGGACTACTATATCCCCGACCGGATCAGCGAAGGCTACGGCCTGAACATTATGGCGGTAAACAAAATCTCCAAAAGCGGCGCCAGGCTAATGATTACGGTGGACTGCGGCATTACCGCCACAGGCGAGGTGGCGCTGGCCAACGCCCAGAAGCTAGATGTCATTATTACCGACCACCATACCTGCAAGGAAAAGCTGCCGGAAGCGGTAGCCGTTATCAATCCCAAGCGGCCGGATTCCGAATACCCGTTCCGGGAGCTGGCCGGTGTAGGCGTAACCTTTAAGTTGGTTCTGGCCTTAGCCGTGGCCTGGGGGCAAAAATCCCGGGACTGCTTCGACCGCTATGCGGAAATTGCGGCCGTGGGAACTGTGGCGGACGTTGTGGCGCTTTTAGATGAAAACCGGGTCATTGTAGATCGGGGTCTTGCCCAATTAAAAAATACGTCCCGGCCCGGACTCCGAGCGCTAACCGACGTTGCCGGTATCAAAAACATGAACGCGGCTTCCGTTGCTTTTTTCCTTTCTCCCCGGCTAAATGCAGCCGGACGGCTTGGCTCCGCCAAAACCGCCGTGGAGCTTCTGCTTTCTAATGACGACCAGGCCGCGTATGAAACCGCCAAAGCCTTAGACGATGAAAACCGGCGCAGGCAGCTGACGGAGCAGAAAATATTCCAGGAAGCCACGGCTCTGATTGACAGTGATCCCAATTTTGAGCAAAAAAAAGTGATTGTCTTGGCCCAAGCAGGCTGGCATCACGGCGTCATCGGGATCGTGGCCTCCCGGATTTGTGAAAAATATTACCGGCCCACAATTCTGATCTCACATGAAAACGGTGTTGGGAAAGGCTCCGGCCGATCGATTCCCGGCTTTAACCTTTTTGACGCACTGACTGCCTGCAAGGATCAGCTAACCAACTTCGGCGGCCACGCCATGGCAGCGGGGCTGGGGCTGAATATGGCTGATCTGGACAGCTTTTCGGCCAAAATCAATAGCTACGCCAAGGAACGGCTCACCCCCGAGGATCTATGCCGGCGTATCAGCATTGACTGTATGCTCCGCCCGGCGGATGTTTCCCTGCGGACCGCAGTGCTGTTATCCCGGCTGGAGCCCTTTGGCATGGGCAATGAAAAGCCTGTGTTTTCCCTGTCCCGGCTGACGGTCCAGTCCATCAGCCCCATGGGGATCGACAATAAGCACCTGCGGCTGCGGCTTTGTGCCGGCGGCCAGCAGTTTTTAGCCGTGGGCTTTGGCATGGGCGGGCTTTTGCCCGCTTTCCGCCAAGGCGACTGGGTTGACGCGGCCTTTACCCTGGAAATCAACAGCTACCAGGGGAATACCCAGGTGCAGCTGTTATTGAAGGATTTAAAGCATTCTCAGTAGAAAGGAGGTTCCCCGATGGAAGAAGCAGAAAACAGCACCATATTGGCGCCGGATAAAGTGCCCCAAAGCGCTGAGGACACAGATGCTATTATTGACAAGGTGATGGCTATGGTCAAAAACTACGCACCCAACGCCAACACCGATATGATCTATACCGCTTACCGGTTGGCGAAGGCGGCGCACAAAAACCAGTTCCGCCGCTCCGGGGAACCCTACATCGACCATCCGGTGCAGATCGCTTATATTGCCGCAGAGCTTTCTATGGACGCTGTGGCCATTACTGCCGCGCTTTTGCACGACGTCATCGAGGATACGCCGTATACCTTTGCCGATATTGAGACCCTGTTCGGCCGGAATGTGGCGGAGATCGTGGACGGTGTTACCAAGCTGACAAAGATCCAGTATAACACCCATGAGGAGCAGCAGGTGGAAAACCTGCGGAAGATGTTTTTAGCAATGGCCAAGGACATCCGGGTGGTGATCATCAAGCTGATCGACCGGCTGCATAATATGCGTACGCTCAAGTTCATGACCCCGGAAAAACAGCTGGAAAAGGCCAAGGAGACCCTGGAGATCTACTCCCCCCTGGCGCACCGGCTGGGTATGTCCAAGATCAAGTCGGAGCTGGAGGATCTGTCCTTAAAGTACCTGGATCCGGTGGCCTACGAGGAAATCCGCACCAGCATCAGCCAGAAAAAAAGCGAACGGGAGCAATATGTTTCCGACATTATCAAGACCCTGGAGGAGCGTCTGGCTGCTTTGGGGATCAAGGGCCAGGTGACTGGCCGGGCTAAGCATTTTTACAGCATATTCCGGAAAATGTACGCTCAGAACAAGAGCATTGACGAAATTTACGATCTGTTTGCCGTCCGGGTTATTGTGGATACAGTTGCCGACTGTTACGCGGTTTTAGGCATGGTGCATGAAATGTATACGCCTATCCCTATGCGGTTTAAGGACTATATCGCCATGCCCAAGCCCAATATGTACCAGTCCTTGCATACCACGGTGGTGGGCCCTAACGGCACCCCGTTTGAAATCCAGATCCGCACCTGGGAAATGCATAAGGTGGCGGAGGAAGGTATTGCCGCCCACTGGAAATATAAGGAGGGCATCTCCGGCGAAAGCAGTATGGACTCCAAGCTGGAATGGGTCCGCCAGCTTCTGGAGAACCAGGTAGACATTATTGATACCGACGACTTTTTAAATACCATTAAGCTGGATCTATTCAACGAAGAGGTATTCGTGTTTACCCCCAACGGGAAAGTCATCTCCCTGACCAACGGCAGCACGGTTATCGATTTTGCCTTTGCCATCCATACGGCGGTGGGCTGTAAAATGAGCGGCGCCAAGGTCAACGGAAAAATTGTGCCCCATGATTACAAACTGAAAAACGGGGATATTGTGGAAATCCTCACCTCTTCTTCCGTCCGGGGGCCCAGCCGGGACTGGCTGAAGATTGTCAAGACCTCCCAGGCGAAAAATAAGATCAACCAATGGCTGAAGCGGGAATGCCGGGATGAAAATATCATCCACGGCAAGGAATTGATCGACCGGGAGCTCCGGCGGATCAATATTCCCCATGCCCAGCTGTTTCGGGACGAGTGGCTGGAGCCCCTGTTCCGCAAATACAATTTCAGCGCTCTGGACGACCTGTACGCCAGCGTGGGCTACGGCGGGCTTACCGCCCAGAAGGTAGTGATGCGGCTCCGGGAGGAATATATCCGGGAGAAGCGGGATCATCCGCCGGAGGAGCCGCCTAAAACCCAGCCTGTCAAGCGCCGCCATTCCAACAGCGGCGTAAATGTGGAAGGGATCGACAACTGCCTGGTCCGGCTGGCCAAGTGCTGCAATCCGGTTCCGGGAGACGAAATTGTCGGCTTTATTACCAAGGGCCGCGGGGTTTCGGTGCATCGGGCCGATTGCCCCAATATCCAGCCCGGCGCCCTGACTGAAGAGGATAAGCTCCGGTTTATCGGGGTCAACTGGGCCCAGGAGAAGCGGTCCAGCTACATTGCCACCCTCCAGGTAGACGCGGACAACCGGCCGGGGATGATGATGTCGGTCTCCGCAGCCATGGCGGACTTAAAAATCAACTGCGCCTCCATCACTGCCCGGGTCACCAAGCAGGGGTACGCTGTGATGACCTTCGGCCTGGAAATTTCTGATATGGGCGACGTGAAAAAGGCAATGAATAAGATCCGGCAGATACCAGGCGTCATGTCGGTAAACCGGACGACCAACTAAGGAGTACGCCATGCAGACTGAACGAATCCAAATTAAAACTGAATATATCAAGCTGGATCAGCTGTTAAAGTTTTCTGGTATCGCCGAGACCGGCGGGGACGCTAAAGACATGATTTTAGATGGAGTGGTTTCTGTCAATGGGGAGCCCTGTACTATGCGGGGCAGAAAGATACGTCCCGGCGACCGGGTGGCGTTGGATTTTGCCGACGGCCACTACCAGATTGAAGTGGAAGCCCATGGTGATTGAATCCCTGCAGGTAACCAATTTTCGGAATTACGCATCTGCCCAGATCAGCTTTGGCAGCCGGACAAACATTATCTACGGCGACAACGCCCAGGGGAAGACCAACCTGCTGGAAGCGGTTTATCTGTTTTCCCATGGGAGAAGCCACCGGGCCAAATCCGACAGTGAAACGCTCCGGTTTGGGGCGGATTATTTCCGGCTGAACATCCGCTTTGCTGACAGCGTCCGGGACTATCAGGCAATGATCCACTATGCCTCCAACGGCAAAAAACAGATCAAGATCAACAATGTGCCAATCGTAAAGCTTTCCAGGCTGGTCAACTATTTAAATGTGGTTATGTTTTCCCCTGGAGACTTAGAGCTGGTGAAGGGCGCGCCGGCAGTGCGCCGGCGTTTTCTGGACGAAGCCATCAGCCAGCTGTATCCGGGATACCTGCAAAGCTTGATCGAATACCACCGGGCCCTGGCCCAGAAAAACAGCCTTTTAAAGGCCCTGCGCTTATCCGGCGTCCATCAGGACAGCCAGCTTTCCATCTGGAACCAGCAGCTGGCGGAATCCGGTGCGGCGGTCATGGAGGCCCGGCAGGCGTTTACTGCGGAGCTGGCCGGCTTCGCGGCAGATATTCACCTGCAGATCAGCGGCGAGTCCCTGGGCCTTTCCTACACCCCCAATATTGACGGCGGCGCGAACCCGCTGGAAAGCTTTTATCAAAAGCTGGAACAGAATCAGGCCAGGGAAATTGATGCCGGAGTTTCCCAGTACGGCGTACAGCGGGATGATCTAGGGCTGACGATCAATGGAAACGACACAAAAACCTATGGCTCCCAGGGGCAGCAGCGGACTGCTGTTTTGAGCCTAAAGATCGCGGAAACAGAATATATCCGGCAGGTCCGGGGGGAATACCCGGTGCTTCTGTTAGACGATATTATGAGCGAGCTGGATTTAAACCGCCGGCTGTTTTTAGCGGAAAAGATCCGGGATAAGCAGGTGCTTTTGACCTGCACCGACAGCGACATCCCAGTCAGTACGGAAAATACCCGTTTATTTTATGTAAAAGACGGTACAGTCACCCAAAAGGAGGCATGATCGGTTATGTTCCTGCATTTAGGCAGCGGGGCGGTGGTCCGGATGGATGATATCGTGGCTGTTTTTGATATGGATAACACCACCATCTCCCGGCAGAGCCGCCGGTTTTTAGCCATGGCCCAGAAAAATGGCCAGGTGGTTGATACCTCGGAGGATCTGCCAAAATCCTATGTGGTCACAAGCTACCGGGGGGAAACCCGGGTGTATATCACCTCCCTGTCCTCCCAAACCCTATTCAAGCGTGCAAAATCAAACCAAATTTTATTATAGACACAGGAGTGCGAAAACATGGAAGAAAAGATCGATATCAAATATGACGAAAACCAAATACAGGTTTTAGAAGGGCTGGAAGCCGTCCGGAAACGGCCGGGTATGTACATTGGCTCCACAGCCTCCGCCGGCTTGCATCACCTCGTATACGAGATCGTGGACAATTCCATCGACGAAGCGCTGGCAGGCTACTGTACGGAAATCATCGTTGACATCAATCCGGACAACTCCGTAACTGTTATTGACAACGGCCGCGGGATCCCAGTGGGGATCCATCCCCAGCAGGGGATCCCTACCGTGGAGGTTGTTCTGACGATCCTGCACGCCGGCGGCAAGTTCGGCGGAGGCGGATATAAGGTATCCGGCGGGCTCCACGGCGTTGGTTCTTCCGTTGTCAATGCCCTGTCTGAATTTTTAGAGGTAGAGGTTTCTGACGGAGAGCACGTTTACTATCAGCATTATGAACGGGGCAAGCCTACCTGCAAGCTGAAGGTGATCGGTGATACGGATAAAACCGGCACAAAAATCACATTCAAGCCGGACCCGGAGATCTTTGAAGTACTGGTTTTTGATTTTGATATCCTCTTAAAGCGTCTCCGGGAGCAGGCGTTTCTGAATAAGGGCGTAAAAATCATTTTTACCGACAAGCGCCAGGAGAATCCTCAGCCGTATGTTCTGCATGCGGAAGGGGGCATCAAGGAGTTTGTCCAGTATCTGAACAAGAATAAGGATCCCCTGCATGATGACGTGATTTACTTTGAAGCCGAGCGGGAGGACATGATGTTAGAGGTAGCCATGCAATACACGGACGCCTATAACGAAACCCTTTTGAGCTTCGCCAACAATATCCATACCAACGACGGCGGCACTCACGAAACCGGCTTTAAGTCCGGTATGACCCGGGTAATCAACGATTATGCCCGGAAAAACAACTTCCTGAAGGAGAAGGAAAACAACCTGACCGGCGAAGATACCCGGGAGGGGTTGACAGCTGTAATCAGTATCAAGGTAGCAGACGCCCAGTTCGAGGGGCAGACAAAGGCCAAGCTGGGTAACTCTGAGGCCAGAACTCTGGTGGAGAACGCGGTTAATGACAAATTCGCGGCGTTTCTGGAAGAAAATCCCCGCGTTGCTAAGATAATTATCGAAAAAACCCTGACGGCCTCCCGGGCAAGGGAAGCTGCTCGGAAGGCCAGAGAAGCCACCCGGAAGAATTCCTCGTTAGGGAACGCTTCCCTGCTGGGTAAGCTGGCCAAATGCACCGACGAAGGGGCGGACTACGCCGAGCTTTACATCGTAGAGGGCGACTCCGCGGGCGGCAGCGCCAAGCAGGGCCGAAACCGCCGGTTCCAGGCCATCCTGCCGCTTTGGGGGAAAATGCTCAACGTGGAAAAATCCCGGATCGACAAAGTATACAGCAATGAAAAGCTGCTTCCAATCGTCCAGGCCTTGGGCGTGGGGATTGGTGAAGAATTCGACATTGGAAAATTAAAATACGGCAAGATCATCATCATGGCCGATGCTGATGTGGACGGATCCCATATCCGTACCCTGCTGCTGACCTTCTTTTTCCGGTACATGCGGCCCCTGATCGAGGAAGGGCATATTTACATTGCCCAGCCGCCGCTGTTTAAGGTTTTCAAGGGAAAAAACAATACCCTGGTGGAAAAATTCGCTTTTACGGACGAGCAGCGGGATCAGCTGATCGCGGAAATGGGCCCCAGCTGTAAGGTACAGCGATATAAGGGTCTCGGCGAGATGGATCCGCCGGAGCTTTGGGAGACCACCATGGATCCGGAAAAGCGTACCATGCTGCGGATCGATATGGAGGATGCCATTTTGGCGGACGAAACCTTTACAATTCTCATGGGCGATAAGGTCGAACCCCGCCGGGAGTTTATCGAAAAATACGCCAAAACTGTCTCTGATCTGGATATTTAATTTTTATGGACCTGTTACAAGCCGTACAGGTCCCTTTTATCTTTGCAAAGCAAAAAAGCTCTTTTATATAATTGGGGAGAAAATTTTAGGAGGAAGGCTATGCAGAAAAAACTATCCGTCATACTGGCGGCATTATATGCGGCATCCTGTACAAATGCATTTGCTGCAGATGACATAAGCGTATTTTTCAGAGAGCTCGCATTGGAACAGTGGTCGGAAAATCTGGAGCAGCAGCAATAAATATCCCCCCGCATAGTGCATTTGTCAAGAAAAAGTAGACACCCAA